>JBIJDL010000547.1:0-4385 GCA_044344195.1 Candidatus Hydrogenedentales bacterium
TGGATGACCTCGCCGCGACCTTTGAATCCCTCATCGCCCAGTACCCCGCCGAGCCGGACTATGTTTGGCGGCTGGGCGAGGTCTGGCTGGAGCAGAAAGCGCCGGAGAAGGCCCTGGAGACCTGGCGTCGTGTGGTGGGCGACGGCAGCAAGGCCGGTAACCACGCCCAGCTTGCCGAGTGGCTGGAGCGTAGCGAGTTTTTCCCCGAAGCGGCGGCGGCCTACGAGGCGGCCCTGGCGATTCAGCCTGATCGGGAGTGGCGTCTGCGGCTGGCGAGCCTGAAGTACGACATGGGCGAGGAAGAGGCGGCCCTCGCGGCGTGGCAGGCGGCCGTGGCCCCGGAAGATACGCCCGCCGGAGAAGTGGCGGAGATCGCCGCTATTTTGTTGTCGAAAGAGTTCAAAGCCGAGGCCGAGGCGCTCTATGCCCGGGCGATGGCGCTGGAGCCGGACAATCTCGATCATGTCCTGGCCTACGCCCGGCTCCTGACGGCGCGCGAAGACCATTCCGGGGCCGTGGCGCAGTACACGCGCCTGGCGGAGCAGGACACCAGCGAGTACCTGAAGAACGAAGGCGAGCGGGGCCTTCTCGATGCCTTCGAGGCCCTCGGTACGCTCGACCAGCAGCGCGCGGCCTGGGAAGAGGCCATCACCCAGGCACCAGGCGACACCGTGGCGCGCCTCAAACTGGCCCGGCTCTACGCCCGCCTCGGCAACCGGCCCGGCGTGGTGAAGTTGTATGAGGAGTGCATTGCGATCGACCCCGAGCGGATCGAATTTCAGCGTCTGCTGGCGTCGGCCTACAAGGAGAACCGGCAGACGGAGAAGGCGATCGAAGTCATTGAGGGCCTGATGACCAAAGACGCGGAGCGCTCGCAGGCCTATCTGCGCGACCTGCTTGGGCTCTATGGCACGTCGGGCCGTCCCCAGGAGGCGATCCGCTCCGCTGAAAAGCTGGTGGAGCTATCGCCCTCCAGCCCCGAAGCTCGCACGGCCCTCGCCCAGGCCTATCTCCGCAACGGCGAGCCTGAAAAAGGCCTCCAGCAATACCGGAACCTCGTTCAGCTCGACAGCACCCAACCGGCCTACTTTCGCGAGTTTGGCGATGCCCTCCAGCAGTTCGGGAACTTCGGCGAGGCCCAGGAAGTCTACCGGAAGATGCTGGAAGCCGCCACGGACGACACCACGCGGCTCGACGCCGTGAACCGGCTGGCGGCCGTGTATGTGCGCAATGGTCAGCGCGATATTCTGTTGTCAGAGTTCCAACGCCGGGCCAGCGCCGCGCCCAAGAGCCTGGCGGCCTATCAGGAACTGGCCGCGGTGTATCGCGCCGCCGGTGACCTTCGGGGTGCCATGGAAACCCTTGAGCGGGCCCGGGGCGAAGTGGAAGATCGGGACGCGGTCCTCCGTCTCGTCATGACCGAGGCCTACCAGGCGGGCGATCACCAGAAGGTGCTGGCGGTCTATGAAGAACTCCTGGCGCGGTCGGCTCAGCCCACGCCCCAGGATCTTGATCGGCTTGCCGGGGCCTACGCCCAGGTCGGGCGGATGGAAGACGCCATCGCCGTGTGGGAGCGCATCACCCGCGAGAATGCTGATGACGCCGCCGTGCAGTTGCAGGTGGCGCGCCAGTTGGAGGCCTACGGGCTCTATGACGAGGCAAACGCCCGTACGGAGCGCGCGCTGGAGATCGACCCGTATGATTACGATCTTCGATTCGACTATGCGCAGCAGTTGATCGGATTCAACGAAGTCGACAAAGGGCTGGAACAGTTGAAAGAGATCCTGGACATCGGCGAACGTCCGGAATCGCCCACGGCCAACGGCACCACGACGGCCCCGGCATCCCAGCCTCCCGCGAACTTTTCGGGGTTCTCTTCTTTTCAGGGAGGGATGTCAATGAACATGAACATGAACATGAACTTCAGCAGACCTTACCGGCAGCGGGGCGGCTTCGGCGGTGTTCGTTCCCGCAGCTACGGCCAGAGTTTCAACGAAGTCCGCCAGCAGGTCGTGCAGACCATGGTCCATCTCTCCCGCCAGTTCGACGACGTGGAGTCCATGGTCGATACCTACCGCAAGCGCATTGAGGCGCAACCGGAGAACATCGACGCCCGACGCGACTATCTGCTGGTCTGCGAAGCCTCCGAGCAGCCGGAACTGGCCCTGGAAGCTGCCCGCGAACTGTCCGCACTTCAGCCGGAAGATCTGTCCTTGCGCTGGCGTATCTTCGGCTACCTTCAGCAGCTTGAGCGCACGGACGAAGCCATCACCATGGCGAAGGACTTGTCGCAGCAGGTCGACGCAAACCTGGCGGATCAGGCGCGGCTCATGCACATTCGATTGTTGGCGGCGAGCGAACGCTACGCGGAAGCCGAGGCGGTGCTGGCCGAAGTGGCCGAAGATGCCCCGGAAAAAGCCCAGGTCTTTCTGCAGGTGGCAGGATCCTTTCAGAACGCCGAGAGCCAGGAGACGGCGGATCAGCTCTATCAGAAAGCGGCCGAACTCGACCCGCGCTTTCTCAATGCCGCCCTCACGGGCCGCGCGCGCCTGCGCCAGGAGCGCGGCGACGCGGCGGCGGCCCGCGACCTGTACATCGAAGCGGTGTTTTCCCCGACCGCAGAGGCGGTTCAGAACATGCCCCAGCCGCAGCGAAACTTCCCCGCGCCGCTCTATATGCCGCAGGGCGCGCGGCGGGGTCGCCAGTCGGGCAACAACAACGTGGCCTCGCTGCCCGGCTACAACTTTCCATTGACGGATCATCAGCGCGCCCAGGCCCTGGCCGAAGCCTATCGCCTGACGTCGACCCCGGAAGAGTTCGCGCCAGTGATTGCGCGGTTGCGCGCGGAGGCGGAAAAGTATGCGACGGCGGAAAGCGACGAAGCGCGGCAGGAAGCCTCCAACTTCGCCTATTTCTACGTGGCCTGCTTGCGCAATTTGGATCGAGACGACGAGGCCGTCCAAGCGGTCGATGCCATGCTCGCTCAGCGACCGGAGGACTTCCTCCTCCAGAATCTCCGGCTCTTTCTCCTGGATGAGCAGGGACGATTCGACGAAATGCTCAGCGCCTATACCCAAGTGGAGGCGTCGAATCCCGCGATGGCGGGCGAGGTGGCCCGGGCGCGGCTCCAGCTCGCCCTGGCGCAGGAAGACATCGCGGCCCTGCCCGCTCTCTACCGCGCCCTGCCGGATACCCCAATCGGCGGGACGGCCCGCGGCAACGTGGGGATGCGCGCAAACCATCTGAGCCAGGTGGTAAGAACGCTGGAAAATGCCGGAGCGCGGGCCGAGGCCCGCGCATTGCTGGAGGAGGAACTTGCCCGCTCGCGCGACGCCGGTATCCTGATCCAGTTGTCGCGCTCCAGCGCCGCGGAACATCGCTACGACGAGGCCATCGCCTATGCCCGCGAGGCCTATGAAAAGCAGGGTGCCGTCCGGGGGCGCGGCCAGAACTATCAATACACCATGAATGCAATGTCGCTCCAGACCCAGGGGCTTCACGGCCTCGAAACGCTCTGGATCGCCTACCGCGAAGCCGGGCGCGAGCAGGAGCTCATCGCCGACTTCGAATCGCGCCTGGAGGGGCAGCCCACATCCGTCACGCTGCGCGAGTCCCTCATCGGGCTCTATATGGAGAACCGGCAGTACGAGCTCGCGCGGACGCAGATGGAGAAGTTACTCGAGCTCCGGCCCAACGACGTGCAGCTAAAGGTGCGCTATGCGGGTCTCCTGGAGTCGAATAACGATCCCGCGGGCGCCCTGGCCGTGCTGGAGTCGGTCGTGGCGGCGCGTCCGTCGGCTTCCAGGAATATCACGGGGGAAATCCGGCGGCTCTACAAGGATCTGGGGAAGAAGGATGAACTCGCAGCCCTTCAGGAGCGGGTGAAGCGCGAGGCCCGTTCGGTCAACGAGCTGCAGGAGCTGGCGCAACAGCTTGGCCAGGAGCGGGAATTTGTCCAGGCGGCGGAGTTGCTCCAGCGCGCGTTGCGCATCGAGCCGCAGAATATCTGGCTGAGTTTTCAGATCGGCGACTACTACTGGCAGGCGGGAAATAAGAGTGAGGCGGCCGCGGAGTATCTGAAGCTCTACCAACCGACATCGCCCCAGGCCGGTATTCAGGTGGACACGGGCCGTACGCCCGAGATCATCCAACGCGTTGCGGAGGCGGGCCGGCTGGAGGAATTGAAGGCGATTGCCACGAGCAAACACACGGAAGAGTACACCGTGCGATCGCTGAAAATTCTGGAGGCGCTTATCGCACGCCACGAGGGCCGGGCGGAGGAGGCTGAGCAATTGCTGAAGAGCATTGCGACTGCAAACGCGGATCTCCAGATCAGCGCGCTGCTGGCGGAACTTGCCGAGGCCCGGGGCGACCTTGCGGCGGCT
>JBIJDL010000546.1:0-4385 GCA_044344195.1 Candidatus Hydrogenedentales bacterium
AAAAGCCGTAATAAGTATCGCCGCGTCGGCATTAACCGCTTCCCCCGTACACGCCTCAATCAGCGCCCCCGTGCCCTTGAGCAGCACGCCCGTTTTCACGGTCAGGCTGAAAATGCCTACCACCGCGAAAAGTCCCGCCACACTTCGGTCGAAGCGCAAGGCGTACACATCCGCCGTGGTTACCGCGCGAAAGCGACGAAAGAGAGGGGCGATAAGCCAGTAAAAGGGCGTGACAAAGAGCCAGGCCCACTGATACCAGATGCCGGAAAGGCCGGTGCGCGCCGTGCCCGAGGCCACGCTCACCGCCTGATCCGAGGCCGTACCCGTGCCAAAAGCGTTCATCAGCATCATCAATTTGCCGAATTTGCGCGGCATGAAAAACTCGCCCGTGGATTTGCTGCCCCGGCCCGCCCATATCCCGAGTATCGTAACGCCGACCAGATAAACTACCAAGACAGCCAGATCGGCTGGGTGCATTCCCGACATGCCCATTTCCTCTCATCCCTTGGCCCGCACGGCACGGGCATGGCGCTGAATATAGCACAGGGTGGGGGTCAGGTCTACAAGGTCCGATGCCGTGCTTGGGAATAACAAGGGCGACAGCGTCGTTAATAAAGATGCATAATAAATACACCAAATTAGCCGGAAACTCCGGCTCTAACGGCAAAGGAGCCTATTCCATGAATGAACCCTACACACTTATTGCAGGCTTGGCCTCGCAGGTCGCCATCCCCGAAGACGGGATCCTCAGCAAGCCCATCTCCACCGACGAGCATCTTCGCGCCACACTTTTTGGATTGAGTGCGGGCCAGGAAATGTCCGAGCACACCACCACTATGGAAGCGCTGCTCCAGATACTGGAGGGGGAGGCCGACATCACCTTGAACGATGATGCCCACCACGTTGGGGCGGGGGACTGGATTCGCATGTCGCCCAACCTTCGCCACAGCATCACGGCGACTACGCCGCTGAAAATGCTCCTACTCGTGCTGCGCGATTCGAAGGGGTGACGGCAGGCTGGTCCTGACGTCTCTGTTACTTCATTCCGCGGTGAGCTGCCGCGCCCCGAGCATGGCGAAGATCCAGCCCAGGATAAAGGCCACGCCGCCGATGGGCGTGATCGCACCAAGCCATCGTATCCCCGTGACGGAGAGCAGGTAGAGGCTCCCGGAAAACACGGCAATGCCCACGATCCATGCCCAACAGGCGCGCCCGGCCCAGGGGCTGCCCCAGACCCGGCCGGGGGCCAGGGTGAGGGCCAGCATGGCCAGCCCGTGATAGAACTGATAGCGGACGCCCACCTCGAAAATCGCCAGCATTTCCGGCGTAAGGCGTTCCTTCAGGCCGTGGGCCCCGAAGGCGCCCAGCGCCACAGCCACGCCGCACAGAATGCACGCCGCCCGAAACAGATTTGCGGAACTCGAAGTCATGCTGAAACTTCCTTCTGGTTACTGCGCCGGCCCTGGCGCTTCTTACGGCCCGACCGGATCGGCCAAAAAACAAGCGCGGTTGTGAACATGCCACAACCGCGCGAATACATTCAGGCGTACACACCGGCTGGATCCGGGTAATTAGTTTCCCTGATAGGGGCTGATGGAGGAGCCGCAGACTTCCACGTGCTCGTTGGCGTCAAACACCTCAGGCGGCACGGACGGGCCCTTGCGGCTGCACGTCTGCTTGAATACCTCGGTCAGGTTGTTTGCAATATCCATCGCGTTCATCCGCTCGATGTGGCGGCGTTCCAGCACGTGGACGGGCGCGCCATCCTTGAAGAGGGCGATGCAGGGCGAGGACGGGGCGATTCCCGTCATGTAACCGCGGGCCTTGGCCACGGCTTCCTGATCCATGCCCGCGAATACCGTCACCAGCTCGTCGGGGATGATATCGCCCTGAAGGGCCAGGGTCACGCCCGGACGGGCGCCACCGGCCGCACAACCGCACACGGAATTTACGACACACAGTACCGTGCCCGACGACTTCGTCAGGACTTCATCAACAGCTTCGGGAGTGGTCAGGGGGCGTACGCCCACGTTGGCCAGTTCTTCCCACATCGGACGGACTTGTTCGGGATCATATATCGGGGGCATCGATTTACTCCTTATGGTGAAATGCACGTTGCGCACGTTTCGACTCAGCTTCTGCCTGAGGCATTATAGCACATGTGTCGCTGCAACATCACGAGCGTGCGGGTTGCAAAAACTGAAATCCGGGCGCCGGCATTGTTACACTATCGCCTGAGGTTCAGGGTCGGCCCGTGCAATCGTGCATGCGGGCCGGGAGTGTCTCGGGAGAATCCATGGTTCAACCAACCGTCATTGTTGCCGAAGGGAAGGGGGCGCGACGAAACAGCCTCCAGCGCATCCTGTCGGCGCGGATGCCCGAAGTAGACCTGCGCCCCGCCGTCTCGGCCGATGCGCTCATGGCGCTACTGAACGATGACGCCCGACATTGCCTCGTCATTGATCAAGCCTTCTGCGACGCGGGGACGCTGCCCGACAGGTTCTCAGTCGCACCGGTCCTTTGGGTGCTTGCGCGCGGCACCGACCCCGGCACCTGGGGGCCCCTGCTTGATAATTCTCGGGACGACTTCATACTGCGGCCGCTCCGTGAGGCGGAGCTCGCCGGACGTGTCGCCCGCATGCTGTCCATGGCGACACGCGCGCCCGAGTTGCAACAGGCCAATCGCGTACTGGCTGCCGTCGTCGAAGAGCGGAGCCACGATCTCTACGAGAGCGATGAACGTTTCCGTCTCCTGTTTAATGCCTGTATTGACGGGGTCTGCACCGTTGCCCTTGGGGCGGACAAGGACGGCGATCGCATCGTGGAAGTCAACAGCCAGCTCTGCCACGCGTTGAATTATCCACGGGAAGAGATATTGGCCATGCTCCCCAAGGATCTGGTGGATCCCCACCACATCAAGGCGATGAACGCGCGGCTGCGCACCCTTGCCGTGGAGAAGCAATTCTATATCGAAACCATCCTGGTCACACGCGACGGACAGAAACTGCCCGCCGCGATCACGGCCCGACACTTTTCCTTTTCGCGCCAGCCCTACATCATCTTTGTGGTACATTTTCGCGCCCGGGGCGATGCCGGTGCGCCCAACAGCGATCTCGATGGCGTATACCGGACCTATGCCATGCAGACTGGTCAGGTGATGTACGAATACACGATTCCGACCGAAAAAATCCGCATGAGCGGCGCCACCCCCCAGATAACGGGCCTCTCCATCGATACCATGGAGTCCATGAACCGGGAGGCCTGCCTCGGCCTCATCCATCCCGACGACAGAAAAGAGCTGCTCCACCGTATTGCCCAGGCGGCCTCAACCCTCGGTGAGTTTCAGATGCAATACCGGATCCGTCATACCTCGGGCGAGTACCGCCATGTGGAGGATCTCGGCATCGTCGTGCCCGGGGAATCCGGCGAGCCCCAGGGCATTTTCGGCACCGTTAAAGACGTGACCGATCGCGTTCGCGCCGAGCAGGAAGAGCGGATCATGGAGCAGGAACTCCAGCACTCCAAGCGCCTCGAAAGTCTGGGCGTGCTGGCTGGGGGCATCGCTCACGACTTCAACAACATTCTTGCGGCCATTATCGGCCTAACCGATCTGTCCATCCAGGAACTGACCGGTCCACCCGATGTCATCGAAGATCTGGAAGAGTCCCTCCGTGCGGCCCATCGCGCGAAAGACCTCGTCAAGCAGATCCTGGCCTTCAGCCGACAGACCGGCGAAGAGCACACACCCGTATACCTCCACGCCGTCGTTCGGGAGGCCCTCGGCCTGCTGCGGGCGTCCATCCCCACCTCCATCAATATCATCGACAATGTGGACACCGAAACCGGCATGGTACTGGCCAATCCCACTCAGATGCACCAGGTCGTCATGAACTACTGTACCAACGGTGTTCAGGCCATGTCGGAAAGGGGCGGCACACTCGAAGTTCGCCTGGAAAACGTGGAAGTCACCCGGCGTTTCGCCGCGGCCCACCCCAAGCTTCATCCCGGTCCTTATGTCAAACTAACCGTTGCCGACAAGGGCCGCGGTATCGAGCCCGCACACATGCGCCGGATTTTTGATCCTTTCTACACGACGAAAGGGCCCGGCGAAGGCACCGGCATGGGCCTCGCCATGGTTTACGGCATCGTGGCCGATCACGGCGGCGCCGTTTTCGTGGACAGTGTTCTCGGCCATGGCACGGAGTTTCATACCTATCTTCCACGTATCGCCACCACCCAAGACGGCGAAGCGCAAGCGGTCGACCTGCCGGCCACCGGAAGGGAATCCATAATGGTGGTGGACGACGAGCGCGCGATACGCCGCTTCTGCCAGCGCTCACTGACGCCGTTGGGCTATCGTGTTCACAGCACGGGCGAGCCCGAGG
>JBIJDL010000118.1:0-14028 GCA_044344195.1 Candidatus Hydrogenedentales bacterium
AGGCCCACGCGGGCCGACGTGGAAACGTCGCTCATGGCCGCTCCAGCACGGCGCGATAAGCCGCCATCAGGGCCTGCGCACTATGATCCCAGGTCATGCCCTGCGCCCGACTCCACGCGGCTTCCACGCGCGCCGATTCGGTGCCGCGGTCAAGCAGCAATCGCTCCAGACCCGCATCAAGGCTCCCCTCATCCTCCGGCTCCACCAGAATTCCCGTGTCGCCGATCACCTCGGGCAGGGAAGACACATCGGAAGTCAGCACCGGCACGCGCGCGGCCATGGCCTCCAGCACCGGCAGACCGAAGCCCTCGTACAGCGAAGGATAAACACAGCCCTGCGCGCCCCGCAGCAGCGCCACCGCATCTTCGCGGGGCAGATAGCCCGTGCGTATCACTTCCTTTTCCAATCCATGCCGCGTGATGGCCTCCAGCACCGGCCCGAACATCCAGCCCTCGCCGCCCGCCAGCACAAGCCGTGGCACCTCATGGCGCGCGCGCAGGCGGGCATAGGCATCCACCAACCGCTTCAGATTCTTTCGAGGCTCCAGCGTGCCCAGATGAATCCAATAGGGGCCGTCCACGCCATAGCATTGGCGCGCGTCGGCAAGTCGCGCCTCATCCAGCGGACCGCTGAATTCTTCCAGCATCACGCCGCCAGGCACCACGTGAACCTTCGCCGGGTCGGCATTCAACAACTCGATCACATCCGCCCGACAACTCTGGGAAATGGCGACAATCCCGTCCGCGCGGGGCACGGCATGCGTCAGCAACTTTCGGTGCAACGCGAGGGAGGCGTCCTCATGGATCGCAGACCGGCGCATGCCCGCAAGGTCGAAAATCGTGACCATGCGCTTCGCCGTGCGCGAGGGCGGCAGGAGATGAAATCCGCCGTGAACAATATCCGTTTCCCCCAGCCACCACGACATCGGCGGCCATTCCGCGCGGGTCCACAATCCATTCTTCAAGCGCGTGGGAACGCGCGGCCCGGAAAATCGCGAAGTCCTTGCGCCAAAACCATGAACCTCTTCAGGCATAGGCTTCGCCGCGCAGGCAAATACCCGCAGATCAAGCCCCGGCGACTGCCGCAGCAACGCGTCAAAAAGGTGCCCCGTATAATACCCCACGCCCGTGATCGGGCGCGAAGCAAGGCAACTGAGATCGGCGGCGATAGAAAAGGAATTCACAAGACACACCCTGATGCTGAGCAATGACCAATAGCGCGGGGAGTATAACAGTGGATAGTTGACAGTTGACAGTGGACAGTTGATAACGAAAATCGAAAACGACCCCATGCCAACTGCCAATTGCCAACTGTCAACTGTCAACTGCTGTGTGGCATACTGCGGACACACGCCGGGGCGAAGCCTTTCCTCCTCCCCGCTTGCTCAAGAAGGAACTCATCCATGAACGTACTCATCATCGGTGCCGAAGGCCAGCTCGGTCAGGATCTCTGTGCCGTCTTCGCCGACTGCACCCTGCACCGCGCCGATCTGGATGGCGATGGCCATCACCTCGATATCAGCGATGCCGCTGCGGTCAACGCCCTCATCGCGCAGGAAATCAAGCCCGATCTCGTGATCAACGCCGCGGCCGCCCACAACGTGCCCCTGTGCGAGCAGGAGCCCGCCCTCGCCTTCGCTGTGAACGCCACCGGCGCGCGCAACCTCGCCGTGGCCTGCAAGGCCGTCGGGGCGCGTCTGATCCACGTGAGCACGGACTACGTCTTCGGCGATGGCGGCACAAAGCCCTACGTGGAAAGCGACCTTCCCCAGCCGCTCAGTGTCTACGCCGCCAGCAAGCTCGCGGGCGAACACCTCATCGCTTCGGTGCTCGATGACCACATCATCGTGCGCACGGCCGCCATCTATGGTAACGCCCCCTGCCGGGCCAAGGGCGGGCGCAACTTCATCGGCACCATGCTCTACCTCGCCGCCACACGGCCTGAAGTGAAAGTGGTGACCGACGAATTCACCACCCCGACTTACACCCTCGCGCTGGCGCGACAAATGCGCATCCTCGCGGAAAAAGGTGAACCAGGAATTTACCACCTCACCTGCCAGGGCGCCTGTTCGTGGTTTGAATTCGCCCAGGCCATTTTCGAAGAAACCGGCACCGTGGTCACACTGACCCCCACGACCTCCGCCGAGTTTCAGTCCCCCGTCCGCCGGCCGGCCTACTCCGTAATGGAAAATAAACACGCTCAGGATCAGGGCCTCGACATCATGCCCCCCTGGCGCGACGCGCTGAAGGATTATCTCGCGATCCGCACAAAGGAGTAATTTTTTAGCCCGTCTCTTCTTACTACATTGTGTCTAAAGCCTCATCTTCTCATGAACCTCGGAGACCCTTCGCAGAAACCAGTGCGGCAGTTTCTTCTCCCGCTTCCCAATCTGCACCCCAGCATAGCGCGCCGCGAAGGAGATCAGCGATAGCGCCACGCAGTCAATCCTCCCCCGTTTCGCGAAGTGGGTCAGGTCCGTTTTCATTCGCGCGAGGCCATAACGCAATTCACCGCCGACTTCGGGATTGTTCAAAATCCCCAGACGCGACAGCGAGAGTCCATTGTCCAGCGCAAACTTGAACTCGCACCACAGGCTGCGCTCGTGACCGTGAATCACCTCAGCCTCGGGCTCGTAGATCACTTGGTAGCCCGCCATCAGGATGTCACGACACATACCCTGATCCTCCGCGAGAAGCAGTTCCTCATTCCAGCGAAAGCGCGCCCACAGTTCGCGACGCACGGCGCCGTTGGCATTGGAAAAGCGAAAGTGCCCTGGATTGTAACGGGTGATTGCTTTCGGATCCCGCACCTGGCGCATTTCGGAATATTCGCTCCCCAGACTCTGGGCCCGCAGTGCCCCCATCCCTGCCGGGGCGGTCTGCTTGCCATAGACCGCGCCCACCTTCGGATCGGCAAAATGCCCCGCGAGCTTTCGCAGCCACTGTTCATTCGCGGGAAAGGCATCACCCGAAAGCATGACCAGAATCTCGCCACTTGCCAGGGAGGCGGCCAGATTGCGCGTGCGCCCGTGGTGAAACTCCGCCGGCGGAATCTCACGGATCACCGCGCCGTGCTCCCGCAGGAACGCCACCGTGCCATCCGTTGATCCGGAATCCACGCAGATATATTCCACCGCGCCGGAGTAGTCCTGCGCCAGGAGCATGGGAAACATGCGCTCGAGATTCTTGCGCTCGTTTTTCACCACAAATAGTATGGAAACAGCGGGGGCCTCGGCACCCGAGGCCGGGGGCTCAATCATGGCACCACGTTTCCAACCCGCCCGATGGCCTCGTGAATGCTTTCGATCCGCGCCCGCACCTTGGCGGCGGCGGCGGGGTCGCCCTTCTGCTCGTGGGCACGCGCCAGGCGGTCGAGGAGGTACACATTGTTCTCCGACTGCCCCAGAGCCCGCTCCAGAAAGGGAATCGCCTCGGCGGGCCGCGTCGCCTTGAGCAAAGCCTCCGCCGTGTACTGGGGCAGCATGGCATTGTCGGGAAATTGCGTCACCGCTTTCGCGCCGAAATCCGCCGCTTCGTCGAAGCGCCTCATTTCGATGAGGGACCAGACGATATCAAGCCTGGGCCCCACGCCGGGGTCGCCCTTCGACACGGCCTGCGTAAAGTTGGCGTAGGCCAGGTCCCACTGGTTCATGCGGTAGTGGATGCCACCCGCATAGGCATAGGGCTCGTAGACCTGGGGCGCGAGTGCCTTGGCCTTCTCCACCTGCAGTAGCGCGCCGAGATAATCTTTGGACTCCAACAGCACGACCGCCGCGCCGAGGTAGGTGCGGTAGTCGTTCGCCCGCAGGTCCGCCGCATAGGTGGACAGTCGAAAGTCGAAGAGCCCGATGGCAAGCACGCCGAGCACCAGTGAAATCCCCCAAGCCGCGAGGATCCGCTGCGGATGTTTGAAGGTCGGCCGATGCATTACTGGGCCCCCTTGCCGCTGAGCACGATGCGCACCGTGGACAAGAGCACCCGCAGGTCCACGTCCATGGACAGGGTGTTGATGTACACCAGATCGTAGCGCAGCCGGTCTTCGGGCGTGGAGCTGTAGCCCCCCAGCACATGGGATAGGCTCGTAAGGCCCGGCCGAACGACGAGGCGACGATCAAAGAGCGGCAGCGTCGTCCGCTGCTGGTCGTAGTACTCTTTCCAGACCGGGCGCGGCCCCACCAGGCTCATGTCGCCCATGAGCACGCTGTAGAGCTGGGGGATCTCGTCAATCCGGTGCTTGCGCAGCAAGCGGCCCACCGGGGTAATGCGCGGATCGTCTTTTTGCGCGAGCACATGACCGGACTCGTCCAACAGGGGCGCGCCATCGTACATGGAGCGGAACTTATAGATCGTGAAAGGCCGCCCCCCCTTCGAAAGGCGCTGCTGGGTATAAAAGATTGGTCCCGGCGAACTCAGCTTGATCGCCGCCGCCGCCGCCACGCAGATGGGCGTGGCCAGCAGCAGGCCGATGGCCGCCACCACGATATCCGTAAGGCGTTTGGCGTAAAGATAGGGACTCGTCGTCTGCTCGCCCGCCACACGGACCAGCGGAATGCCCGCGACGGGCAGCAGATTGCCGTGGTGCAGCAACAGGGCACTGCTCAGGCTGGGGTGAACATAGGTATCGCGAAAGCGGCTCTCGCAAAATTCGAGCAGGGCGTGGAGTCGCTTTTCCTGATCGTCGCCCGCGCAGATGATGACACTGTGAATGCCCGTGCGCGTCGGCGACCCGGCGCCCTCCCCGGCGTCACACTCGGCCACCAACTCGTCAAATGTCACGCACCGCGCATCGGCGACGGCGGAACGATCCAGCGCGATCTCCGTGGCAATCCGCCGGGCTTCCTCGGCCTCGCCCACCACATAGAAGAGGCGGTGCAGGCTGTCGAAACGGGCGGCCAGGGACGCGAGGCCGTATTGCCACACGCTCAGCAGCACCGCCGCCGTCGGCAGACTCAGAATCAATTCCCGGCGCGAGACGACCCGCAGTTCCACGGGCACCAGCGTGACCAGGAGCAACGTAGCCACCCCCGTCACCAGCAAGGCGATCAGGGTGTGATAGATGAGATCGAAACGGTCCGTCAATCGGGACAGATTCAACCGGCCCGTCATGATGGCGGCCACGGCAAAGATAGCAACGCAAACGAGGCGGTCGCGCTGAATCAGCGCAAAGTCCACATGGGTCAGCGTGTCCAGCCGCGACGGCGTCACCAGGCTCAACGCGGCAAAGTAGAGCAGCAAGTCCGTCATGAAGGACAAGGTGCTTACCCAGCGTTGTTCGCGAATCCCTGGCAACGAATTACCCTCCTGAACATGCCCGCGCACGGCACTAAACCGCGCGCGCTGAACTACTTAAGTCTATCAAAATAAGGGCATTGTGCGCAAGACCGGGTTGGGTGACCCTACTCATTCTGCGAATACTGGGAGGCCGTCAACAAACTTGTTTTCCCGTCTGTGCCGTGCTAGGCTGATCATCGAATCCTACCAACCAAAGTGAACCACAATACAGGCAACCCGTTCCGGGCGTTTGAGGAGGAAGCTCTATGGCCGAAATTGACAAGTATTTCCGCTTGATGGTCGAGCATGGCACGTCGGATTTGCACCTGTGCACCGGCTGCAAGCCCATGTTCCGTAAGGATGGCTCCATCGTGCCGCTCAAAGCCGACGAAGAAGTGACGGCGGAGCGGGCGGAGCAGCTTCTGTTCGAAATCACCCCCGAGAAGAACCGCAAAGAGTTCAACGACACGAACGATACCGACTTCGCCTACGCGCTGGAAGGCTATGGTCGCTTCCGGGCCAACATCTTCCGCGATCACAAGGGTGTGGGTGGCGTGTTTCGCCTCATCCCCTCGGAAATCCTCACCTTCGAGCAACTCAAGCTGCCTGTGGCCCTCAAGAAGTTCTGCCAGCTCCATAAGGGGCTTGTGCTCGTCACGGGGCCGACCGGCAGCGGCAAGTCGACCACCCTTGCTGCCATGATCGATTACATCAACAAGAACCGCTCCGATCACATTATCACGATCGAAGATCCCATCGAATTCGTGCACCAGAACCAGCGGTGCCTCTTGAACCAGCGCGAGGTTCACAACCACACCCTCGGCTTCAAGAACGCCCTCCGCGCGGCGCTCCGCGAAGACCCGGACATCGTGCTCGTCGGCGAAATGCGCGATCTGGAGACGACCCACATCGCCATCGAAACGGCGGAAACCGGCCACCTGGTCTTCGGCACGCTCCACACCACCACGGCCATCTCCACCGTGGACCGCCTCATCGACATTTTCCCCTCTGGCCAGCAGGCCCAGATCCGAACCATGCTCTCCGCGGCGCTCAAGGGCGTCGTGGCACAGAATCTACTGAAGAAGAAAGGCGGCGGCCGCGTGGCCGCGCTGGAGGTGCTGGTGGTGAACGCGGCCGTCAGCATGCTCATCCGCGAAGGGAAGACCGCCCAGGTCATGAGCATCATGCAGACGGCCAAGAAGGAGGGCATGACGCTCCTGAACGACGAACTCGCCCGCTTCGTAAAAGAAGACGTGATCGAGCCGGCGGAAGGCTATTCCAAGGCCGTCGACAAGGAAGGTTTCATGAAGGCACTGGAAGGTGTCGGCGTGCAGTACAAGCCCCCCGCAGCGGACTGAACACCAAGCTTGGACAACCCAATCAAACAGGCGGAAGATTCCCCGGAATCTTCCGCCTTTTTCATGGGCAAGCCCTTGTTCCACACGACCCACACGACCGATAGGACCCATAAAGAAAGCGGCGACGCGCAATCTCTTGCGCGCCGCCGCCACGAAACCTTACTGAATTAAATCAGCCCTTGCGAGCCAGGCGCCGCTTGCGACGGGCGATAAACATCGCCGCGACGGACAGCACCAGCAGCCCGAAGAACGCGGGGGACGTCAGCGCCAGCTTGCCAAGAAACACCACCGGAACCAGCGCCAGCCGGACCATGGCCGCGAGCACAGGGCTCTGGGCGACCACATCGGCGATTGCCGGGCTCACGTGGTAGTAGAGGTCCACGAAAGCCGTGCCTGCGGCATTGTCGAGCAGGTACGTATCTCGCACATCCCGGAGCACGTCAATCTGGGTGTTCATGGGCGTGTCATAGGCCGCCGTGGCAATGAAGCACGGGCCGCCGCCGCCGCCGCCCGCACCGCCGGCAATCAGGCCGAGGAGCGCAAGCAGGAAGCCCAGCAGGGACACGATCGGCAGATCCTGACCCTGACGCGGCGTGTATTCGAAGAAGGCAGGCAACGTGACCGCCGCCGTATCCGGATCGGAAGCCAGGAATATGGTCACATCCGTGATACCGGTGCGGCTGGCCGCCGGCGTGCGGAACGTAAACGTCGTTTCGCTCGCGCCCGGAACGGACACGAAGTCCTCCGACTCTATCGTCTCGCTGATCTGCTTCGATGCTTGCGTGGAGGTCAGGGTAATGTGGTCCACCCAGGACAGCCCGCCCTCTGGCGAAACAATCGTGACCTCCGTGCCGCCCGCCGTGGTTCCGTTGAATGAGACATCGGCGTTTGCATCGAGAATCGAATCCACCAGGGCGTCCGGAATGCCCGCTCCCCTACGGAGTGAGAATCCGTTCAGGCTGTAGAGGCGCGCCTCGTTCACGGCATCAATCGGCGTGTTGTTCGTGACCGCCGTCGTCAGAGTCGGATCAACTTCCGTGTTGAGCAGGCCCGACTGATAGGCCGCCATCGCCGTTTCCGGCACGTTCAACTCGCCAGTCGTGTAGTCGAAGGAGCTTTCCACGCCGAACCAGGTCAGGCCCGTACGGACCACGCCCGCGTTGAAGTCATCGTCGTTGGTGACGAAGGACAACTCGATGGGGGCCAGTTCAATCGCCTCACCCGTAATCGGGTCGATCACGGGATCGCCGTTTTCGTCGAGCAGGAAGCGCGACCGCGCACCCGCCGCGAAGGCACCACCCGTGGCCGGGCCCGTGGAGGGCAGGCCGATGGAGGGGGTGTTGGTCTTGGTTTCATTGAAGTCAATCGGCTCGTAGAAGTAAAGGGCGAAGTCGTTAATGTCGCCGCCCAGCGTCGAGCCGGCATCCACGCCCTGACCGTTAAGCACGGTGTCGATGGCCCCGGTGCCCAGCGGGCCATTGGCCTGCTTGGCGCCCGTGGAGGCGGTGCGAACGATACCGTAGGTGCGACCACCATTCGCCACCGGCGGGATGGTGATGGAACCAAAATCGTTCTCACCCAGCGCCACATCCAGCGAGGCCACGCCTTCGTCGCCGTCGTAGTAGTAGGCCGTCGTGTTGACGGTCTCGCCACGGGTGTAGCGGTTGTAGCGGAAGCTGTTGAATATAGACGCGGTTTCCTGGCCGTTGTTGGCCACGGTAACCGAAACATCCACAAAGTCATTGTTGGACGTATCGGGGTTTTCGGGAATAATGACCTCAATCGTGTTACCGCCGTCACCGACGCGGAACCCATCCACTTCGACGCCGCCGATTTCGATCACGGTGCCTTCGCTCAGGTTCTGGCCGCTGATTTCGGCAACCACCCCACCGAAGATCCACGCTTCATTCGGCGTGATCCCGGTGATGACCGCTTCACCGACCGTCTGGAAAGCCTGAAGCTCTCCCAGGGCAAGCCGCTGGTCGTTGTTTGTGTCCAGGCGACCGAACTGATCAACGGTCAAGGACGGATTGTAGAGTTGCGCTTCCGCAAGGGTCAGCAGTCCATCGTCGTCCGCGTCCGCATCACCGAAGTTCTCAATGAGGTCATTGGCAACTTCTTCATCCGTCTGCTCGCCTTCACCTTCACCTTCACCTTCACCTTCACCTTCACCTTCACCTTCACCTTCACCTTCACCTTCACCTTCACCCTCTCCTTCACCTTCACCCTCGCCTTCACCCTCGCCTTCGCCTTCGCCTTCACCCTCGCCTTCGCCTTCGCCTTCACCCCCCGGCGTGCCGAAGGTCACAGCCAGTACCTGGTCCTGATCAATGTTGAAACTCAACGTATTCTGATCGGTGACGTTCTCCGTGGCGTCTGAACCGTTCAAGGTCACTTCCAGAATTTCCAGGCCGTTGCCCGGGGCAAAGGTCGCCACCAGCGCCTCGTCCTTCACGTAAAGGCCACCGGAAGTCTCACCGCCCAGGGCCGCGGGATCGACCGTAACCGTTCCGTCGCCTTCCACCTGGATCGTGAGTTCCACTGTCTCGGTGAGGGTGGCCGCGTTCGTCAGCGTGACTTCGTTGCCCTCATTACGGTTGTCCACCACCGTGACGGACACGGGCGTGTCCACCGGCTCGCCGCTGATTTCATCCAGCGGAAGCGCAGGTGTGGTGATATAGAGCGCCGAAGAGGTCGCGGCGATGCCCGTTTGCTTGCCGACAAGCTCGATTTCGCGGAAGGTCGCGGCCACGCCGTTGAGCGTCACCGTGAACGCCTCAGCGGCTTCCGCCGCACTGAGCGGGCTGTCCCCACCTACCGGGAACGCGCCGTTGACTACGATATCGAAATTGCGATCCGCGGGAAGCAGGTCGGGCGTGACGCCACTTACCTCGATCGCCGCGGCAAAAGGCGCCACCAGCGAAAGGGTTGAAAGATTCACATTGATGTTGCCGTCGATGGAGATGGGATCGACGGGAAGCAGGGACCAGTCGCCGTCCGCGGCCGATTCGAGCACCACGGCCGAGGCATCGCTCGTGCCGGCACCGACGCCGTACGCGTAGAGCTGGACGCGCTCCAGATCTTCCTCAGGGAAACCATCCCCCGCGATGAAGAGATTGACATCGAGATCGCCGAGGTCCGTGATGGACGCCATATCGGCGGTGGAGGTACCGGCGATGATGCTGATAGCCACATAGGGCGCACCCGCCAGGATATCCACGGGCTGGGCATCGCCAACCGCCGTGGCCCACTCGCTCTGCGTTCCACCCGTCGTGTTTTCGTCGATCGCGCCATTCAGGTCTTCGATCACGTCCACGAGAATAAAGGCGGAGTCGCCTTCCTGAATCAAGCCCGCGGTCAGAAGCTCGCCTGTCGTGGGCGCCGTGACCATCACTTTGCCCGCGGCCAGCACGATATCCGGCGTCGCGCCCTTCCCGAGATCACCCAGGTTGGCCATCAGCGACGTGCGGGTACCGCCGTTCACCGTCACCGTGGCGACGGAGCTTTCGCCCTCGCCTACAAAAGTGAAGGGATCGTCGGGAAAGCCATTGGCGTCCGCATCGATATCCACCGACTTCAACGTCAGCGCAATCGCATTTTCAGCGGCATTGACCGCCTCGTAGGTATAGGTGGCGGCTTGCTTCGCATCCGCAACCGCGTTGACCAGCGCGTAGATCAGCACCGCCGTGGCCTGACCGTCCGTGCCGGAAACAAAGCTGCTGAGTGGAAGGGTGCTGGAGAAGTCGGAGAACACGCCGTCCTCCGATACCACGCCGTCCGCGCCCGTGGTGTATACACCATCGTTCGTCTGCCAGGGCGCGAGCTGCTCAGCTTCGTCATCCGCCTCATTGGCCACATAGGTCACGGTCGTGTCGTTGCCAGAACCGGGAACCGAGGCACTGAGCATGAGATCGATTTCACCCTCGTTCGACATCGGAACCAGGATCGTATCGCCGGTGCTGAAGGGCGTGGAATCCAGCGTTATGACGCTGACGCCCTTATCCGCCAGCGCGCCACCTTCGTTCAGCAGGATCATGTCCAGGAACTGGCCGAAGTCGATTCGCCCGTTACTTCCGGCGGCACTGGTACGATCCGCGTCGTGGGAAGGCACAAGGCCAATCCCGAACGCGAGTACCACCATCATGCTCACAAGCGACGCGAGCATTAATTTTTTGCTGGTCCCCATTCTGGCTTCTCCTCTACACCGTTGGTATTGCTCAGGATACGTAGACGCCCCACGTCGCGGAGACAAAGGGACCACCTGTCGTAACGCTTTCAAGTCAGGGTTAGAAATTGCACGTGGGAAAGTCCGCCCCGGCCCTGAAACGGGTCTCACAGGCCAATACTGAGGCGGACATAACACACCAATTCTGGTTTCGCTTAGTATAGATAAGCGCTAAAACCTTGTCAACACTTTATCTGCCTCAGTAAACGTATAAGAATGTATTCCGCCGCGCATCCCCCTGGATGGGCACCCGCAAAGTGCGACAGGTGCGTATTTTGTCTTCAGGCCAGTCTCGCGAGGCTTCCAGAGTACTATTTCGCACTGGAGGCAGGGGCCACGCTGACAGGAGCGCGCCAGATCGTCTGAAACAGGATCACATAGGCGCAGGCCGCGCTCAGGAACAGGCTCAAGGCCACAGCCTGACTCACGGTCATAAAACCGAAGACCGATCGCACGCTTTCGCCCCGGAAGGACTCGTCGGTGAAGCGCAGGATGCCGTAGAGCAGCGGATACAGCAACATTACGGAGCCATCGTACTTCTTGTGCTTGTAGGCATAGCGCATGACGAGAAAGATGCAGAAGAGTCCGAAAGACTCGTAGAGCTGGGTGGGGTGCACGGGCAGGGAATGTTCCGCCGAGCGGGTGATCAGGCCATCTTCGAGTTGCCGCCGCCAGGCCAGGCTGAACTTGGGAAAGGTCACGCCGGTAAAGGCATCGGTGGGATGGCCCCAGCAGCAACCGTTGAAAAAGCAGCCCAGGCGGGCAATGGAATGGCCCAGGGGCAGGAACGGAATGCCAATATCGCCCATCTTCAGGAAGGGTACCCGCTTGTATTTAATATAGGAGATTCCGCCAATCACACCGCCGATGAGGCCACCGAAGAAGACCTGCCCCCCCTCCCACAAGAAGAAAACGCGATACCACTGATAGGGTTCGCCGTCGTCGTCCACCCAGGTGAGGCCGTATTGGAGGTACCAGTAAATCTTGGCCCCGAGCAGCGCGCCGAAGAAAATCCACACGCCCCCCGCGGGCGTCACGTTAAAGGGCTTTTCCAGTTTGTAATTCTCGCGCACCGCGCAAAGCACCCCCACGAGAAACGCGATCGCCATGGCCACGGTGTAGGCGTGAAAATCGAAAGGGCCGATGGAGAGCAGAGTTGGGTTCATATTGGAATGAGCCTTTATGCGAAACACCGCCGTGGTGGGTCAGGTTGAATTGGCCGGGGCCGGAACACAGCGCCCATTGTGGCACAGGTTCCTGCGGCGTATCGAACGGAAAATCAGGCGCCCTCGGCAACCTTCGGGCGCATGGGTACAGCGGAGAGCGCGAACAGCAGCACCGCCGCCGCGAACAGCGTCCCCATGGCCGCGAAGCGCGCGGAAGTCGCCGTGCGGAAGCCCTCGGCGGGAGCCGCACTGAGGGGACTCTCGCAGCCTTCCTCAGAGCGGGCCTTCACCCAGTAGAAATAGTGAACTTCCTGACGTGTATCGGGCGCATTGCACCCTTCTCCGGGAATGACTTCCGGCACAAGGGCCGTGATATCACTGAACGTAGCCTCGGTCTGCCAGCCCTCGCCGATGGGGGCGGCTGTCGCCGAATTGTTGTTGGTATTGCGGTAGACGCGGTATTCGATCCCCGTGCCGGTCACCGCGCTCCACGAAATAAACACACTGTCGCTGCGATTCCGGGTCGCCGTAACGCCACCCGGGGCTACAGGGGGGACACAGCCGATCGGCACCGGAACGTCTTCAAAGCGATAGGTCACGTCGACCACCTCAAAAGTCCCGGGCGAGGTTTCCACGCTGCGCGCCGCGGATGTGGCCACCGCCGTTACGCCACCATTGCCGTCGGGAATCAAAACCTCAAAACCTTCGCTGACCCCGACAATGTCCGTCGTCGTGCCGTCGGTAGCGTCCTCCGCAACCTGGAAGGCCACCGTAAACAGCTCGCCCGCAGCGATCTCGAGCATGTTCAGCCCCTGAATGCTCACCCCGAGTACGCCTTCGTCTCCATAGGTCTCGGAATCAATGCTCTTTCCGGAGCCCCGCAGGTTCTCGGAGGGGCGGACGGCGGTGAAAGCGGCGATGGTGTTGCCCTCGCCATCCAGGATGGGTTCGCCGGACAGGGCGTCGCGCAGGACCAGCTCATAGGCGTCCTCCACCGGGGTCAGCACCGCAGGATCGTAGGCAAGAAAGAGCACCAGAGACTCGGGCAGCACGTCATCGGCTTCGAGGGTGACCGAAACCTCTATGGAATCTCCCGGATTTCCGGTTGTTGAGCCCAGCCGAAGTGTTATATCATTTCCTTCCTGGGCGGTGGCGGCCCCCATACCTGCGGCCCCCAAAAGCAGACTGGCCAATACGATAGCGGGCGCGGTGGCCGAACCGAACAGTTTCCGGTACATACAACATACTCCTTCAGAATAGAATCGAGATCGCCTAGCCTAATGATTGCACCATCGCACAGTCAAGTGCCGAACATCGGTCGCCGGAATACGCCGCCTTGTGTATTCCCGCCCCTAACGTGTACGATATCAATATGATACAGGTTACTTGCGCACACTGCGGCCTCCGAATTATGGTGCCACCTACAGTACAAGGGAAACAGGGGCTTTGTTTCAATTGTGCCCAGCCCCTCCAGATCCCATCCGCGGGCGATATCAATCGCCACCTCAATCTGCAGTACGAGCAGGGCGACAAAATCGCGGACCGCTATGTCATCGAGCAGCACGTGGGCAAAGGCGGCATGGGCGTGGTCTATCGCGCGCACGACACGCTGGTGGATGAGACGGTCGCCCTCAAGTTCATGAATCCCAAACTCTTGAGAACCTCCAAGGGAAAACGCCTCTTCATCCAGGAGGCCCAGATTGCGCGACGCCTGCGCCACGAAAATATTGTGGCCGTCCACGACGTGAGCTGGACCAACGAGGGCATTCTGTATCTTTCCATGGAGTTTGCCGAGGGCCAGTCCCTCCGGACTTACCTTCGGAAGCACCGTACCGAGCGCCGCTATGTCGATGTGCGCCTCTGCGTGACCTACATTACCCAGGTGCTCCGGGCCCTCGAAAATGCTCACCGGACCGTGATCCATCGCGATATCAAGCCGGAAAACCTCATTCTCATGCCCGGCGAGCGTATCAAGGTACTCGATTTCGGCCTCGCCAAAGCCGTGCAGG
>JBIJDL010000103.1:0-14771 GCA_044344195.1 Candidatus Hydrogenedentales bacterium
ACGGCTGGGAGCGCAGGCGTCTCGCCTGCATCGTGCACCAAAGGTGCACAACAGCAACGATGGCAACGTTTCGTCCCAAGAGTCCGTCTATCACACTTGGACGTGTTTGCCGCCGACATTGCGACCTGTTTCATGCGCCTGCGGCACATGATGCAGGCGGGACGCCTGCGCTCCCAGCCGTGCCCACGCCCTTCGCAGTACCGAGTCGTGACGAGATATCAAAGACCCCACTTCATTCGGCTAAACTGTTAAGTATTCCCGGAGAATTGGCCGACCGCTTCCCACCCCGAGGCCCGTATGCTATCCTGTCTACCATCGCACGTGCGGCGCAGTCGACTGAAAGAGCGTACCCTAATGGCCTCCACTGAGGAAAACTGTTCATGAGTTTAATCCATCGCTTCTCCCGCCCTGTTTTGAGCCTGGCGCTGGCGCTTCCCGGAATCACCCCGGCGGAGGAACTCCCCGCCTGTGAAGAAGTACCGGTAAGCTACGATAATGCCTCCCTCTATTCGCCGGGTCAGGCGCCCCAGTCCTCCGTCCCGATCGTGCTGGTCGCGGGCCCCCACCTCTTCATCGACGATTACCTCGTGGATCCGTCGTCCACCGCCGCGCGCAGTGTGGATAAGCCGGAGCGAAGCGCTGAGATTTCAAACCCGGTGGTCACCGGAATCGAGGACGGCTGCTTCCAGCCCTACCTGTCGGTCCACCGCGACGAGACCTCCGGTCGCTTCCGCATCTGGTACGGCCACTCGGCTACCTGGAGTCCGCCGACGGCATCCGCTGGGACCGCCCCGCCCGCACCCTGGACGTGCCGGGTGAAATTCAGTTCGGCGTAAGCGTCATCGATGAAGGTCCGAGAATCACCAATCCCGCGCAACGCTTCAAATACGGCTGGTATTTGAATGACGGACTGCGCGTGACCGCCTCCCCGGATGGCCTGAACTGGACAGCCCTCGCCGAAGGCACCGTGCTCCGCCACAACCACGACATCAGCGGCATTTACCGGGACACGATCCGAAACCGCTACGTGGCCATTGCCTCGGTCTACCGTGAAAGCGAGTTCTGGGAAGGCAAACGGCGCATCACCATGCAGAGCGAGAGCGCGGACCTTGTCAACTGGAGTCCCGCCCACCACATCATCCTGCCCGACAAGGCCCGCGAAGAGGGCGAAGTGCAGTTCTACGCTATGGACGGCTTCCTCGCGCGGGGCGATCTGATGATCGGCATGGTCAAGGTCCTCCGCGACGATCTGAAAGCCGACGATCCCCCGAATCCGCCGGACGCCTATGGCACGGGCTACACGGCTCTGGCCTGGAGCCGCGACGGCGAGCACTGGGTCCGCGATCTGGAGCCGTACTTCGAGCGCGACATGGACCCGAAGGCCTGGGACCATTCCCACGCCTGGATCGACGAGCAGTTGCCCGTGAAGGACGAAGTCTACCTGTACTACGGCGGCTATGCCCACGGCCACAAGGTGAACCGCTTCGAAGAACGCCAAATCGGGCTGGTAACGATCAAGAAGGACCGCTATGTCTCACGGGGTTCCGATTCCAAGGATGGCACGCTGTTGACACCCCTGCTCTCGTTGGAAGCCACCGCTCTACGCGTAAACGTCATGGTCGACGGCTCCCTGAAGATTCGCGTGCTGGACGAGGCGGGGGTGCCTGTTCCGGGTTTCGACTTCAGCGACATGACGGCCATTCAAGGCGATTACTTGGAAGCGCCGGTGAAGTGGAAACGAAATCTGTCCGAGTTAAAAGGCAAGCCCCTCCGGCTGGAGTTTGCGTTGATCACCGGCGGCATATACGCCTTTTACCTGTAATAAACGTGGGAGTATCTCCAATGCGATTCTCGATTTTAGCCGCATCGCTGCTGTCGGCGGCCGCAGTTATGGCCCAGCCCCCGGTGCCCGAGGCCGCCATGATTCCCGAAGCCTACTCCACACAGGGCACCGCCTCGGTCAATCCCGACAAAGGCATCTCGGGCGAACACGGCACTTGGACCGTCACCTACACGGTCGGTGAGAGCGGCATCGTGCAGGGCGGCGGCATCCGGGTAGAGCTGCCCGACGAGTGGCACTCCGGGCCCAGGAATTCTGGCAATCGCCTCCAGACCAAGGACCCGAAGCTGGACAACTACATCACGGCCAAGACGACCGCAAGCGGCGTCACACTCCAGTGCATCGTGGAAGACGAGCGGGACGAAACCCTGATCAAGCACCCGAAAAAAAGTCTCGACGGCCGCACCGAGCGCTTTGTCTTTGTAGTGCGCGTCATCGTGACCGGCGGCGCGCTCAAGGCGGGCGATGTCATCAACGTGGTCTATGGCGACACCTCGGGCGGCAGCAAAGGCTACTGGGGCGCTTCAGTGTCCGCACTCCCCCTTCCCATTCTTATCGCGTTGGATCCGGACGGCGACAGCCGCTTCGAACTTCACGCCTCCGATCTCACCCTGGAGTCCCTGCCCGGCAAGCCGGTCTATGCCCAGATTCATGCGCCGTCAAACGCCCAGGCGGGTGCCCCCTTCCTGTGCCGCATTGCCATGCTGGACAAAGAGTTCAACCCCGCCACCGGCCCCGCGACATTCACCTTGACCTACCCCGAAGGCGTCACTGGCCCCGAATCGCTTTCGATTTACCGCGACCACGCCTGGAACGAGTTTGAAGTGACGGCGACCACACCCGGCATTGTTCGCATCACGGGCGTGTGGGCCGAAGAGAAACGGGAACTGCTGGGAAACCCGACCGAAGTTACAGAGACCCTCCCCGAGCGGGCACTGTACTGGGGCGACCTCCACTCCCACACGCGCTACAGTTGGGACGGTGTCGGGCGCGACGGCTTCACCTACGCGCGCTTTGTGTCGAGCCTCGATTTCTACGCCATGACCGACCACGCCATGTCGCTCGAAGACGGCCTCATGCGCGGCCTGAACGACGCCAACTGGGAGGAATACAACAACCAGACCCGGGCCTATTACGTGCCGGGAAGCTTCGTCACGCTCCACGCCTATGAATGCAGCTTCGGTCCGCCCTGGGGCCACCACAACGTCTACTTCCGCGACGAACCCGGCCCCCTCGTCTTCCCGAAAGAGTCCTCCCTGCCCCAGCTCTGGGACGCCCTCGATAAAGGCAACGCACTCACCATCCCCCACCACACCGGAAAATTCCCCCGCGGCGTTGAATTCTCGGTGGACAACCCGGAATTGCGACGCAACTTCGAGATGTATTCCGGCCACGGCCTGAGCGAGGCCTTCGACCCGGCCCATCCCCTGGCCTTCGAAAGCAGTGACTTCACCCATGAATCAAAGAGCGCGGAAGGCGCCGTCAACCTGCAGGATGCCCTGCGCCTCGGCCTTCAGGTCTCCGTTATCGGCTCCTCCGACGACCACCGCGCCCACCCCGGCATCGCCATGTATGGCCTGGCGGCCGTCCGCGCCTCAAGCCTCGACCGCGACGCCATCTTCCAGGGGCTCTATGACAAGAACACCTACGCGACCACCGGCGCCAAGATCATCCTGGGTTTTGACGTCAACGGAACTCCCATGGGACAACAAACGCCCCATCTCGATAAGGCCAACGTACACATCAAGGCCCACGGCACAGACGTGATTGAATGGGTGGAAGTGTTGCGATGGCTGCCGGGCGAGGCCAATTTCAGCGTCGTTCAGCGCTGGGAACCGAAGTCCATGGACTTCGAAGAGACCTGGGAGGATGCCGGCGCAGTGCCGGGCGCCATCTACTACACCCGCCTGCGCCAGCAGAAGCTCGTGCACAAGCGGATCGCCATGGCTTGGTCTTCCCCGGTGTGGGTTGCGAAGTAATGGATAAATTCCGTCGCCGGTACTAAAGTCGGCGAGTGCCCGGTTTCATCGAACAGATCGGTCTGATCCGTCCGATTCGTCTGATCCGATACGCGGGTGCGCCATTCATTTGACATGCTCCGCCGCCGTTCACTATACTTTGCTTCCCCTCGTGAGGCGGCATGGCCAAGTGGTAAGGCAGGGGCCTGCAAAGCCCTTATCCCCGGTTCAAATCCGGGTGCCGCCTCCAATTTTTTCTTCTTCGGGGTTCACCCCTTCCCCTTCGTTCCGGTCTTGCCCGGCTTCGCATTCGCCTCAATGAACTGGATGATCTCTCCGGCAATATCTTTGCCTGTCGCTGCTTCAATACCCTCCAGGCCCGGCGAAGAATTCACTTCCATCACCACGGGTCCGTGGTTCGAGCGCAGAATGTCCACGCCGGCCACGTTCAGCCCTAGCGCCCTCGCCGCCGATCGTGCCACGGATCGTTCCTGCGGGGTAATCTTTTCCAGGGAAGCCGTGCCGCCCCGGTGCAGGTTGGATCGGAATTCACCGGCCGCCGCCTGACGCTTCATGGCGCCCACGACCTTGTCGCCCACCACGAAACAACGGATATCGGCACCGCCCGCTTCCTTGATGAATTCCTGGACCAGGATGTTGGCTTCCAGACCGTAGAAAGCCTGGATCACGCTCTTCGCCGCCTGCTTGGTCTCCGCCAGCACCACGCCCATGCCTTGCGTGCCTTCGAGCAACTTCACCACGAGCGGCGCGCCGCCCACCATGTCGATCAGATCGTCGATGTCATCGGGTTCCCGCGCGAATCCTGTCACCGGCAGGCCGATACCCTTGCGAGCAAGGAGCTGCATGGCCCGCAGTTTGTCCCGCGATCGGCTGATGGCCACGCTTTCGTTTACAGGATAAACGTCCATCATCTCGAACTGGCGCAGCACCGCCGTGCCATAAAATGTCACCGAAGCGCCGATACGGGGAATCACCGCATCCAGATCCTCGATGGATTCACCGTTGTAGTGGATGGTCGGATTCATCGAAGCAATGCTCATGTAGCAGCGCTTGTGATTGATGACACGCATCTCATGCCCCCGGCCTTGCCCCGCTTCCACCAGCCGATTCGTAGAATAAATCCTGGCATTGGTGGACAATATCCCGATCTTCATTGATGTCCTTTCACGGTGTGGTATCGACCCGACCGCCCTAGGGTACTGCACTGCGAAACGCCTCCGTAAACGCAGCCCGGTCGGGGCGGATGAATGGTACATGTTTCCCCGTCGCGCCGCAAACGAATTTGAAAAATTGTAATCGGTCACGAGATCACATAGGGACTGACGCGGACCCGTGTGCCATGATAGCGAGAACGCCGCCAATCTGAATAAGCCCCAGACCGGGCGATTCTCGCTGCAAAGTCCGTGGCTGTACCGTTGTGGCCCGAGTGCACTTGGACGTTCACGGTGCCCTTGTCGAGGGGCAATGTCGCGGATTGCGTACGCGTTCCTGTAGCTGATGCGTCTCCCCTGACGACAGGACGGCCACGCCCCGGCGCGGCTCACCCCCCGCAGGTGGGGCAGGGCACCATGCCGCGCTCACGCGCTTTGCCCAGGGTCGTGGCCTGTGCCCCCTCGCCGGCCAGGCGACAACCCGTCTTGTGGTAGGCACCGCCTTTGGGGCCCGCGACGACGATCCGCTTTTCGTCCACCGGCGGGGCAGGCACCGGGACCGGCGTCGGAACAGGGTCCGCAATCGGGGCGGGTGTGACAACGGCGCCTTTTTCCCCGCGCGCCACAGGTACGCTCCGGGGTCGAAAGGTCTCTTCGGGGCCAGTCTTAGCGCTGAAACCGATGACGACGGCGGGCAGAATGCAGGCCGTGAGGATCAGGGCGAGCACCGCGAAAAGTATGATACGCCCGACGCTTGCACCGGCCCCGCCTTCGTGCCCCGCTTCGTTCGCCAGCATGCCGGCCCCCGGGCGCGCCGGGCGTCTTGGCGTGGCAAAGGGTAAATCGGCCAGGGCGGAAGAGGGGGCCGCACCGGACGCTGCCGGCACAAATACAACGCTTCCACAATAATTGCATCGACCGGATTGACCCGCAAATTCGTCGGGGATGTTCAAACCCTGCCTGCACGCCGGACATTCTACAGATATCACGGTCCCAATCCCTCCCGGGCATCGGCCCGCAAAATGCCCCGGACCCGCCCACAAACTACCACAAGAAATCAGGGCTCCATCCGCGCTCAAGGCGCGCGGCGGACCCATGCCTGTCCAGTATTGCATAAGTGTGCACCCCGCCCCAACCCACAAAATTCTGGTTTGCAAACGCCTTGGCCGGTCGCTACACTGGCGCGACAGGTTTGGCACGCGTCCGGCGCCTCCATCGCCACCCTCCAAGCCGTCGGGGCTGTTGCAGAACACCATGATTCCAAGAAGGATGTGCTTACTGATGTTGGATTTTGCCCGCGCTGTTTCCCGATTCTCTTCCGCCTTGTCCGCTACCTGTCTCCTGGGTTTTCTCGCCCCGCCCCCCAGCGCCACCGCCCAGGGCTTTGGCCCCGGGGAAGCCGCCTCCAAAATGACCGTCCCTGAGGGTGTCCAAGTCTCCCTCTACGCCAGCGAGCCGATGGTACGCCAACCCGTCGCCATCGAGTTTGACGACCGGGGCCGCATGTGGGTGGTGCAGTACCTCCAATACCCCAACCCCGAGGGCCTCAAACGGGTTTCGGTCGACCGCTATTCGCGCACGAAATACGACCGCATGCCCGAAGCCCCGCCCAACGGCCCTAAGGGTGGCGACAAGGTCACCATTCTCATCGACGAGGACCGCGACGGCGTCGCCGAAACCTCGAAAGACTTTATCGAGGGCTTGAATCTGGCCTCCAGCGTGGCCTTTGGCTATGACGGCGTCTTTGTGATCCAGACGCCGTACCTGCTTTTTTATCCCGACAAGGATCGGGACGACGTGCCCGACAGCGACCCCGAAGTGTGCCTGACCGGCTTCGGCATGGAAGACGCCCACTCCGTGGCCAATTCCCTCACGTGGGGTCCCGATGGCTGGCTCTACGGCCTCCAGGGCAGCACCGTGACCGCCAACATTCGCGGCATCGAATTCCAGCAGGGTATCTGGCGCTATCACCCGCACACAAAAGCTTTCGAACTCTTCTGCGAGGGTGGCGGAAACATGTGGGGCCTCGACTTCGACGCCGAAGGCCAGGCCCTCGCCAGCACCAATTTTGGACCCTACATCATGGTCCACGGCATGCAGGGCGCCTACTACTGGAAGAGTTTCGGCAAGCACGGCGATCTCCACAATCCTTTTACCTACGGCTATTTTGAGCACGTGACGCAACTCGACCCCGTCGGCGGGCACGTGGTGGACGGCGGGCACATGTACCGCGGGGGCGCCTTTGGCCCGCCCATCGCAGGCAGCTACGTCACCAACAACTTGCTCTCCCACAACGTGACCTGGAATACCGTCAAGCCGCTCGGCGCGACCTTTGAAACGCGACACGGCGGCATTGTTCTCGAAAGCAATGACACGTGGTTTGCCCCCAGCGACCTGACCACCGGACCCGACGGTGCCCTCTATGTATGCGACTGGAACGATTCGCGCATGGCCCACCCCGATCCGGACGCGTCCTGGGACAAGACCAATGGCCGCGTCTACCGCATCGCGCCGAAAGGCCTCGCCGTGGAGCCCGCCTTCGACCTGCGGGATCTGGACAATGCCGCCCTCGTCGATCTCCTCGACCACAAGAACGCCTGGTTCGCCCGCCGCGCGCGCGTGTTGCTCTCCACACGCGACACGGAAGACGTGGAACCGGTAATAACTCAGAAAGTCTGGCAGAAAGAGGATCGGGAGCTCTCCCTCGAAGCACTCTGGACCCTCTACGCCAGCGGCCAGCTTGATGAGCAGGGTCTGGTCGATTTACTCGACCACGACGACTTCGCATTCCGCCTCTGGGCCGTGCGCCTGCTGGCGGATCACGGTGCCCCATCCGTCGAAGCGGGTCAAGCCCTCACGACCATGGCCGCTGCAGAAAAGGACGTCCGCGTCCAGGCCCAGCTCGCCGCCACCGCGCAGCGCGTTTCCCCTGATGCGGCCCTCGGCATCGTTTCCGGTATCCTGAAAAACAGTCAGGTGACGAAGGATCTCTTTATCCCGCTCCTGACCTGGTGGGCCATCGAACGCCATACCGCCGAGGCAGGAAAGCACTTGGACGCCCTATTGACGACACGCGGATCCCTCACGGACGATTTCATCCTGCCCCGGCTGATTCGCCGTTACGTGGCCGATGGCACCGATATGCGGGACTACGACTGCGCCGCCGCCCTGGAGGCCGCGCACACCCCCGACCAGATGAACGCCCTGCTTGAGGCCGTGGAACTGGGTCTTGCGGATCGCGAGGGCCGCGCAAGCACCAAAGCGGCTGGAATCTACGACGAATTCTCCGAGACAAAGTCCGAGAACACTTCAGGGAAGTCCGCCCCGCCCCTGGCCTCGTCCCTTGCGGAAAAGCTTCTGGCGCTGTGGAAAGAGGCGCCGGAAGTGCCCGTTCGCCTGGCCCTGGCCACCCAGCTCCAGGATCCGGCCGCACTCGAAGCCGCATCACGCATCGTGCGGGACGCCGCCGCTCCGGAGGCCGTGCGCCAGCGCCTGCTGGATACCGTATCCCGAGCTGCGGGCAACAGCATCGTACCTGAATTGATCGCAATTACCATGACGGACCCGTCCCAGGCCCTTCGCGGATCGGCGCTGGACACGCTGCGGCGCTTCGACGATCCGAGCATCGGCGCAGCCCTGACCGCGGGCTATAAAGACCTTCCCGCCGCACTCCAGCCTTCCGCGCGGCAGGTGCTCCTCAGCCGGGGCGCTTGGACCCAAGACTTCCTCCTCCTCGTAGACAGCGGCGCGCTGAAGGCCGACGAGGTCCCTGTTTCCGAGCTGCGCCGCGTGGCTCAGCATAAGAGCGAAGAACTCGATGCCTTGGTCAAGAAGCACTGGGGCAACGTCAGCGGCGGCACTCCCGAATTCCTGTTGGCGGAAATGCGCCGTCTGAACAACGACCTCCGCGCCAAGCCGGGTGATCCGGTCAAGGGCAAGGAAGTCTTCACCGCGAATTGCGCCCAATGTCACGAGTTTTTCGGCGAGGGCAATCGGGTGGGTCCGGAGCTGACCCAGGCCAATCGCATGGACACGGAATACCTGCTGGGGAGCATGGTCAACCCGAACATGGTGGTCCGCAAGGAATACGTCCAGTTCGCGGTGGAGACGAAGGATGGCGGCTTCTACAACGGGCTCATCTCCGAGCGCAGCCCCGGCAGCGTCACGCTCTTGAACGCCAATAGCGTGAAAACCACCATCGCCACCGGCGATATCGATACTATCCAGGAAGCCGGCCTGTCGTTGATGCCGGAAGGGGTGCTCACCCCCCTGCCCCCCGACGACGTGCGGGACCTGTTCGCCTACCTGCAACTTAAGGAACCGTTGGCGCCCGCGCCATGAGAATCGAATCACAACGGCCGGGCGGTCTTCGATGCCATCGAGCCACGCCACGGTTTCACTGAAGACGTTCCGCATTTCCGCCCTGTAAGTACCAGGGGTTGGCTTTGCGGGGCGATGGATGACTTGACCTATATGACAGGGCTTGTGATTTTAACGCTTTTGGCGATCCATTTCGCCGCAGCCAGCTATCTCATTCTCCGCTTGCTCCGCTTTCGCTTCGAGCCGATCTCCATGCTCGTGTGGGTGCTCGTCGTGGCTTTCATTCCGTTTATCGGCGCCCTGATCTATGCGAGACTCGGGGAAAATCAGGTCATGCTTCGGGCGCGGCGCAAACGCGGGTCCCGAATTCACCCCCGTATTTCGCCAGGCGACTTGGAGTACAACACGGCCAATCTCGGCTCGTTTAAAGCAACCGCGGATGTGGGCTTCAGGCTGGCCGATGCCTGGGTCACCTGTGGCAATGATCTGCAAATTCGCCACGATTCCGAGGGCATTTACCAGGACTGGGTGGAGGCTATCAAGGGTGCCAAAAAATCGGTGCATCTGGAATACTATATCTGGCGGCACGATGACACCGGGGTGGAGATCCGCGATCTCGTTATCGAGCGCGCCAGGGCGGGCGTCGAGTGCCGCGTACTGATCGACGCCGTGGGCTCGATCCGGCTCAAGTGGGCCTTCCTGCAACCCTTTGAAGGCACCGGCGTGCAGTTGGCATTTTTTCTTCCACTGGCCAATTGGAAACGGCGGTGGAGTCCCCATCTGAGAAACCATCGAAAAATCCTGATCATTGACGACCAGGTAGGCTATGTCGGCAGTCAGAATATCAGTGACGACGACCGGGGACTGAACCCGCTTTACAGCCCCTGGCACAATATTCACCTGTCGCTACAAGGCCCTGCGGTGCAGTACCTCCAGTCGGTCTTTCTCGACGATTGGGCCTTCGCCTCGGGCGAAGATGTGTCCCGACGAAACTATCCTGTCCTGGGGCCAATGAAATCGGATCGGATCGTCCAGATTCTCGCGACGGGCCCCGACTGCCAGCAAAACGTGCTGGAACGAATGCTGCTCGAAGCGCTCAATAATGCCAAACAGAGCATCGACGTCGCCACACCCTATTTCGTGCCCTCGCCCGTCCTTCGCATGGCCATGCTCCAGACAGAGCTTCGGGGCGTTCGCGTGCGGATCATTGTGGCGGCCCTGTCCGACGAAAAAATGGCCCTCTATGCGGCCCGGAGTTTCTACGCGGAATTGCTCGATGAAGGCATCGAGATTTACGAATATACCGCCGGACTGCTCCATTCCAAGCTCCTCGTGGTAGACCGCCATTGGGCCATGGTGGGGTCGGCAAACATGGACTACCGAAGCCTTCAACTTAACTTTGAAATCTCAGCGCTCCTGTACGACCCCGAGCCCGCAATAGAACTGGCGGAAATCTTCGACGCCTATTGCGCCGACGCCCAACGGATCTCGAAAGCCGACCTCGCCAGGAAACCGTTGCGGCAAATCCTGCTGGAGGGCGCTGCGCGCGTTCTGTCGCCACAGTTGTAATGACATCCTATCTACATTGGGAGCATCCCGGAGACGTGGACATATTGCGCGGCAACTATTACAATGCCTATCGGATGGTCGAAAGCTTCGCCTTTCTCCGATCAACTATTCACTGAGGAGCGTATCTCGATGATGTGGACGAAAACCTTAACTTCAACTATGTTGATCGCTGTTGCCACATTGAATGCCGGGACGGAAGAGCAAGGTCTCAGCGTGGACGGTGGTCCGCACTTTTTGACCTACCAGAACACTCTCACCAAGCTGGACAACCCTGCTCCCATTCTCGGCGACTATCCCCAGTACGTGCAGCCGGTGATCGAAGAAACCCGATACGAAGCCCCCATCCTCGTAAATGATGCGAATGGCGACCTCGAGGTACGCGCTTGGCGCTTTTCCTACAACGCCAGGGGCATCATCGAAATGCCCAATCGCCTGAAAGCGAGCGAGACCGCAATCATCGTGGTTCATCCGTGGGCCATCGACGACCATCAGGGCTGGCGCACGCCGCAGCCTGCGGGTGTGGCCGATTTCTGCACTCCGACGAAGAACCAAATCTCACACCTCCACATCAAGGAGGTGCTGAACCCCTTCCTCAAATCCCTCCGCGACAACGTGGGGATGGTGGTCTACAGCCAGCGTGGCGAGGAGCGCGCTCCTCTCGAAAAGATCTATCGCACCATACGCAAGACTCCGACCGAAACGGAACGCGAAGAGGGGAAAAAAGAACTATCGGCTATTCTGAACGATTTCAACTACAATGCGCAGCCTATTCCTGACCAGTTTGCGCTCCGGGATGAGTTTCCCGTTGTTGATTACTTTGAACGTTTCCCCGGCCTTGACGCGGGCGATCACTACAATGGTCCCGGCTTCTGGGATCTCCCCGTCCCCGTGGTAGACAGTATTGAAGTTGCCCCGAATGACGTGGTGCATTACGACGCCGACGGCTACGACAAGATCCGCGACTTCCTCAAGGAGCACGGCATTCGCCATATCCTGCTGACCGGCTACGCCACGGACATGTGCTACAAGAGCACCACCTGCGGCTACGAAAATTTCTCAAAAGACTTCAACGTGTTTCTCGTGGGCGACGCAACCATGGCCACCTTCCCAGCCAACAGCTCCCCCGCCTATGCCACCAATGCGGCGATCTCTTTTGCTTCGCTGAATCAGCTCATTACGCAAGTATCGTGGATCAAGCCAGTGGAAGCGGCTACCGCGAAGTAAAAGGGTCGTATGAGTCTTATCGGTCCCTATGAGAGACCCATAAGACCCATAAGACCCATAAGACCCATAAAGCGCACAGCGCCCAAGGAGCACTCAGCATGGATCGTCGCAGTTTTCTCTCCCTCACCGGTGCCGCCGCCGGACTCGCCGCCGCATCCCCCTCCGGAGCCGCCGACGCCGCCGGCCCCTGGAAAGGCGGCAAGAAGTGGGTCTATTCCATCACCTACGATGAAGGCTGCGAAGACCTCCTGAAGTACACTGTGCCCATCCACCGCGAGTTCGGATTCCCGGGCCATGTCGCTCTCGTTTCCTCGCAGCTCGGTGTGAAGCGCAACGTGCCCGGCAGCAGCTACCACGACATGATGATCCTCAGCCCCAAACAGATGAAGGACCTCATCGCGGAAGGTTGGGGGGCCTCCTGCCACTCCATGACCCACGTAGGCGTGACCCACGAAAACGCCGCGGTGGAAGTGACCGAGGCGCGCAAAGTCCTGGCGGACGCACTGGGCACCGACATCCCGATCTTCACCGTGCCCGGCAGCAATCCCGGCCACCCCCCGGCAATCGCCGTTGCGGGCGAGGCGGGCTACAAGGCCATCCTCACGATCTACGATTGGGTGAACACCTTCGACACCGACCTGCTCTGGCTGGGCCGCTGCCCCCTTCATACCGCCTACCCCGGCCCCTTCTACTCACTCTTTGATCCCTACAAACGCCTGCACCAGGCCCGCGCAACCCAGGGCTGGGTCGTGGACTACTGCCACTCCCCCATGCCGGGCAAGCCCATTCACGCGGCCAAGGACTGCACCACGGAAGAGCTCCGGGCCCGGTTTGAGGCGGTCAAGGAGGTCGGCGGCGATGACGTGTGGGTCGCGGAACCCAATGAAGTCGTCGAGTATCTCGCCACCAACGAAGAAGCAACGCGACGCCGCACCGAGAAGGCCGTGGGGCTGAATCAGGTCTATGACACGGAGATGCGGAAGTTGTACGAGGTTCAACCATAGTGCAAATTAAAGGCTCATCCGGTTTGAGGGTACATGTGTACAGCATGCACACCTTGCAGGATAAGATTCTTTGTAACCGTTCACGGCGTAGCAGGTGCTAGTGAAGGGGCATCGTAGCCTTTGGAGCTGGCCTTGACGGCCTCGAGTATGAACTCGTAAGCTGAGCGGTTTTGCATGGCGCAGGTGGCGATGACAGTCCAGATGCGCTCGCACCATTCTCGCCCGCTTTCACTGCGCGTACCCTGGGTGATGCGGCGGTCGATGACTACAAAGCGTATCGCCTGTTCGGCCAGATTGTTGGTGGGCTCGATATCGGGCGTGGTGATGAACTGGAAGTAGGCGTCGCCGTGCAGCTTGAACCGCTTGGCCATGTTTTGCGCGCCGCTGGTATTGGGCGCGCTGCGGACGGCGGCGTCGATGAGCTTTTTGCTTTGCTCGCGGAGCGTCGTTTCGAGTTCGGCGGCATCCATGCTTTCGCGCCGGTGGATGATGCCGAAGAGTTCGCGCATGCCGTCGAGCAGGCGCTGGCCGTAGGCCGCCGTCTTTTTGTGGGGCAGGGTCGTGAGATACTTCAGGTCTCGAATTAAGTGGGCCAGGCAGAATTGAATGCGTATGCCGAAGTTCTTCATGTATTTTCGGTAGGCGGAGAAATAATCGCAGCCGAGCACGCCGACGAAGGTTTCGCCGAGCACTTCCACCAGCACCTGGGAGCCGCGCGAGGGGTCGATCTTGAAGAGGGTGTAGAGCGGCGCGCGGAAGCACCAGGTCCACATCAGCTTCCCGTTTTCCTTGTGCCCGGTCTCGTCTATGTTCAGCACCGCCTCCCCGGCCACCAACCGGAGCAACTCCTCATAGGGATCCCGCAGGGCGCAAGTGACCTTCTTAATCACCTTGCTCAGAAAGCCCCGCGATACTTCCAGCCCCAGCACGTCCCGCAGGTATCGCTGGGCCGTGGCGTAGGACATGTGCCCGGCACCCTTGAGATAGGCCACCTGAGCCGTCAGGTTCGGGCCGAACAGTCCGGACTTCTCCACGGACTCCGGTAGCGGGGCGTAGTGAATCTTCTTGCATTGGCGGCAGATGTAGGCGAAGGCCCGGTGCTCCTCCACCTCAATGGGCTTGGAGACAAGCTCCACCTGCTGCAATACGCGCGGTTCCCGTTCCGAGGCTTCGAGCGCGGTGCAACCGCAGTCCGGGCAGGCGTCAAGCGTGTACTCCCGGATATGGTCCACCTCCTCGGGCGGAAACGCGGCGCGCTCGTGTTGGGTATGGCCCGGCTGGCCACCGATCTTGCGTTTGGGCGCACCTTTTGGGCCAGGGGCTGACTTGGGCTTGGCATCCTTCACTATATCGCTCGACGGCGGCTTCGAGGAGGTTCTGGAGTTCTTGCGCAGCTGGGCTACTTCGGCTTCCAGCTCTTCGATGCGCTTCTCCAAGCGCGCAATAAGGGCGAAAAGTTCGCGCTTCGTAACTCTTTTGCGGTTGTTCTTACCCATCAATAAAACCCATACCATACAAGGTGTGCTGGCAATCAATGAATACAGCATATTGTATCTAATGTAGAGCCTGCCCCTAATTTGGATTGGCGATGCCTGTTTATTTGATGTGGTCGGTCACGAGATATATAAGGCAGCTCTTTGGGTGGTACTAACGAAAAATGTGTCCTATAATTGGGTTGCACACC
>JBIJDL010000548.1:0-4367 GCA_044344195.1 Candidatus Hydrogenedentales bacterium
CCGAGTCGGGCGCGTATTTGTTTGAGCGCCTGGCCGAAGTGGCCCAGGAATTTGAGTCCGTCGTCGAAGTGCGCGGCAAGGGCCTTATGGCGGGCATTGAGTTCAATCAACCCGTTGCGCCTCTCGTGGGCAATTTAATAGAAGCCGGCATTATCTGTGGGCCCGCCGGTCCCAATGTCCTGCGGTTCTTGCCGCCTCTCATCGTGGAAAAAGAACACATCGACCGGATGGTGTCTCTCTTGAAGGCCTGTCTCGGAGAATTGAAATGGTAAAAGACTTTATCACCCTGGCGGACTTCAGCCAGGACGAGATCGTGGCCTTTCTAGACCTGGCCGACGACCTGAAGGCGAAGCAGCGCAAGCGAATCCCCCACCGGCTCCTGGAGGGGAAAACGCTGGCGATGATTTTCGAAAAGCCGAGCCTGCGAACGCGGGTCACCTTTCACACGGGCATGTTTCAGCTTGGCGGGGATTCGGTCCTCATCGAAACGACCCTGGGCGCGAGGGAATCGGTGCCCGACGTGGCGCGCAATCTCGCCCGCTGGGTTGACGGCATCATGGCCCGGACGTTCCGCCATTCCGATGTGGTCCAATTGGCCGAGTACGCCACAGTACCTGTGATCAATGCGCTCACCGATCTGCTTCACCCCTGTCAGATCCTCGCGGACGCCCAGGCGATTCGTGAGCACAAGGGCCGCGACCTGAGCAGCATCAAGCTGGCCTTTGTGGGCGATGGCAACAATGTATTTCATTCCTGGGCTCTGTTTGCAGCCAAGGTCCCGATCAACCTGACCCTCGTCTGTCCTCAGGGCTACGAACCCAATGAGAAGATAGTCGCGCGGGCGAAGGCCGAGGCCCTTGGCCAGATCGAAATCACCCACGACGTGCAAGCGGGCGTGAAAGACGCCGACGCCGTCTACACGGACGTGTGGGCGAGCATGGGCCAGGAAAAAGAAACCATCGAGCGTGAGCGGGCTTTCGCGGCTTATCAGGTCAACGACGCCCTCATGGGCCTCGCGAAGAAGGACGCGCTATTCATGCATTGCCTGCCCGCCCACCGCGGCAGCGAAGTTACCGACAGCGTAATGGATTCACCGAACTCGATCGTGTTCGATCAGGCGGAGAACCGCTTACATGCGCAAAAGGCCGTGTTGGCGACGTTGATGGCCTGACGACGCGGTAGGACTGATTCGACTGATAGGACCGATTTGATCGGTCTCCCTCAATCCGTCCTATCTGTCCAATCTGTCTGATTAATACTTTCCGCGAAGGCGGTATTGCTTAAAAAATTAACAAGGACCCCAACCCCCATGGCAAAAGACATCAAGAAAATCGTACTGGCCTACTCCGGCGGCCTCGATACCTCCATCATTCTGAAGTGGCTTCAGGAAACCTACCAGGCCGACGTGGTGGCCTATATTGCCGATGTCGGCCAGGGTGAGGAGACGGAACCCGCGCGCCTCAAGGCCATCGCCACCGGTGCCTCCGACGTTTTCGTCAGCGATTTGAAGCGCGAGTTTGTCCGCGATTTCGTGTTCCCCACGATGCGCTCCAATGCCATCTACGAAGGCGTTTACCTGCTGGGCACCAGCGTGGCCCGTCCGGTCATCGCCAAAGAGCAGATTCGCATCCTGCGCGAGACTGGCGCCGACGCCGTGGCCCACGGCGCAACCGGCAAGGGCAACGACCAGGTTCGCTTCGAGTTGACCTGCCTGGCCATGGAGCCCAATGTCCGCATCATCGCGCCCTGGCGCGATCCCAAGTGGACGCTGAACACCCGGGAGAAGATGGTGGCCTACGCCGAGAAGAACGGCATCGACGTTCCGGCTTCCAAGCGTGAGAAGGCGCCATACTCCATGGACCGCAATCTGCTTCACATCTCCTTCGAGGGGGGCGTGCTGGAAGATCCGTGGAACGAGCCCAGCGAAGATATGTTTGTCCTTTCCGTCGATCCCAGCAAGGCGCCCGATAAGGCGACCTACGTGGAGATCGATTTCGAAGAGGGCTACCCTGTTGCCGTCAATGGTGTCCGCATGGAGCCGGAAGTGCTGCTCGCCGAGTTGAACACGCTGGGCGGCGCGAACGGCGTCGGCCGCGTGGACCTGGTCGAAAACCGCTTCGTGGGCATGAAGTCTCGCGGCGTCTACGAGACCCCCGGCGGCACGATTCTATATGCCGCCCACCGCGCCGTAGAGTCCCTCACCATGGACCGCGAAGTAATGCTCCAGCGCGACCAGCTCTCTCCGAAGATCGCCCAGCTCATTTACAACGGATTCTGGTTCTCCCCCGAGTTCGACGCGCTCCAGACCTTCGTCAACAAGAGCCAGGAAAACGTTACCGGTACCGCGCGCATCCGCCTCTACAAGGGCAACTGCACGGTGGTGGGCCGTAAGGCGCTCAGGTCGCTCTACGACGAGAAGATTACGACCTTCGAGGAAGACGAAGGCGCCTACAACCAGATGGACGCCACCGGCTTTATCAACCTGAACGCCCTACGCCTCCGCGTGCGCAACCGCGCCGGGCTGTTCAACGACTGATCGGAGCCTGTCCGCAGCTCTATATATTGTGCCCTCCCGGTGCCTGCTCCGGGAGGGCCATTTTTCTAGAAGTAGGCAAGGACCCTTCGACCCCGTTCAGCCCGACGAGAGGCTCATATCGGGCATTTGTGGGTTTTGATTGAAATTCGAGGTGAGTTGTGCCGCATATCGCGGACTTGCTTTCGTCTTTTTATCCACAAGTTATCCACAGGCCTTCTTTTTCCAAAAGCTGTGCTGTATTAGCATAAATAAACAGTTGTAAGTTACTGTCATTAAAAGCTTTGAGGCTTGCCTTAAATTTTCGCCGTCTCGTCTCGAATGTGTGTCAAAGCACGCATAAGCCCAAGTAATTCACCAGCTTCCGCGCGATTTGTTCAGCGAATATGTGAAATGTATATTGAAACGTTTAAGATGATATTGGGGCCAAAGAGCTTCAATTTCCTTGTCCATTTGCACGTCCACACCAGGGAAGGGACACAAGATGCGGATAATCGCGGGAACCATGCGGGGCCAACGCTTGGAGGCACCACCGGGAGAACGGGTACGACCCACGCTGGACCGGGTAAGGGAGTCCCTTTTCAATATCCTCGCACCACGTGTGGAAGGAGCTACCTTCCTCGACCTCTATGCGGGAAGTGGCGCGAATGGCATTGAGGCCTTGAGCCGTGGGGCAGCGCGCGCGGTATTTATCGACAATCATCCTCAGTCCGCGCGTTGTATTCGGAAGAATCTGGCGAATACCAAGTGCGAAGATCGGGGAAATTGCATGAGTTACAGGCTTCCGGAGGACCTTCGGCGCATTCCGGGGACCTTTTCATTGATTTTCGCGGACCCGCCTTTCGAGTTCACCGACTATGGGGTGCTCCTGCAGGCGATTTCGGATGCCGACCTGCTTGCGCCGGACGGCCAGCTTATCGTGGAGCATGGTTTCAAGTCCGATCTGCCGGAGGCGGTGGGGCGATTCCGGCGTCTCCAGGAGCGCCGATACGGGAAAACGGAGCTTACGTTTTACGCTTGACACTGTATATGGTATTTGCTACCCTCTCTACGATACAATATGTGGAGTGATGGTTGTTTCCTGGTGGCTCTATGGGGTTACTAGATGGCTTCGTCGCTACGTAATGGACCTTGGAAGGTGGAAAAACGAATATGCGTTGTCCCTTTTGTAATGATACCAACGGTCGCGTCGTCGACTCTCGATCGTCCAAGGAAGGCGATGCCATTCGCCGCCGTCGGGAATGCCTCAAGTGCGGTCGGCGTTTCACCACCTACGAACGCATTGAAGAAGTGGCGCAGATGGTCATCAAGAAAGATGGTCGCCGCGAGAATTTCGACCGCTGGAAACTGAAGAGCGGTATCCTGAAGGCGGTGGAGAAGCGCCCCATTGGCCTTGAGCAGGTGGATGCACTGATCGATGAAGTCGAGCGCGAGCTCTTCAACTCGACCGAACATGAGGTCAACACCGACGCCGTGGGCGAAGCGGTGATGATCAAGCTGAAGAAACTGGACGAAGTGGCCTATGTGCGCTTTGCATCGGTCTATCGTCAGTTCAAGGATCTCAATGAATTCATGGGCGAGCTCAAGAGCATGTTGACCTGAGAAACGCCTCGCCAATAGCTGAAATGAAAAGCGCGCCGTCCACGGACGGCGCGTTTCGTTTGCAGGGGCATGATTGCGCGGCAATGTAGCCGTCGCGTCTCCAGCGGCAACCACGACAAAGACAGCAGGGAGTAGCCAGACTCTATAGCAGAGTGATTGGGTGGTGCTCGCAACAACTTGACGTATCAACTATTGTGTGGTACATTCTGATTATCGCGGTGGCACCGAGGCC
>JBIJDL010000549.1:0-4355 GCA_044344195.1 Candidatus Hydrogenedentales bacterium
ACGGCGGTTGACGGACACCTGCGGACCGGCATCGGTTGGGCTCCGGAATTTCCGAATGTGACACGACTCACCGGGTATCTGGAAGTAAGAGGTTCTTCGATTTCCATGCCCAATCTCGAGACTATCGAAGGTATAACGGTCTATGCCGCGGAGGAGGGCGTGATTACGCTGTCCGGACCGGAGACGTTGATGGGTGCTCAGGTGCTGTCCATCACCGATGCTGGTCGGTTGAATCTTCCAACCATCACGGAAATGACTGATGTCTCAATTTTCCTGACGACGGGCGGTGTTCTCGACGCGCCCCTCCTGACCGCGATGCGAGCCTTCCAATCCGATACGTATGTGAGCGTGGCTGGAGGAGTGCTCTCCCTTCCCGTCAATACTCTTGTGAATGTGCGGCTGGAGGTGTCCGGCGGTGGCCTGCTGGAGTTGCCGCAACTCACGCTGCTTGAATGGCGTGACCGGTGTGTCGGCGGGGCGGATTATGCGCTGGCGTCCCGTTTCGCGGGTGCCGTGCTCAGCCTGCCAGCGTTGCAGACGATCTCGTTGGACAGCGCCGGAGTGTGTGTGCCTGTAAACGGTTACCTTCTGGCCGAGACCGTCAACGATGGCACCATCAATATGCCCGAACTGGTCACCATCGAGCTCGGCTCCGGTGGAGAAGGCGAAACGGCCTACAGCGATCTCTTCTCCTTCAGATCGGTGGGAGAATCGTCCGTGATCGATGTCTCGAAGCTTACGAACTTCCCGGAAGCCCAGGTGACCTTCAGCACCAGTGAAGGCGGTGTGATCCTTCGTCCCTGAACATACGTCCACGGTGGGCGATCCCGCGAATCCGGGATCGCCCGCCGTGTTCCTGAACAACTACCACTTCGCCTACACCGCCTGGCCAACCGTCACCTTCGACGCCCCCTTTGGAGTCGGTCATTGAGTTAAACAAAGAGACCGGCGAGCAACACCTCGTGATCGACGACAGCCCCCTGATGGAGGGAATCCAGATTTCCCTCGGCGCGGGCGACGGACGGCTGTTTCTGCTGCCGTAGACGGAAACTGGCGAAATTGCCGCAATAGAACACAGAGAGCGAAAAAAATCTAGTCTCTGCGCTCTCTGCGTTCTTTTGCGGCCAATACCCTAACGCCCGCCCTTCATCATCTCCAGCAGCGAACACTCCGTGTCGGTCATTTCCACCACATTGAATACCAGGCTCCCGAAACCGATCATCACTCCCGCCACGAATCCCCCGAGGTGGGCGAAGTGCGCCACCCTCCCGCTGTCGCCCGAGGCGCCCCAGAGATCGAAGATCAGCCAGAGCAGGATCATCCAGATGCTGCTGATGTGGAAGGTGCCGAAGCGGAAGAAGAACCACCAGAAACAGCGGATGTCGTTGCGGGGAAAGTACACGAGGAACAGCCCCACGATACCGTTGATAGCGCCACTTGCCCCAATCGCCGGGCGCCCGTCGAACATCAGGTGTACGATTGCCGACGCTATCGCCAGTGCGAAAAATACCATGAGGTAGGCAAAGTTGCCCAGCTTTGCGCAAACGGCATTGCCAAAAGCCCACAGAAAGAGCATGTTGCCCAGCAGGTGAAAGAGGCCGCCATGGAGAAAGACGTGGCCCAACATGCCCGGAAGATTCCAATCACTCAGCACGAAGGCCTCAATGCCTGCTTCCTCCGGCGCGCCGAAAGCCAGCAATGACAGAAGCGTGATGGTCCCGATCAGGACGAAGTTCATGATCGGCCAACGATACATCGTAACGTCGGCCTCCAAGGGTACCAGTATCATGACCCATCCTCCTGCCCGGTCGGGCCGATTTCATGTCTAACCACATCTAGCGTGTCGCCGACGACACGCCGAGCCGCTAATGCAGGACTCTTGCCGGAGGTCCACCGGCAAGGGTCCGGCACCAATCGCTGCTTTTCTCGATTTTCGCTTTTATGGCGCTCCGCTTGCCACGGGACCGTCCATTTCTAAGCGCTTGCAACCCTTGCCGATAGAGCGCGCAGCGTGCCGCGCCTTGATGTGTGCGGCGTGACTGGCATACAATACCATGTCGCCCGGTGCTTGCCGGGTTTTGGACAAGGATGCCCTTCGCGAGTCAGCGATATCTATAGTTTTGCGGTACGCGCATGCGTGCATCGAAGCGGAAAGGATAAAGGTCCCCGGTGAGTGTAGAACCCGAGCCTTTGGAAGAACAAGTAGCCCAGGAATGGATGGATGCGCTGGACGATCTGGTCGCGGAGTCGGGCGTTGCCGCGGCGACCGCCCTGATGTACCGCCTGTCGGATTATGCCTACGCCCACGGCGTCCGTCTGCCCTTTACGGCGAACACGCCCTATATCAATACGATCCCTGCGGATGATGAGCCAGAGTACCCTGGTGATCGCGAGCTGGAGCGCCTGAACAAGTCCACCATTCGCTGGAACGCCATGGCCATGGTCGTGCGCGCCAACCGCGAACTGGACGGCATCGGCGGCCACATCTCCACCTATGCCTCCTCGGCCAACCTGTATGAAGTGGGCTTCAACCACTTCTTCCACGGCAAGACGGAGTCCCACGGCGGCGACCAGATCTATTTTCAGGGCCACGCCTCCCCCGGCATGTATGCCCGCGCCTATGTGGAAGGTCGCCTGAACGAAAAAGACCTCAAGAATTTCCGCCGCGAGCTGGCGAAGGGCGGTGGCCTGTCCTCCTACCCGCACCCGTGGCTCATGCCCCACTTCTGGCAGTTCCCCACGGTATCCATGGGCCTCGGCCCCATCATGGCCATCTACCAGGCGCGTTTCAACCGCTACCTGGAGCACCGCGGCCTGAAACCCAATAACGGCGGCCACGTGTGGGCCTTCCTCGGCGATGGCGAGTGCGACGAGCCGGAAACACTCGGCGCCATCGGCCTCGCTGTCCGGGAAAACCTGGACAATCTGATTTTCGTCATCAACTGCAACCTCCAGCGCCTCGACGGCCCGGTGCGCGGCAACGGCAAGATCATCCAGGAGCTGGAGCGGATCTTCCGCGGCGCAGGCTGGAATGTAATCAAAGTGATCTGGGGCAGCGAGTGGGATCCCATCTTCAAGTCTGATCTCGGCGGACGCCTGATCAATGTGCTGGAAGGCGCGGTGGACGGCGACTACCAGAAGTTCACCGTGGAATCGGGGGACTACATTCGCCGCTGGTTCCTCGAACGCGATCCCGAGCTGAAGCCCCTCCTCGACACCGTCACCGACGAGCAACTGCGCAAGATCAAGCGCGGCGGCCACGATCCCATCAAGGTTTACGCGGCCTATAAGAAGGCCGTGGACACGGAAGGTCGCCCAACAGTCATCCTGGCCAAGACGGTTAAGGGTTACGGCCTCGGCGAGGCGGGTGAAGGCAAGAACATCACCCACCAGCAGAAGAAAATGAATGAAGACGAGTTGCGCGAGTTCCGCGGCAACTTCGGCATCCCGATCACGGACGAGGAAGTGGCCTATGCGCCCTTCTACAAGCCGGCGGAAGACAGCGCCGAGATGCAGTACCTCAAGGCGCGCCGCGCCGAACTGGGCGGCTCCATGCCGCGCCGCGAAGTTACCGCACCCGCCATCAAGGCCCCGGGCGATGAACTCGTCAAGGAGTTCCTGACGGGCAACGACCGCGCCGTATCCACCACCATGGTTTTCGTGCGCATTCTCGCCATTCTCCTGCGCGACAAGGCTCTGGGCAAGCTCATCGTGCCCATCGTGCCCGATGAAGCCCGAACTTTCGGCATGGATGGCCTCTTCCGCCAAGTCGGTATTTACTCTTCCAAGGGCCAGCTTTATGAGCCCGTGGACGCGGACAACCTGCTCTACTACCGCGAAGCCACCGACGGTCAGATCCTGGAAGAAGGCATCAACGAAGCCGGCTCCATGGCGTCCTTCCTGGCGGCGGGAACGGCCTATGCCAGCCACGGCATCAACACGATCCCCTTCTACATCTACTACTCCATGTTCGGCATGCAGCGCATCGGCGATCTGGTGTGGTTGGCGGGCGATATCCGCTGCAAGGGCTTCCTCGTCGGCGGTACCGCCGGGCGGACCACACTGAACGGCGAAGGTCTCCAGCATCAGGACGGGCACAGCCTCGTCCTCGGCAGCACCGTGCCCAACATGCTTTGCTACGACCCGGCCTTCGCTTTTGAACTGGCGATTATCGTCCAGGACGGCATCCGCCGCATGTATCAGGAGCAGGAAGCGGTCTTCTACTATCTCACGGTGGAGAACGAGCCCTATGCGATGCCCGCCATGCCCAAGAGCAAGGGCGTCCGCGAAGGCATCCTCAAGGGCATGTACAAGTTCAAGCCTTCGGCCATGAAGCCCACGAAGCTCCGCGCCCA
>JBIJDL010000105.1:0-14699 GCA_044344195.1 Candidatus Hydrogenedentales bacterium
GACGGAGAAGATTCGCACGAAAACTTCGATGAGATTGAGGACGCCCCCCTCGGCGACCGGGTAGCCGCGCCAGAATCGGATAACACGCGCAGTAGCCCGACGAAGATCCGCAACGAGTCAGGCGAAGTGATTGCTGGCGTTGATCCCGCCGAGATCTTCGCATGGGGCCTTTCTGCTTTTCCTAGTGACGATGCAGCCTTGCTCCGGGAGATCGTTATCGTAAACGATGAGTCCGCCATAGACAATACCGAACTTGAACTGATGCTTCGGGGAGCTTACCCCATTTACCGGAGAACACCAAAGTCGCGCACCTACACACTGCCAAACGGAGGGGTCATCCTGATCGTTAATATTGGCCGAATGCGGCAGAGAGTCATTGCAAGACTACAGAAGCCGGGAACAGGTTGGCTCCGCTGGCACCATCTGAGCCTAGCGTACCGTACCCGCCTCAAGTTCGATGTTCTCGACGAACTACAACTCGGCGTCGCCTCCGCAAAACTCGCCGTGCTGCGGCGAGAAGGTGCTCTGCCGGATTCCGAAGTCGACGAGAAATATACCGAACTATACTCTCTTTGCTTGGGGCCAGTAATTAAACGGACCTGCTGTTCCACCCTTTTCCCGTCGGTAATGACGTTGATTTGTGTCAGAATGGCCTCCCGACTTTGGCGAGGGTCTTGTGATGTAGACAGGTTGTAGCCAAACGGGCCGGTGTCGGGCCACACTAAGATCTATATGATGTAAAATCGACCTGAGCAGGCTAAACATGATGCAAACGATCACTCGCAAACCAATCATCCGCGACGAAACAGGTTCTCCTGTCTTTGGTGTAGCGCCTGTCAGCGTCCTGGAAAAGGCCTTGCGTTCCTGGACTCCGGAGGAACTGGCTGAGTATAAAGAGTTCGTCCTCATCAACGACGAGCTTTCGCTCCGCCGTATAGAAAACGAAGTGACCGAAGCAGGCGGACATCCCGTGGAACCGAAAGGCATCGACAGCCAAACGTATTGGCTGCCCGAGTCCGGCCTGGTGGGAGTCTTCGATCTACGGAAAGAGTACGACAAAGCCCTTGCGGCTTCGCTCGAATCCGGTTACCATCCGCTCCGCCGTTTCTTCGCAAGCATCGAGTATCGGAGCAACCTGCGGATTGGACTCTGCTACGACGCCTGTCTGATGCTGGCATCCGCGCGGCTCGTCCTTCTTCGACGCGAAACTGGACTTCCGCTTAGTCGCCTCAGGAAGCGCTCCGATAGCATTCTGTTCGAGACGACCTGGTTGTTCTACCGGCGAATGCTCTTCTCCACGGCACTACCTGCAATCTTGCTGCTGTTGTTAAGGGACTTGATGCGCCACATCATCGGAGGCAAATCGTCCGCTCAACCGGACAAGTCAGGCCACATGGAACCCGAGACGATATCCAACCTGACCGGACTTGAAGAAAGCATTGATGCCGCGCCTCGCGAGGTTCTTCAAGATGGGGAACGCCCGGAGACACCGCGCGAATACGTCGAAACCCAAATTGCGGATGAAACGGGAGGCAAACACTGCGGCGTCGACGCTGCAAAACTACTGAAGAGAATGCTTCGTCTCTGGAAGCCGAAGGAGCGATCCGGCCTCACCAAGATCATCCTCGTGGGGAACGATCTCGCGGCAAAACAGCAAGAAAACAGGCTACTGCAGCAGGGCGCACGCCCACTCTACGCAATGCGCCCGGAGGGACGCACCTACGCGCTCAAGCGTGAAGGCGCGATTCAGATCATCAACCTTGCACGGATAAATACTGCTGCTTTGATAAATGATCCCCGCACGCTGTTCAGCTTTGTTCGCAAGCCCCTCCTCTGGTTCTACTACCGGACCCGTCTGCAAACGACCTTCGCGACCGCCCTCCCCTATGGTCTCGCCTATGTCCAGCTCGCTCAAATCGAGCGAGATAAGAAATTGTCCCGAAAGGCCGCGAGCGACCTGGCCTCAAGTCTGTACTGGGACCTCAAGTTCGTGATGCTGAAACGAGTCCGCTATTGGACAATGGTACCCGGATGGCTGATGGTGTTTGCACTGTTTTGGCTCCGAAATCGACTGGGGCGCACCGCGACGACGGGCGCGAAAAAGCCTGGCAATTGATCCCCTCTGTTCTGGCATCTTTCCGCCCTGCTGGTCGCCTTTCCCGTTAGGCGGGTTTTCGCGCACGCGCGCTCTCAAGCGCCGCAACGCAATTCCAGCCACTTCCTACCTACAGACCGCCCTCAGCAACGCCTCCATGTCAAGCGCACGCGTATACATCGCCAGTCCCCCATCCTCCGTTCTCGGCCATTCATCCTCAGGCCGGTCCCAATAGAGTTCCACGCCGTTCTGGTCTGGATCGCGGAGGTAGAGGGCTTCGCTGACGCCGTGGTCCGCTGCGCCGTCGAGGGGGATTCCCGCGTGCTGGAGTCGGCGAAGGGCATCGGCGAGAGCGGCCCGGGTGGGGTAGAGAATGGCGACGTGGTAGAGGCCCGTGCTGCCGGGCGGGGGCGGGGTTCCGCCGCGACTCTCCCAGGTGTTCAGGCCGAGGTGGTGGTGGTAGCCGCCGGCGGAGATGAAGGCGGCGGCGCGGCCGTAGCGCTGGGTAAGCTCGAAGCCGAGGACGCCGCAGTAGAAGGCGAGGGCGCGCTCGAGGTCGGCGACTTTGAGGTGGACATGGCCGATGCTTACGCCGGGATGGATGGGGCCCCTGCCATGGGTTCAAGGCTCATTGGAAGAAGGTCCTACTGTCTTGCTGCGAACACAGAAAAAAGACTGTCATTCCCGCGCATGCGGGAATCCAGTGCTTTCGCGCAGTTTACGTTGTGCGGTCTCTGGATTCCCACATTCCTGGGAATGACAGAGAATCGGCAATCTACTTCCGAGGTCGGGTTTAGGGTTATATCGTCAGACGTTACATTTTAGCCGTCTGAATTGTTTCAGCGTTGCAACGTGATCCTGACCCTGCAAAGTGATCATGCACGGCTGGGAGCGCAGGCGTCTCGCCTGCATCATGCGCCGCAGGTGCATGGGTTGTCTCCAAAGACACATTACTTTACGGTGATCGCGATTAGAGAAGATAACGACACTATGCTTTGGACGCACCTTCGGTGCGTTGCAGGCGGGACGCCTGCGCTCCCAGCCGTGCGCACTTTTGTCGCAGTATAGAGCCATGGCGAGAAGTCGACGACTCGACGCCATTCGGCTAAAGTACTACCGTCAGACCCATTTGTGGGAATGACAGAAGCGTCAACGTCCATTGACTGGCCACCATTCGGCATTGAACCGATTGGCCCGCAATGGGGAAATGACGACTCGGCGGCCAACAATACTATCAGGGCGCTTGAACAGGCCCTGCAACGGCCAGCGCGGGTTGGTTCTCGGCCATGGCCTTGTTCACCGTGTCATTGAGCCAGACGGTGTTTACGTCGAGCCGGGCCTGCGTGAGGGAGGCGCCGGTGATGCGGTGGCGTCCGGCGTCGAGGGTGATACGTACTTTGCCGTCGATGAGTTCGCCGGTGAGAGGGGTGCGGTCGAGGCGGAGCTTTTCGGGACCGTCGAGGGCGAGGGTGAGTACGGTGGGCTTCGAGGTGATGATATCGATGATGCCTTCGCGGAGGTCCCAGGCGATTTCGACGGGCGTGTTGGCGCGGATGAGCTCGCGAGCGGCGGTGAGGTTGAGGCCGTAGAGGTAGTCGGACTCCAGCAGCACGAGGGCACCTTCGAGTCCCTCGTGCGCGCCCGTGGCGGCGACGGCGGCCCCTGGAACGCGGAGCGCGGCGGCGCTGTTCCCGAGGGGTGTGCAGGCGATGGCCCCCACGGTGCCGCGCCCAATGATGGAGAAAAGGTGTTGGGGCTGACCGATCACGGCGGGCACCGTTGAGGTCAGGGTGGCCACCTTGCCCGCGACCGCCAGGCTCATGGCGCGACTGGTCTGAAGGGCAGGTACTTTTTCGGCATCGTCCACGCCCGGCAGGAGGAGGGCGCTTGCACCGGGCCCGACGGCCCAGTCGCCTTCGGCGGTTTCCCACGAAAGCTTAACTTCGAGGCTGGGGGAATCGACGCGGGGTGTGAGGCTGTCGAGCAGGAGCGTGTAGTGCCCGCGCCGATTGATGATGCTGCGCCGCCAGACGGCGGCCGGGTCGTTGGGGGATTCGATGATCGCGGTGGCCATCTCCCCCACCACCCCACGGTATTTCAGAGCGGCATCGGCGGGCACGGTCACTTCGGCGACGCCTTCGACGCGGACCCGCAAGGCGTTGTGTCGCCCTTCGAGAATGGTCTGGCCGCCCTGCCGCAACTCCAGAATCCCGAGGGGCTGGCGCAATTCCGCCTGAAGGCCGTCGAGCAGAATGAAGTCGCCCGTGGCATCGGCGGTGCTGCGGTAGCTCGTGAAATTGAAGGAATCTTCCCAGGATATGCCGTTGTTGCGTTCGCGCCACTGGGGATCGGGTATGCCGTAGACCTGCCAGCTCTCCGCCAACCCGGTCGGCGGCACGGCGGCGATAGCGGGCCACCAGGACTGGCCGATGCGGAAGCGATCACGGTCCGCGCCGGCTCGGCGGGCGTACTCCAGCCAGCGCCCGTCGCCCGTAAGCTGGACGGCCTGGTGAAAGAAAGCAATGGGACTCTGGACCAGGGTCCAGTCGCCCTCGCGGCCGCTCGCCAGGATCTCCTGGGGATGCAGGAGGGCCGCGAGCACGCCCTTTTCCACAGGCACGCGATCACCGGTAAGTAGGAGGTAGTTCAGCACGGGCGCAATCCCAGCGCCATACTGGGCGAGGTCCTGGCCGCCACCCACCACCCAGGCGTGGCTTTGAATAGCGTTGAAATCCTTCGCTCCCTGATCCCGAAGCACGGTCCAGCGGAGATCGGCGTAGTCCTTTGCCAGATAGAGCCCCAGACTGAAGCGCGCCAGCGAGAACCATTGCTCTCGGGCGATGCCGACGAAGTACGGGGTCAGAATCGTGGCTTCGATGTCGCCCGGGACCACCTGCTTTGCGAGAGCCTGGGTCACGCGAAGGCGGTCGTCGTCCGTGAAAGCGGGACTCTCTTCGATGAGGTCCCAATAGAGCGCCATGCGGTGGGCGTACTCCGGCCGCGTGCCGCTGAGGGGGGCGTCCCGATTTTCGATGCGCGGGCCATCAAGCGCTTCCAGCTCGGCCTTTGCCTGATCGTTCGGGAAGGCGAGGCGCAGGGCCTCATTGGCGTGGAAGGTGTCCCCGGTCATGTAATACAAGGCCATGCGCTTGCTGATGCTGTTCCAGCCGAAATCGCCGCCCCCTACCGCATTGCCGTCCCAGGTGGTCGCCTGCTCCAGATCCTGCGGCGGCGTCATGCCCGCGCCGAGCTGAATTTCCATGAGGCGGCCCAGCACCAGTCCGGATTCCGTCTTCCGGGCTTCGCCGACTTTTCGGGAGAAAAGCAACGTGCCATTGGTCACGCCGGCCGCATCGCTTCCGCCGATGATGATGACATTCTTACCATTACCGAGGGGATTGTGGAGGGTGCGCACTTCGTGGCCGCCGGGACCCGGATAACGCAGGTCGGTCAGGCTGTAGTGCCGTTCGTAGAGTGCGCCCAGGAGCTTGTTGGTCGAGCGATTGCCCAGGGCGATAAGGTGCTGCTCGATACGGAGGCCCGCCGAGAAGGCGTCGTCTTTCATCAGCGCCGGGCGCGCCCCGCCCGCCGCTTCAATCGCATTGGCGATCACTGCCGCGTCGGCATTGTGGGAGCCATCGGCTGGCACCACGATGGGGATGGCCGAACCCCCTTCCACGAGGGGCGTCTCCAGGTGGAGCGGCTTCAACTCGGGGATTTCCAGCGGAGTCGCAAGATCGGGCGCGGCCGCTTCGGCGGCTTCCTGCAGGGCTTCCTGCGCGCCAGCCACCGAAGAAAGGCCCATCAGGATCAACAGAGTACAACCGCGAATGGACACACCACCCCCTTCGAAAAAGAAACGCAAAAACCGCAGCGTACGCAAAGCAAGCAACCCTTCGTACCTCGGGACGCAAGGGTCCCGCCCAAGTAAGTATCAAGAGTGTACACCATGGCGGGCGGGCAACCAAGAATTCAGTGGACGAACCTGGGCCAGTAACTGGGAAAATGAGCGAGGTTCGAAGTCCCCGACTGAAGTATCCGTGCCGATCCGTGGTCCCTGCCCCATTTCTGTTTCGGACCACGGATAACACGGAGGGGACCACTTTAGCCGTCTGAAGTGCCTGCGGCGATACCATGCCAACGGGTCTCTACAAGAAGGAAGCGCAAAGTTGGGAGCGCAGTCGTGCCGCCTGCAATCGACCGAAGGTACATTCGCAATGTTGGATGAACTTTCGCCGATCGGACCGTCAAAACCTGTTCAACAAGAACGGAACTAAATTAAGTCTTTGGCCAGCAATCCATGCACCTGCGGTGCATGATGCAGGCGAGACGCCTGCGCTCCCAGCCGTGCGAGATTTCTGTGCAGTGCCAAGTCGCGACGAGAATGCTGACGAGTCATTCAATTTCACTCGGCTAAAGTGTTACAGCGGATGCAAGATTGGAAGGTTCACACTACGTCGTTGAACTTCGCCGAGAGCCCCTGCGGAGTCGATTTACTCAGCCCCCAACATGTGAGATTCCCAAGTGACCTTCAGGCTGAATCTATGGGCGGTCCAGACTATACCGACCCTCGTTGAAGGTGACCCTCCAATCTGCTAGGGTAGCCCCATCGTTCCAGCGGCAAGCACAAGGGAAAAGGTCTAGACGCTCCATGACCATTAGGAAACGAATTACCATCGCGTGTGTGACGCTTGGCCTCCTGGCGGCGGGCGGATTCACCGTGTACTACGGACTTGGACTGTTGGCGCAGGCCCACATCCGAAGCCTCCACGGGACCATTGGGCCCAATGGGGCGCCGGTCTACGAGAACGAAGTGGCATGGGTACACAATGTGGCCGAGACGCTGGTGGAGCGGGCAAACGATCCGTGGCTGCGCGATATCGAGGCAAAACTCGGACCCTATGGCGCATTCAATCATCTGCGAATGTCGAGTGCAGGAGTCGCCAGTGTTTTTGGCATTCACGCGCCCGACGCCGAGGTGTTCCCGGTTCAGACGAACCGCGCCACCTATTACATGAAGAAAAGCGGTGAGTTCCTCTTTCGCGTCGACCCCGGCTATGCCATCGCCTCGCCCTATGCCGAGGGCGTCGCGGCCATGGGCATCCTTGGGCCAAGCCGCGACCCGAGAAACTCCAGCCCGCTCTTTGAGTATGTGGACCTCAAGGGTGACAACGCCGTGCCGGGCAGCTACGCCGAAGCGCGCCCCTTCAAGGGCGGCCTCGCCATCGCGGGCAAGCTGGACGAGCACGGCAAGAAGCGTCTGGGGATGATCGACAAGTCGGGCAACTGGGTCATCGAAGCCAAATTCAACGCGCTGTTTGAGTTTGTGGATGGCCTGGCGGTCGCGCAAATCAGCAGGGCCGATGGTTCAGCCGAAAACGCAGGCTTCATCGACAAGACGGGCGAATTTGTCGTCATTATAGACACGGTTCAGCGGATGAAAAGTTCTCACCATGACGGCCTCGCGCTGGTGTGGCGCACCGAATCGCCCGAATATATCTTTGTCAACCGCGAAGGACAAACCATGCTCGCGCCCGAGTATGATCAGGTCGAGCCCTTCTTCGAAGGCAGAGCGGCAGTTCTGAAAGGCGAGGCCTGGGGCTACATCGACCGCCAGGGCAATCCGGTCATCCCGCCCCAATACCGTATGGTGACGCCCTTCGAGAACGGCATGGCCGCGGTGCTGCGCGATTCCCCCGCGCTGCGGGCCATGGAACGGACACACGAATTCGTGATTGAGGAATAGAGGAAGCGCTCCGGCGCCGGCAAGGGCTGACCACGGATTGCGCGGATAGGCACGGATACAAGAACGGCAAGTTCACGCGACTCCGTCATAAACTCGCTCAGGGCCTATGCTGCGCCCAGTGACTCGCACGCCATAGTGTGTACGGAGAGCCCCCATGACGACGACCAAGCAATCTCGGCTGAAGATAATTGCCATTTGTTCAGCCGCCGTGTCAGTGGCACTGATTTTGCTTTTAACGGTCATACGGGTAGTGTCCGTCAATGTTACTGGTATCGGGTGCTATTCGATGATTCGATATGGCTGGTACGAGGAGTTGCGGGAATATGCCCAGACGCACCCTGAGAAGAAATATCCCCCCATGAGTTCTGCACCCGGTGTCCTTTTTCTCAGCCTGGAGTCCGTCAGTCGACAATTCATTTCGAACTATCGTGAACAGACGTTCTGCGTCGCGGCCGGAAGGGCGTACCAAGATATGCCGATAGAACAGCAGTTCGCCAATCCGACTCTCGCGTACTTCGGCTATGCGCTTTGCAACGAAGACGAACTCCTCGCTTTCCTGGAAGAGTATCCCAAGTTCATCGAAAGTGGGGCCGATTTTGATACTGACCTGCCCGCGCCCACTGGGCGAGGCTCTTTTGGAGGCGATCAGTTTTTGCGCCTCACGTACGACCTGGATGAGAAGTATGGTGAAAAGGTGTGGAGCATTCCCATCATGTTTGAAATCCCGGACTACAGCAGCGGTTCTCCCGTGTCCAGGCACTGGAATGGCCGCGGAATTGTCATTCATATCCCGGGCGACATGGACTCAATCGAGTACGGCACGAAGTTCCCCATGACGCCGGCCATCATCGAGAAGATCGGCGAGATCAAAGCGAGGTATGCGGAGTCGAACTAACATGCGGCAGGACCACCCGCAGTTGCCGACTTGTCCGTCTTTAGGGTTTGCATCCGTGCCAATCCGTGTAATCCGTGGTCTACTACTTCATTCTCATTCTGACCACGGATTTCACGGATGACACGGATGGAAGATGGACAAGTTCACACGGTGCTCGTAAGAAACTCGCCCAGCGCCAAAAGCAGGGACGCATTGACCCGTCGCAGCGAATGTGAGATTCTTGACGCATCACACGGAGAGCGCCCTATGACGAAAAGCAGGCAACGCATGCTGAAAATCATTGCGCTCAGCTTGGGCTCCGTCCTGTTGGGACTCATTCTGCTTGGCGCGGGGTTGCGGATTCTGTTGGTAGAATACAATCCCATCCAGTGCTCTTTATCGCTTCAGTATGGCTGGAACGTACAATTGCTGGATTATGCCAAGGCGCACCCGGACAAGAAGTATCCCCCCATGAGCGCCGTGCCCGGCGTCTTGTTTCTCGGCATTGAGTCCGTAAGCCCTCAATTCGTTTCAAGCTGGGGGGACCTCTTCTGCATCGCTGCTGATAGTGCATATAGGGATTTATCCATAGAACAACAGCTCGCCAATCCGACTCTCGCCTATTTCGGCTATGCGTTGTGCAACGAGTCGGAACTCCTCGCTTTCCTGGAGGAATACCCCAAGCTTATCGAAAGCGGCGCGGACTTCAATGCCGACCTGCCCGCGCCCACCGGGCGAGGCTCCTTCGGCGGTGACCAGTTTCTGCGCCTGACGAGCGACTTGGACCAGCGGCACGGCCGTGAGGTATGGGACATCCCGATCCTCTTCGAGATCCCAGACTACCACGACGATGGCATTCAAACGAGGCACTGGAATGGAAGCGGCGTTGCTCTGATGTATGGAAGCTACATAAAGAATGTCGAGTACGGCACCAAATTCCCCATGACACCGGCCATCATCGAGAAGATCGGCGAGATTAAGACGAGGTATGCGAAGTCGAACTAACATGCGGCAGGACCACCCGGAGGCGCCAACTTAACTCTATTTCCGTGACGTTCCGCACTACTATCCGTCAACATCTTGTCTTTTCAGCAAGATAGTTTCTTCTGCTGGTCACAAGTCACTTCGAAAAAGCAACTTACAGTGCAAAGTGGCGAATGAGCTGTTTTCTGTGTTCTTGCCCGCTCGACTAAATAGATGCTGACCACGGAGCGCACGAAGGCACGGAGAAGACCAATGAGAGAAGGAAAACGGGAGAGACCTTTTCGAAGATAAGCGCACCGTGACTCGGTACTGGTACTATTGCACTCCTCTTTTTCTCCGTGCCTCCGTGTCTCCGTGGTCAAAATACTTTGGTTGCGGCCAACGGCTGTTCCGTGCCTTTCCGTGGTCGATACTGCTTTCCTTGCATCGCATTGCCCATGCCCTCCGCAATCTCTGAGTCTGCAATGCGACTGCCCTGATCAATCCCCTTGCCCCGTGATACGCCATGGGGTATAACAACGACGTCGGGGCATTGACCCAAGTGCAAGAAATCGAGAGAAAGTGTGATCTGGATTATGTATTACTTGAGAGGTTCGTTCATCCTGTCGATGGTGGCTTTGTTGGCCGGCATCAGCACAGCACACGAGGTTCATGCCAGTCCACTGATGCCGGTGAACCTGCGATGTGATTCCCTCACGGACCCGATCGCCACCCGGGGCGGCGCGACACGCCTGAGCTGGAGCTTCCCTTCCGCAGAAGCGCTGCAAGCGCAAACGGCCTACCAGATCATCGTTTCTAGTACCTTGGAGGGCTTGCAGAGCGATGCAGGCGACCTGTGGGACAGTGGCCGGATCCAAAGCGACCAGTCACAGGGTATTGAGTACGGCGGCAAGGCGCTCCAATCACGTCAAGCCGCTTTCTGGAAGGTCTGCGTGTGGGATCAGGACGGCCGGCGCTCGGTGTGGAGCGAGGCGGGCCGGTGGCAAGTGGGGCTCAATGACGAGAGCGACTGGCAGGCGAGCTGGATCGCGATGTCGGAGGACGCCGCGCCGGATTCGCCGGAGACCGGCCCCGCGCCCTATCTCCGCAAGACCTTTGAAACGACGAAGCCGATCCAGTCCGCCACGGTCCATGTCAGCGGGTTGGGTTACTACGAGCTCTACCTCAACGGCGCCAGGGTTGGCGATCATGTGCTGGCGCCCGCGCCCACGAACTACGACGCGCGCAATCTGCGCCATCTGCTGTACGACTATAGCGATCGTTCCTCAACCCGTGTGCTCTACAACACCTTTGATGTTTCCGCCCTTCTGAAGCAGGGACAGAATGCCATCGGCGTGATCCTCGGGAATGGCTGGTACAACCAGCGGGACCGGCGCGACGAGGGCTGGATGTGGTATGACACGCCCCGGATGATCCTGCAACTGGAAATCACCTACCGCGACGGGACCACCGAGCGCGTCGTCAGCGACAGCACCTGGGCAGCCGCCACCGGCGCGCTCCTGCATGATGGCATCTTCACCGGCGAAGTCTATGACGCCGGCCTGGAACCCGTTGGATGGAGCCAGACCGGCTTTGATGATTCCCACTGGAAGAAGGCGGAACTCGTCCGTGCCCCCACCGGAAAACTCATGGCCCAGTTGGCGCCGCCCGACCGGGTCACCCGAGACATCAAGCCGGTTCTCGAATCAAGGAAGGGCGAGAGCGGCTATTCCTTCGACTTCGGAGAAATGTTTTCCGGCTGGGTAAGCTTCAAGGTGGAAGGCCCGAAGGGGACTCGCATAACGCTGCGGCACATTGAAGAAATGGGCGGGCCCTACGGGCAGGAAGACACGTATATTCTTTCCGGAAAGGGTGACGAGCGCTATGAGCCGCGCTTCACCTGGCACGCATTTCGCCATGTCGAGATCGACGGCGTGCCCGATTCCGTCACCTTGAGTGAGGTGACGGGCAGGGTGGTGCATACCGACGTGGAGCGGGTCGGGTCATTCGACTCTTCCAACGAGCTTTTCAACCGGATTTACGAAAACTATATCCGGACCCAACTGGGAAATTTCCACGGCGCTTTCATCAGCGATTGCCCCCATCGGGAGCGGCTGGGATATACCGCCGACGGGCAGTATCTGATGGAATCGTGCATCCTGAACTTTGACATGGCCCAGTTCTATCGCAAATGGCTTGAGGACATGGCGGACGCCCAGAACCGCGATACGGGGCACGTGCCCCATACGGCGCCCTACGGGGGCGGAGGTGGCGGACCGGCCTGGGGCGCTTCCTATGTTCGCGTGCCCTGGTACTACTATCAATATTACGGTGACAAGGACATCTTGAAACAGCACTATCCCGGCATGAAACATTTTGTGGATTACCTCGGAACGCGGGTGAATCAAGATGGGCTGGTGGACCGGGAAGAACCGGGCGGCTGGTGTCTCGGTGAGTGGGCGAATCCGGATCCCGTGGAGATCCCGCCCCCGTTTGTAAACACTTGTTACTACTTTCACGTGGCGGACATCCTTTCGAAGGCCGCCGCAGTCCTGGGGGAAGACCAGGACGCATCGCGTTATGCCGAGCTCGCGCAGCAGATCAGGAACAACATTAACAAGTCCTATTTCGATGTCGGCAGCGCCCAGTACTGGCAGAACCGGCAGGGGGCGAACGTGTTCCCCATGGCCTTCGGTATTGTGCCGGAGGACGCTGTCGTTCCCGTGCTCGACAGCCTTGTCGAAAGTATTCTGAAGAACGAGGGGCACTTCGACACGGGAATTCTGGCGACGCCGTTGATGCTCGATGTGCTTACGGCATCGGGACGCGAAGACATCGCCTTCACGCTGATGAACCAGCGGAACTATCCGGGATTTGGATACATCCTGGAAAAGGATGCCACGACCCTGTGGGAGTACTGGGACGGGAAGTTGTCGCACAGCCACCCCATGTACGGCAGCGTGATCCGCTGGTTCTTCACGGGACTCGCTGGCATCAATTCTGACCCCGATCAGCCGGGCTACAAGCATATACGCATCGAACCGGCAATCGCGGGCGACCTGACCCACGTCGCTGCGGAATATAAGTCGAGCTACGGCCCGATTGTCAGCCGCTGGCGCATAGCAGACAACACGCTGTACCTGAAGGTGAAAATCCCTCCCAACACCACCGCCACGGTTCTTGTCCCGTCGACCGAACTGGACCCCGTGCATCTCGAAAGAAAGTCAGACTGGGGCAATGCGGAGCGGCGAGACCGTGTGGGAAACCGCACGGTCTACGAGGTCACACCTGGAGAGTACGAGTTCAGCGCTGCAAACATCGGCAGCATCGTCAAGCCGGTACATGTAGCTACACCCGTCATCCGGCCCCGGGATGCCGTCGTTTCAAAGCCGGATAAGGCAATTATTTCGATCCAGTCCGCGACCGCGGATGCCGAGATCTTCTATACGCTTGACAGCGGCGCACCGGACCGGAGTTCAACAAGATATACAGCGCCCTTCGAACTGGACAACACTGCGGAGGTGAGCGCCATTGCGTATCGCGAGAGGTATATCCCGAGCTTTACGAGCAGCGTTTCCGTGAACTTTGTCGATCCGGCCATTCACGGTGTCGACTACGCGGTATATGAAGGCGAATGGGATGAACGGCCGCCGGTGGAACTCACCGTGCCGGTGTCCAGCGGACGGATTCACGGCTTCGATGTAGGGGAAATTGAAAAGCGGGAAGATCATGTGGCCGTCGTCTTCACAAGCCACCTCGAAATCGATGCCGATGGCGACTACACCTTCCACGCCACCGCCAACGATGGTTGCGTTCTTTACCTGAACGAAAAAGTCGTCGTGGACAACGCCGGCTACTTCGGGGAAAAGGCGACCAGCGGGACAACATACCTGCAAGCGGGCCGGCACCCTATCCGTGTACTCTACTTTGAAAACACGGGATCCGAATCCATGGATATTTTCATGCAAGGGCATACCGCAAAGAAACAGCCCATACCGCCCTATAAACTGTTCGTGAAAGAGTAAACTGGGCGATTCCGCCTCCTCGGCCACACCCCGCCTGGAGAGGTATACGGGGCCGAGAATCAAGTGCCTGCGGCTTGAGAAACGGCTACGCAAACGCATGTCTTTTTTGCTTCATTGAGATGGCTCCCCTCCCCCTTCTCCATCAAGTCCCACTTCACCGAATTCCTCAGCAAGCTACGGGTCGCCGAGGGCGACGCCTTCCCCCTGCGGCCGGATCGTCCGATAACCGACGACACATCAAAATGCCTCACGCGCTCCGATTCGAGCAGATTTACAATAACTTTACTTGGACAATGCTGTAAATCTCCCGGCAAGTGTTTAACTGGCAATCGGTCACATGAGCCGCCTCTAAGGAGGTTAGATGGGCTCATGTTTGGGGCTCCTCATGGAGTTTCTTTGCTAATAGGGCAAGCTGGCATCGCCCGCTCCGGACATGTAACGAAAAGGATTAATATGATGTTAAGAAACGGTTTCTTGAGATTAGGGTCGGCCCTCACCGTGTTCGCGGTGGCGGCCATATCATTGACGGGCTGCCCGCCAGCCAATCCTCTCACCGTGAGTTCCACGAACCCCACTAACGGCGCGACCGGAATCTCGCTCAGTACGACAATCTCCGCGACATTCAGCAAGGAAATGGACCCCGGAACGATCAATGAGGGTACCTTTACGCTGGAAAGCGACTTGGGACCGGTGGCCGGTGCAGTGGCCTATTCGGGTATCACGGCCACCTTTAACCCTTCCGAGTTGCTTGCACCCAGTACACGTTATACCGCGACGGTCACGACTGGCGTGCAGGACCGCGAGAAAAAACCGCTTGCGGCGAATCGCGTATGGAGCTTCACAACCGGCGCAGACCCCGATACCACGGCACCTGAAGTAACCATCACCGACCCCCAGAGTGGTGCGGTTGACGTGCCCCCCGACACGATGCTTTCCGCGACCTTTAGCGAAGCGATGGCCCCACTGTCGATCAGCGAGGCCTCATTCACGCTGAAT
>JBIJDL010000551.1:0-4349 GCA_044344195.1 Candidatus Hydrogenedentales bacterium
ACTCGCTGAGAAGGTTTCATTTAAGGGGACAGCCCCGACTACGCCCCCAACTCCAGGGAGCGCTTCACCGCCGCCGACACCGCCACGCCCACCGCTTTTTCAAGACCTTCGGCCCGGAATGCGTTCAACGCGGCTTCGGTGGTTCCGCCGGGTGACGTGACCTTCTTGCGAAGTTCGCCCGCCGCTTCACCGGTTTCCTTCAGGAGTTTTCCCGCGCCGTAGAGCGTCTGGCCCGCCAGGCGCTCGGCCATGGCGCGATCCAGGCCCTGGGCCACCGCCGCCTCCACGAGGCACTCCACCATGTAAAAGAAATAGGCTGGACCACTGCCGCTCAGGGCCGTGATGGCGTCGATGGCGGATTCTTCCACCACCTCGGCGATGCCCATGGAGGCGAAGATCTCTCGCGCGATTTCGACTTGGGCCGCGCTGCACTCCGCGCTGGGGGCCATGCCGGAAGCGCCCGCATGGACGAGGTAGGGCGTGTTGGGCATGACGCGGATCACCGGCGTACCGGGCGCGAGTCGCGACTGAATAAAGTTCGTGGAGATGCCGGCGGCAATGGAGATGATCAGGGTGCCCGGCTTCAATGCGGGCTTCACTTCTTCCAGGACCGCGCCCATGACCTGAGGCTTTACTGCGAGGATGACGACGCCCGAGCGCGAGACCAGATCCGAAAGGGACGGCGCGCAGGCCACGCCGATACGCTCCGCCTCCGCGCAACGCGCCGGCGAGGGGTCGTAGGCGAGTGCGCGGGCCTTGTCCACGGCGCCGAGGCCGATGAGGCCTTCAAGAATAGCTGCGCCCATGTTGCCATAGCCCAGGAATCCGAGGGTTTCCGAAATCAACGTGCCTTACTCCCTGGCCGCCAGCGCAAGTCCGGCCGCCTCCGCGGATTCGCTCGCAACGGGCAAATCACACACCATAGCCACTTCATCGCATCCGGGAAACAAGCGGCAGCGCATACAGTCCTTGAAGACTTTATACGGCAGCTCGAGCTTGTCCACTTCGCGAAAGTTAATCTTGAGAAAAAACTGGGGCACGCGCGTGAGCGCATAGACCCGAGCAATGTTCAGGCCCCGGGCCTCGCCCAGCACCGCCTTCACCAACTGCTCGCCGATGCCCCGTCCGCGGCGACCTTCCGCCACCACCAGCGAACGCACCTCCGCCAGGTCCGCCATATCAATATGGAGCGCGACGCAACCGCCCAGGCCCTCTTCGTCGATATAGACGTAGAAGTCCCGGACGTTTTCATACAGCTCCGAAAGTTCGCGGGGCAGCACGCTGCCCTGGGCCACTGCGGCGTCGATCAGGGCCTTAATAGCGACTTCTTCGGTTAGTTTGGGCTTGCGTACCATGGCGGCTGCCGGAATGCTTCGGGTTGAACACTGCGGGCGGACACACCGCCCCATATTGAGCGCAAAGTGTAGCACAGGCCGATTGACAATGGACAATTGACAATGGACAACGATGTACTTATCGCACAAATCCGATGAGGTAATGACCGCATTTCGATTTCCATCGTCAATTGTCAATTGTCCATTGTCCACTGCTAAAATCCTCGCCATGAACCACACATGGCTAAAGCTCAGCGAAATTTCCCCCAATCAAGTGACGCCCATGGTGCGCCAGTTTATGGAGGCCAAGGCCCTCGCGCCGGATTCCCTGCTGTTTTTTCGCATGGGCGACTTCTATGAACTTTTCTTCGAGGACGCCGTGGAAGCGGCGGAATTACTCGGGCTTTCGCTGACTTCGCGCGATGGCGCGGACAAAGATGCCCGCATCCCCATGTGCGGCGTGCCGGTGCGGGCGGTGGACAATTACATCGCCAAGGTCATCAAGCGCGGGCGCACGGTGAGCATCTGCGACCAGATGGAAGATCCGAAGCAGGCGAAGGGCATCGTACGGCGCGAGATCGTGCGCACGGTCACCCCCGGCACGGTCATGGAACCCGAACTCCTCGACGATAGGACCAACAACTACCTCGGGGCCATCGCTGCGCACCACACTACAGGCGGCCTCGCCTTTGTGGATGTGAGCACGGGCGAATTCATTACGGCCCAGGTGGAGGGGGAAGCGGGGACACTCGCGGTCAACCTCGAGCGCATTCTGGTGGACGAACTGGTTCGCATAGCGCCATCCGAAGTGCTGGTGTCCGCCGACATGGATGCCCCGCTCCTCGAAAAGCTCCGCTACGCTTTTCCCCAACTCACTTTCACCACACGAAAAGTCGATGACTTTGACCGCGCCTGGGGCGAGGAGCAGATCATCCACCTCTTCGGGCTGAATAGCCTCAAGGGCGTGGGGCTGCACGATGCGCCATTGGCCACGAGCTGCGCGGGTGCCGTCCTGGCGTATATTCGCGAGACCCAGCGCGAGCGCGTGCCCCAGATTCAATTGCCCCGGCGCTACAACCCCAGCGGCTTCGTGGTGCTCGACGGCAACACCCAGCGCAACCTGGAGCTCATCGAATCGCAGGTGGAGAAATCCAAGCGCGGCACCTTGCTCGGCGTGCTCGACAAGACCCTCACCAGCATGGGTGGGCGCAAAATGCGCCAGTGGATCCTCCACCCCCTGCTGGATGTGGCCGCGATCCAGGAGCGCCTCAACGCCGTGGAGGAGTGCTTCGACGACACGCAACTTCGCATGGCCCTGCGCGAAGGTTTGAAGGGTGTGGCCGATCTGGAGCGACTCCTCGGGCGGCTTACGGCCCAGTCGGGCAATGGCCGCGATCTGAAGGCCCTCGGCAATTCCCTGAATCGGCTACCGGCGATTCTGGAGGCCATCGCCCACGCGGAATCGGATTTGCTGTGCCAGTTGCGCACCCAGCTTGATCCCTTGGCTGACGTGGCGTCCTGGATCGAGCACGCCATCGTCGACGAGCCACCCCTCGCCGTCACCGAAGGCAACATCTTCAAGGACGGCTACAACGCGGACCTGGACCGGCTCCACCAGCTCGTGCGCGGCGGGCGCGACTGGATCGCCACACTCCAGGCCGACGAGCGGGCGCGCACCGGCATCGCCAACCTGAAAGTGGGTTACAACCGAGTCTTCGGCTACTTCCTCGAAGTGAGCAAGGGTAACACCAAGATGGTGCCCGAGGACTATGAGCGCAAGCAGACCCTGGTGAACGCCGAGCGCTACGTCACGCAGCGCCTCAAGGAACAGGAAGAAGAAATCCTCAGCGCCCAGGAGCGCATGCAGACCCTGGAGCATCAGCTCTTCGTGGCCCTGCGCCAACGGGTCGCCGCCGAGTCGCGCCGCATCCAGCAGACGGCCGACGCCATCGCCACGCTCGACATCCTGGTGGCCCTTGCGGAAGTGGCCGTTACCAAGAATTACAACAAGCCCCAAATCACCAACGACGGCGAGATCACGATCATCGAAGGGCGCCACCCCGTGGTGGAAGACCTGATGCCGCGCGGCGATTTCGTGCCCAACGACACGATCCTTGATCGCAAAGGCTCCACCCTCCAGATCGTGACCGGGCCCAACATGGCCGGCAAGTCCACCTACCTGCGCCAGGTGGCCCTCATCACCCTCATGGCCCAGATGGGCAGCTTCGTGCCCGCTGCCCGCGCCAGCATCGGCGTGGTCGATCGCATTTTCACCCGTGTCGGCGCATCGGACAACCTCGTGCGCGGCGAGAGTACCTTCATGGTCGAGATGATCGAGACCGCGAACATCCTCAATTCCGCCACGGCCAACAGCCTCCTGGTCCTCGACGAAATCGGGCGCGGTACCAGCACCTTCGACGGCATCAGCATCGCCTGGTCCGTCGCCGAGTTCATCCACGACCGCAGCAAGTCCAAGGCCCTCTTCGCGACGCACTACCACGAGCTCACCGACCTGGGGAACAAACTCGAGCACGCGAAAAACGTCAACGTCGCGGTACGCGAACTCGGCGATAAGGTCATCTTCCTCTACCGCATCGTGGACGGCGGCGCGGACCACAGCTACGGCATTCAGGTCGCCAAACTCGCAGGCCTTCCCCCCAGCCTCCTCGCCCGCGCCAGGGAAATTCTCGAAGGCCTCGAATCCGGCAACACCGCCGCCGTCGGCCTGCCCGAACAAATGTACCTCTTCGGCCCGACAGGCGCCGCCGCCGAGCCCAGCAAGGTCGAAAAAGAACTCGAGGGCATCGACCCCGACGCCCTGTCGCCCCGCGAGGCGCATGACATGCTTTATAGGCTGAAACACCTGCTGAATAAACCGCGAGGCTGAGGGCAAACGCGCGATCGAACCTTCGACGTGACACCCAACCAACCAAACGTGCCACGCGATTGCGAGGAACGAGCATTCGTGTGCCCGTCGGGAAGGATTCTCGATGCGTCGGGGGCACTCGCAGTACG
>JBIJDL010000550.1:0-4349 GCA_044344195.1 Candidatus Hydrogenedentales bacterium
GTGATCTTACGTGCGATATCGGGCCGTGGCGATTTCCCCGCCAAGGCAGAATCGGCGATACCACGCCATCCTTAGAGTACCCCGTTGCATGCGGCAAATCGGGATCTTTAGGCTCACCAAAGGACTTTGGCGATGAATTCGATGAAGCAGGCTATTGGCAGGAGTGTGATATCTCTATGCAGTGCGGTTCCGTCTCTTAAGGGCCCCTTGAGGCGCGTGGGCATGCGCACGAAGCAACAATGGTTTGGCGCCGGGCCCGTTCCGGTGCTCGCCCAGAACGGGAGACAACTCAAGCTGACCGGAATTCGCGAGAACTACCTGAGCTTCCAGTTATTCTGGTGCGGTATGGCGTTTTACGAGCCCGAGTCCGTGTTTCTTTTGAATGAGCTGCTCACCGATGATTCCGTATTCTTTGACGTGGGCGCCAATATTGGCTACTACGCCCTTCATGTGGGCATATGTCGTCCGAAGGTTCGCGTAATCGCCTTTGAGCCCCATCCGGGGAACTTCGGGCTGCTTTCTTCCAACGTAAAGAACAATAACCTCACTTCTATCACGTGTGAGCACATGGCCGTGTCGTCGGCGCGCGGCACAGCGGAACTCCACCTCAGCGGCTCCGCCATGAGCTGTTCGCTGGAAGATGGGTTTTCACATCTGAACAACGGGCAGGGGGTGGAAGTTCCGACGGAGTCCATCGATCTTTACATAAAGGACAAAGGAATTACAGGCCCGGCTGTCTTCAAAATCGATGTTGAGGGTCATGAGAAGCAGGCCCTGGAAGGGATGGTCAAGACCCTGGGCACGATGAAGCCAGACTTGCTTCTGGAAGTGGCCGAACCATTTGAATCGGATCCCTACCCGATGCTGAAGGACTTGGGCTATCGATCCTACCAGATATCGGAGTCGGGCATCGTTGAATCCGAAAGACTGGTGCCTACCATTCATGGGCGCGTGTGGTTTTCAAACTATCTCTTTTCCGCCCGGCCCCGCCACGAAATCGAGGCTATCTCCGCCCGGTTGAAAGCCAAGATGGCGACGATAGATTTCAGCAAAACTTCGTGTCACGTGGATCAGGCGAAGATTGAACGCATCACGCGGGTTCGAATGGGGCACGCTTAAGCTGCGCGATGTCGCGTGCCTTGCTGGGCGCGCAGATGCTTCGCCTGGAAGTCATGAATTTCATTCGGGATGCCGCCCTATAGCCACCGTTGCTTTCTGAAATAGATCACCATGCCCGCGCTCACGGAAAGCATGATCCCCCAGATGCCATAGTAACCCCAATGCCAGTGGAGCTCGGGCATATTGTCGAAGTTCATGCCGTAGACGCCCACGATGAAGGTGAGAGGGATGAAAATGGTGGCGATAATAGTAAGCACCTTCATCACTTCATTCATGCGATTGCTCACACTGGAGAGGTAGGTGTCGTGCATGCTGCTGAGGATATCGCGGCTGGTTTCCACGATATCGATGACGCGGATGGTGTGATCGTAGAGGTCGCGCAGGAAGACGCCCGTGCCTTCCTTGATCAGGGGTGATTCGCTCTTGAGTATGGAGCCTATTTCCTCGCGCAGGGGCCAGACCGACTTGCGAACGAAGAGAATCTCTCTTTTGAGCCGGTGGAGTTCCTGCATATGCGAAGGGACCGGGGCCGCAACGATATCGTCTTCTATGGACTCTATATGATCCCCGATTCGTTCCAGGGCGACGAAATATGCGTCTACGACAGCGTCCATGAGGGCATAAGCGAGATAGTCCGCATCGAGCTTCCGGACACGCCCCTTCGCGTTCACGATTCGGTCATGCACCGGGTCAAACACGGCGTTGTCGCGCTCCAGAAAGGAAATAACGAATCCTTTTCCGAGGATGATGCTCACCGTATCGATATCGATATCCTTCTGGACTTCGTCGTACGTGAACATTTTCATTACAACAAAGATATAGTCGTCGAATTCCTCAGACTTCGGGCGCTGGGCGGTGTTGACGATGTCCTCCTGCGTCAGGGGGTGGATCCCAAAGTGCTCGCCAAGCGCCGCGATGACGTTCACATCATGAATTCCGACCACACGGACCCAGGTTATGCCCGATTGTTCCCGGGCGAGGGCGCATTCGCCTACGCGCGCTTCCCGTTTTTCGACGGCAAAGTCCTCGGAGAAGCGGATAACGCTTATCGTAGTTTTTTCCTGTTTTTGCTCGCCGATGAATACCGGTGTGCCTGGCGAGAGACCGGCCTTGTCGGTGTAGCGGCCTTGTCGTCCGTCTCTCTTTCGCTTTTTTCTTTTCATGATGTGCTCCTTCCAAGAAGGAGACCATGGTGCCATGGGTGCCACGGGCGATCCAAATGAAGCGCCATAGCGGCGGCGAGAATAAAAGTACTAAAGGCACTGGATTGACATCGATTTCGCGCTTCTATACACTTTCGGCGGTGGTGGCCCGTGTGAATTCGTTTCGCCCGTCTTATCCCCCACCTCCCTCAGCATTGTGTATTTATTGGGGATGGTCCATGTGCGATTGGAGCGCGCGGGCCCGGTCATACTTTCGGTGATGGCGTTGCCCCCGGGCAATCCCCAAATTCATCTCATCTTAACCGCAGGGAAGAAATTGATGACTGCCACTACGTCCAGTCATGCCCCGAGCTCCTGGCGCACGGGCCTGACCCCCTATCACTATCTTGTCCTTGTTGTGGCGTGCCTCGGCTGGCTTTTCGACACGATGGACCAATGGCTCTATGTGATGGCGCGGCAACCCGCTATTACGGAATTGCTTGGCGCTGGGGCCACATCGGATGATGTACGCCACTATTCGGCGGTGGTCCAAGGTATCTTCCTCTTCGGCTGGGCGACGGGTGGTTTGTTTTTCGGTATCGTGGGTGATCGCTGGGGCCGCACGCGCTGTATGGCGATTACGGTGGGTATGTACGCCGTATTCACGGGCCTGAGCGGCCTGGCGCAAAGTTGGGAGATGTTCGCTTTCTTCCGCTTCCTGACGGGGCTGGGCATCGGCGGCGAGTTTGCGGCGGGCGCGGCGCTTATCGCGGAAGTCTTCCCGCAGCACGCCCGAGCCACGGCGCTTTCTATCATGCAGGCCGCTTCCGCGCTGGGAAACATGCTGGCGGGTGTGATCAGTCTCAGCGTATTCTCCTATGTGCCCCCGGAGTCGGCCTGGCGCTGGATTTTCGCCATCGGGTTTATCCCCGCCGTTCTGGTGTTTTTTATTCGCATCTTTATTAAAGAGCCGGACAAGTGGAAGGAGGCGCAGGAGGACGCGAAGCGAGGGGATATTAAACTCGGCGTAATTTGGGAGTTGTTCTCGCCCGCGTTGCGGCGGCGCACAATGAGTGCAATCGGCCTGGCGGCGGTGGGCGTAATCGGCTTCTGGGGTATCGGCACCTTTTCGCCCGACCTGATTCGCGGTGCGATCGGCGATCCCACGGGGGACGGCGTTGTCTTTAACGGCGACCAGAACAATCCCGCCGAAGTAGAGGCTTTCCGGGCTACGCTGACCGAGCGGGATCAGGCGCGCTTTGACGGGCTGAGCGACAACCCCGAGGGCCGCGCTAAGGAGGAAATTGCGAAGGACGCGAACCAGAAAGCGAGTATCGCCGTTATCATGCAGAACTTCGGCGCGTTTTTCGGTGTTTTGGCGTGGGGCTGGTTGGCCACCCGCACGGGCCGCAAGCCGGCCTTTGCGGTGAGCCTGATTTGCAGCGCGATCATTGTTCCGATTACGTTCCACTTCACCTCCTCCTTCACCATAGCCCTGATTCTTTACCCGATTATGGGCTTCTTCCTGACGTCCCTTTTCGGCGGCTATGCCGTGTACTTCCCGGAATTGTTTCCCACGCGCCTTCGTGCAACGGGTACGGGCGTGTGCTACAACGTGGCGCGGTACATCGCCATCGCCGGCCCGTCCGCCCTGGCCTTCCTGAGCAAGCCCTACGGTTTCGCCTGGGGCGCCACGATGCTCTCGTCGGTGTTCATCCTCGGCCTGGGGATCCTGTACTTCGCACCGGAGACCAAGGGCAAGGAGTTGCCGGAGTAGTCACTACTTAAATCTTAGGGCGAGGCCGGACACGGCCTCGCCCTTTTCTTTGGGAGAGGACACCCGGTCGTGCCACGCGATCCGGCAACGCCGGTTCGTGTGCGGCGAGCGAGGGATTTGATGGTCACCAGTGCCAACTGGCGGAAGCCGTTTGTTCTGGCTGATCATTTTTGGGTGCGCGACAGCATAACCGGTCTGGCACAAAAGGGCAGGGGTGAGTCGGCTCGAAAGGTTCGGGTGAATCAAGGCTCAAGGCACACGAATCGGCGTTGCCGAATCGCGTGGCACCGCTTGGGAGTTGCCTTGATTTA
>JBIJDL010000552.1:0-4346 GCA_044344195.1 Candidatus Hydrogenedentales bacterium
GGTGCGGTGCTATGGATAGAGGAGAATATTGACCACGGAAATGCACGGAATTTCACGGAAGGGGAAAGTCTCCACTCGTTACGACGATCCCCCGTGGTAACCAGCGATCCCGGTTTCTTATCTGTGTCCATCTGCGTTTATCTGTGGGAAAACACTTTCTCTATTCCCTCGGTTGATGCGGGCGATCAAAATCCCATGCATTTCCGTGGCCAATCCCTCCCTCAACTCGGATACCCCGGCGCCTCGCCACTCCGCATCGATTCGAAGGCCATAAGCATCGTCGCCACATTCTCCACGCCCACCTCTACATCACAGATCGTGTTCACGTCCTTCGCCTGCACGTGCTGCAGAAAGGACCGCACCGCCCAGCGCGTGTCGTCGCCCTCAATCTCGAATTCCGTCGGCTCGCCCCGGAAATCCCAAGGATCCGTGCTCACCAACAGCGTCTTGCCACTCGTCACGGCATCCGCGCCATCGGGGTTGCCACTGCCCGACGCCGCATCCGGCACACCCGCGCCCTCCTGATAGAGCAGGCATTGGTTGCGCGTGATCAGTAGAGAGCCTTTGGTGCCCATGATCAATTCCGAGGCCCCTTCGAAGGCGTTATTCAAAATCGCGGACCACGTCGCGCGCACGGTATAGGGCGCGTCCGGCTTCGCGGGATCGGTCAGCGCGTACTCATAGGTGCAGAAGACATTGTCCTCCGCTTCGCGGCCATCGCGCCAATAGTCGATGCCCCCCGTGGCCCAGACCCGCTTCGGCGGCGTGCCCAGGATGCGGTTCACCACGTCCATCTGGTGGCTGCCGAGTTCCGTGAAGAGGCCGTGGGAATATTCGTCAAAGAGTCGCCAGTTCAGCTTGCGCTCCAGCGCGCCATGGCGCGGATCCTCCGGGCCGATGGGCAGATCGCGCTTCCACGGGTGGTTGCGGTGCCACTGACACTTCACCGTCGTGATGCGCCCGATCATGCCGCTCGACGCCATCGCGGCGGCCTGTTCATAGACCGGATTTGCGCGACGTTGCAGCCCCACTTGGAACACCGCGCCGGTGGCTTTCACCCGCGCCGCAAGATCCCGCGCATCGGCCAGTGAATGGCAGAGGCTCTTCTCGCAATAAACCTGCGCCCCCGCGTCCAGCGCTTTCACGCAAAATTCATGGTGCAGGTGGAGCGGCACCGCCACAAAGACCGCCTCCGGCTTTGCCTCCGCCAGCATCGTGTTGTAGTTCTCAAACGTGACGACCCCATCCCCGGCATACTTCGCGCCATACTTCAGGTGCGACGAATAATCATCGCAAATCGCGACCAGCTTCGCTTCCGCCAGATCGACCAACTTCCGAATCAAGTCCGACCCGCGTCCACCCGTCCCCACCACGGCACAGCGCACCGGCAGCGCACCCTCGGCGGACGCAAGCAACGGAGCCGCCGCCAAGGCTGCGGCGGAGGTGGCGAGAAATGTGCGTCGGTTGGAAAAGTTTACCATACCGCTTACTGTACCCCCTGAGATCCGCGCATTCAAACGCATCTACTTCCGGACTTACCCTCCCTCCCCGCCTCTCCATGTTCCCAAATCCCTCCCCGCGCCGTCTGTAGTGTACCTTTAAGGAAAAGGCAACCCTGGAGACCCGCACGCGCCATGCCCCTGGATGAAACTTACCCTGTTGGACCATGCCCCGGCGGAGATCGTGGACATCGAAGTTGTGATCAAGCCGCAACCTGGCTCGGTGGAGTTTCGCGTGGGAGATGACGTGGTTACGCTGCCAAGTGCGGAAGGTAAAGAGCCCTCCGAGCCCGATCTTCGGGCCTGGAGTTCGGAGCAGATCGCGCTGGAGGCCAACGCGATCACCGCGCTGGGAACTCTTGGAGGCCAACGCGATCACCGCGCTGGGAACTCTCAAGCTGGTTGAGGAATAGCGTGTTAACCGAGTCCTTTGAGCGCGCTCCACCGCATTTTCACACCCGCCCCGCCGCGCGATACATCGCCACGATCTTATCCCCCGGGATCTCGGCGAGGAGGTTGTGGATAGCGGCGAAGACGTAGCCTCCGTCCTGGCGGAGGCAGGTGACGACTTCGTTGACTTCGTGTTCCACTTCTTCGAGGGTGCCGAGGGGGAGGGTTTTCTGGGTCTGGACGCCCCCGCCCCAGAGGGCCATTCGGCCGCGAGTCTTGTCTTTCCAGGCGCGGTAGCCTTCGCTTCCGGCGGTCCACTGGACGGGGTTGATCACGTCGAAGCCGCTTTCGATGAAGTCATCGAGGAGGTCGAAGACGGCCCCGCAGGTGTGGAGGAAAGTCTTGACGCCGGGGGCGTGCCGGTGAACGGTGTCGTTCATCCGCTTGTAATTGGGCTTGAACAGGTCACGGTAGGTCTGGGGCGAGGCGATACAACTGTTCTGGGTGCCCCAGTCGTCGGAGGTGACGTGGTAGAGGTCGATGAAGGGGTGGACTTCGTCGAGCACGGCGGCGATCTGGCCGAGGATCTCCGTGGTCACGGCGTCGTGGAACTCCGCCACGTAGTCGGGCTCGGTGAGGCAGAGCAGGGGAAACATGCCGATGCCGCTATAGCTGCCGATGCCGATGGGGCAGCCGGGACCGGCGAAGAGGATGGCGCGGTCGGTGGATTCCCGGGCGCGGCGGCAGTGGTCGCGAATGGCGTTGAGATCCCGGTCGCTCGGGCGGCTGCGCACGAGGGTGTCGACCACTTCGCGAATGTCCGGTCGGGGAATCTCCCCGAGGAGGGACACGGGCTGGCCGCCGTGCTCGTGTTCGAAGACGTGTGCGGCCGAGGGCATGGTCCGGTCCCCCTGTACGATGGTGCCGTCCGGCAGCGCGAGGAAATCTTCGGGGTGGCGCACGAGGGCGGGCAGGCGTCCGTTGAAATCATAGGGGTGCCATCGTTCGGTCTGGGGGTAGACATTGCTGATGTCCATACGCACGGTGGCCACGTCGCAGTCCAGGGCGTCGAGCACGTCGACGTCGGGCAGGGCGAGCATCTGGCCGGTATCGTGGACGCGGGGCAGGCGCGGCGGCATTCCCAGCGCGGCCACGAGGCCGGGATAGGCGAAGCAACTGATGCCCGATGAGTCCATGCCGCCGAGGTCCATGGGGACGCGGTCGGTCTCTTGAAAGTTCAGCGCAGCGAGTACGCGTTCTCTTCTGGTCATGGTGGAATTCTCTCCAGCCCCCTGAATGCGTTGCGTGTGGCATCGCCTCGTTATGGTTGCGGAAAGGGCGGCGATGGATCAAGCGGGGCGCTCCGGCACGGGGCGGTTCAAGCGTCGAAGACAGAATTCCCCGCACTGTTTCCATTGGACAAGTCCGCGAGGGTCGCGTTAAAATCCGCGTTGGAGCAGGAACGTTCACCACCCTGTTGAGGAGCATTTGTGTGTGAGTGCCATTGTTACCACTGATCTGACGAAGACCTACAAGGAAGTCGGCAAGGCCGCAGTGAAGTCGCTGGACAGGCTCACCCTGACCATCGAGCAGAACGAGGTCTACGGTTTCCTCGGCCGGAACGGCGCGGGGAAGACGACGACCATCAAGATCCTCTGCGGCCTCATCAAGCCGAGTTCGGGCAGCGCCACGGTTTTCGGCGAGAACGTGCGCACGCCCCAGGCGCGGCGTTTGCTCGGCTATCTGCCGGAGCAGCCCTATTTCTACGAGTACCTCACGCCCCGGGAAACCATCGATTTCTATGGGAAATTGCAGAAACTGAGCCCCGCCGAGCGGGACAAGCAGTGGGACAAGCTGTCCGAGCTGCTGGACCTGCGGGATATCGCGGAGCAGCGGATCAAGGGCTTTTCCAAGGGCATGCGCCAGCGGATCGGCTTCGCCGTGGCCCTGGTGGGCGATCCGCCCCTGCTGATTCTCGACGAGCCCATGAGCGGCCTCGATCCCATCGGCCGTCGGATGATCCGCGATCTGATCATGCGTTGCCGCGATGAAAAAAAGACGATCTTCTTCAGCTCCCACGTCATGGGCGATGTGGAGCAGATTTGTGATCGCGTGAGCATCCTGGTGAAGGGCAGGCTGACCCACCGGGGCCGGATCGACGAGCTTCTGGCGCAGAATATCAAGGCGGTGGAGGTTATTGCGGCGGATTTGAACGATGCGGTCCGCGCCGAGCTGGCGGGCCTCGCGGAGTCGCACCGGTGCCTGGACGAGCAGGATATTTTCACCTTCAAGGATCAGCCCACGGCCAACGAGGCCGTGCGACGGATTCACGGGCAGTCGGGCCGTCTGGTGGAGTTTTCGCCCGTGCGCGAGTCGCTGGAAGATTTCTTCCTGCGCCAGCAAGGGGCCGCCCCCCTGGAAGAGAGGGCCGTCTGATGCGCATCCTCGCCATTGCCC
>JBIJDL010000318.1:0-7538 GCA_044344195.1 Candidatus Hydrogenedentales bacterium
ATACTCGGGATATGGGCGGGCCGGGGCAGCAAATCCACGGGCGAGTTTTTCATGCCGCGCAAGTTCGGCAAGCTGATGATGCTGATGAACGCTTTCGGCACGGGAACGGCCTCGGACCAGGCGGTGAGCGTGGCCTCGGGCACCGCGCGCACGGGCCTTTCCGGCATCTGGTACCAGTGGGCGTGGCTCTTCGTCACGCCCTTCTATTGGCTCATCGCCCCCCTCTTTCGCCGCTTTCGGGCGGTAACCACGGCGGATGTGTACGCCTTGCGGTTTGATCGGAGCGTGGCGGGGCTCTTTGCGGTCGTGGGGATATTCAGCCTGACAGTCAAGACGGGAGTGCTGCTTAAGGGTACCGGGGCGCTGATTGAGGCGTGTACGGGGGAAGCGGTTAATGCCGACGCGGCGATACTTATTACGGCTTTTCTGTTTGTCCTTTATGGCACGGCGGGCGGACTGACCGGGGCCATCGTAACCGATGCGGTTCAGGGCACCCTGACGGTTATCTTCTCCTTCATGCTCCTACCCTTTGTCATGCACGCGGCGGGTGGAATCGAAGGTATCAAGACCACCATCAACGACCCGAACATGCTTTCCCTTGTTGCCCCCGGCAAAGTAACGCTCTTTTTTGTCGTGATGATGGGAATCCAGGCGCTCGTGGGTATTGTGGCCCAGCCTTTCATTATGGGTATCTGCGGATCGGGGAAGACGGAATACGAGGGCCGCGTGGGGATGATGTTCGGCAACTTCCTCAAACGCGCCTGCACCATCGCGTGGTGCGTCACGGCCATCGCCGGCGTGGCCTGGTACATGAACAATGGCACGGCACTGAAGGACATTGACGCGGACAAGCTCTATGGCAACCTCGCTCAGGCCTTCCTGCCGGATTTGTTGCCGGGAGCCCTGGGACTGTTCGTGGCGGCCATGCTGGCGGGGGTCATGAGCTCCTGCGACGCGTACATGCTCTCCAGCGCCGCGCTCTTCACGCAAAACATCTACCGGCCGCTTCTGGCGGGAAGGGAAGATAGCCATTACCTTCTCGTGGGCCGCATCACCAGCGTGATCGTGGTTATCGGCGGCATTCTCTTCGCCTTCTGGGTACCCAACGTCATCAAGGCGCTGGAAATCTGGTTCATGATCGCGCCCATGATGGGCATCGCCTTCTGGATCGGCCTCGTCTGGCGTCCCTTCACCGCGATGGGTGCCTGGGCAAGCACGCTGACCGGTTTCACGGTCTGGTGGCTCACCACATTGCCCGGCGTTGTGTCCTGGGCGGAATCCCTTCCCCAGGGCGAAGCCTGGCGCCTGGTCTGGGTCGAAAATGGCAAGGCGGGCATTTATCTGCCCTGGCAGATCCTGGCCTATATGTCCGCCGCGACGGCGGCTGGCTTTATCGCCAGCGCCCTTTCAGCACCGGTGGCTCCCGATCGCCTGGATCGCTTTTACCGGCTTATCCGAACACCCGTCCAACCCGGTGAAAAAATCGTCGCGGCCTGCGCAGTCCCAGTAGAGTCTGAAGGGGGCGAGCGGGCGGTATTCTATCGTGGCTATGGCTTCGATCTCCCCGTGCTGAGTCGGGAATCGGTCGTTGGCTTCATCGTGGGCTGGGCCTGTGTCGGCATTATGATTTTTGGCTTCTGGTTCCTGTGGCAGTAGGGCCAGCAGTTTGATCGGGCTGTATTTTTTCGCTTGATTCGGGCGAGGCATTTCCCTATAATCCCGCTAGGAATTGTATGCCATGTTCTCTTCCAAAGCACGATACGGCCTCCGGGCCCTGGCGGTACTCGCGCGACACTATGCCGATGACGCGTACATTACGGTGGACGATATTGTCGCGGAGGAACCGATTCCCCCGAAGTTTCTGGAAAGTATCCTGACGGAACTCCGCAAGGAAGGTCTGCTGCTGAGCCGGCGCGGCCCTGCCGGTGGTTACCGGCTGGCCCGGGCTCCCGAGGCAATCTCTCTGGCGGCAGTGGTGCGCACCTTGGACGGTGCCTTCGCGCCTACAACGTGTGCGCGGCTGCGCAACCCAGTATGCTGCGAAGGCTGCGCGAACATGGAAAGTTGCGCGATCCGGCCCTTTGCCCGTCGCGTTCGCGACGAAATGGCGAAGGTGCTGGAGGGACAGACGATACGCGACCTTGCCGAAGATACCGCCCACAACGTTGGCGCTTGACATAAAATACCTGTACTTCAGTTAATGTCTCACTGACGAAGCCTTCCCGAACCCCTACGGGGTCAACTGAAAACCCACGAGGGTATCCGATCATGAACAGCACGGCAGCGCGTACCGACCATTCCCCCCTCTCACCAGCGGGAGATTTTTGACCCATGGGCTGGGAAGGTATTCTGACAATAGTCGTGGTGATCGGTGTTCTGACGGCCCTGATCCGTAATGCGGCCTCGCCCGTAGTGGTCATGTTTTCGGCCATTGGCGTGATCATGACGGCCCAGGCGCTTACGGGTACCGACAAACTGCCGACGGCCGATGATGCGGTGGCGGGCTTCGGAAATTCGGGGCTGATGACTGTAGGATTTCTCTTTGTCGTCGTCGCGGGGCTGGTCTACACGGGTGCCCTGGACCGACTGGTGAGCCCCCTGCTCGGCCGCCCGCGCAGTGTGTTTCAGGCGCAGATCCGCCTCCTCCCCATGGTCTCGATACTGAGCGGTTTTCTCAACAACACCCCGCTCGTCGCCATGTTTATCCCTATCGTGAAGGATTTGAGCAAGCGCACGGGAATTCCGGCCTCCAAGCTTCTGCTGCCCTTGTCCTACGCCACGATTTTCGGCGGCACATGCACGATCATCGGCACGAGCACCAACCTGGTGGTCAACGGACTGGTGGCGGCAACTCCGGGCCTCACGCCGATTGGCTTTTTTGAACTCGGGTTAGTCGGCGTTCCCGTGGCCGTGCTGGGGTTAATCTATGTCTTTCTCTGCTCAGATCGCCTCCTGCCGGCGAGAGAGACTGCGATCACCTTCGGCGACGATCCCCGTCGCTATACGGCGGAGGTGCTCGTGGCGGCGGGCGGCCCAATGGTGGGCAAGTCGATTGAGAAGGCGGGGCTGCGCCATCTGCCCGGGTTGTTCCTCGCCGAAATCATTCGAGGCGGCCGCGTGATACCGGCGGTGGGCCCCGAAGAAATACTGGAGGCCGACGACGGCCTGGTATTTGTGGGCATACTTGAATCGGTGACGGATCTGCACCGCATGCCGGGCATCCTGCCTGCAACGAAGGAAATCTTTAAGCTTCAGGCCCCCCGTGAGCAGCGCTGCCTCGTGGAGGCCGTGATTGCGCCGTCGTGCCCGCTGGCGGGCACGAGCATCCGAGAGGGCCGCTTTCGCGAGCACTATGAAGCGGCGGTGCTGGCGGTGGCCCGAGGCGGTGATCGCCTGAAGGGTCGACTCGGTGACATCGTGTTGCAGGCGGGCGATACGCTGCTGCTGGAAAGCCACGCATCGTTTCCGGAACGCTACGCGAACACGCGGGACTTCTATCTGGTAAGCAGCATCGAGGACTCTGTACCGCGCCGACATCACCGTGCGTGGATCGCGCTTGCAATCCTGAGCGGCATGATCCTGCTGGCTTCCTTTAATCTCATGTCTATGCTCAATGCGTCTCTCATTGCGGCAGGCTTGATGCTATTCACCGGGTGCTGCACGGGCGAAGAGGCGCGCCGGAGTATCGAGTGGTCGGTGTTATTGGTGATCGGCGGCGCGCTGGGACTTGGCCTGGCCCTGGAGCAGAGCGGCGCAGCGAAGTCTGTGGCGGAAAATCTTATCGGCCTTGCGGGGGGCTCGCCCTGGATGGTGTTGTTTATAGTGGTGGCCGTGACGTCTCTCGTCACCGAGCTCATCACAAACAACGCCGCCGCGGTGTTGGTCTTTCCCATCACCATGTCGGCCGTGGAAACCCTGGACGTGAACCCGACGCCCTTCATCGTGGCTATCATGCTGGCGGCCTCGGCGAGCTTTGCCACGCCTTTCGGTTACCAGACGAACCTGATGGTCTATGGCCCCGGCGGCTATTGCTTCTCGGACTATCTCAAACTTGGCGTGCCGTTGAACATTCTAATGTTGATTGTCGTGACAGCCCTCGCGCCGCTGGTGTGGGGATTTTAATAAGAGGCCCCCGGTGTATTGCGCGAAGAAACGCGCGTTGATAAGATACGCGCCATGAACGCGCCGCGCCTCAACATCTCCCCCTTTCTCGCCGAACACATGCGCTATGCCAAGTTTGCCCGGCATCCGGTGCGGGTGCTGATTCTGGAAAGCCACTACTGGATCGACCAGGCCTGCGCATCGGCGGCGGAACGTCTCGGGTGGCAGGTGGCGCGGGCACGGGTGACCATGCAGGGGCACATGTCGCGTGAATTGCTCCAGGGCTTTTTCCAGACGATGGTGGAAGTGCGTCCTGATTTCATTCTTTCCATAAACCTGAGCGGCATGGACGTGGACGGCATGCTGGCCCGCTTCTTTGCGGACCTGAAGGTGCCCCACGCCACGTGGTTTGTGGATGATCCCCGGACCATCCTGATGGGCCGCTCGGATTTCGCTTCCAATTACACGGTGGCTCTGACGTGGGAGGCCGCGTATAGCGACTATCTATCGAATTGTGGCTTTGCGGCCGTAAAGACACTGCCCCTGGCGCTGGATGAGAGCGTATTCTTGATTCCGTCTGGAGCGGAGCCCGTTCATTCGCCCGCCTTTGTCGCCCATTCCATGGTGGACTATGCGGAGCGCGAGTGGGAAGCGGTACGGGCACGTCCCGCGCTGCTGGAGGCGGTCAATCAGGCCTTCAACGAGGGGCGGGTAAACCGGGCCTGTTTTGGCGCGGGCGTGGAATCAGTTCTGGGTGCGTCGGCCTCGCAGTTCGATGCAGAGGATCTGCGCCGCGCGGAGCTGGTGTTTTTTATTGAAGGAACCCGCAGACTGCGTCGTGATCTGGTGGAGACCCTGGCCCCCGAAGGGCTGGTGGTGCGCGGTGATGAAGCCTGGCAAGCCATCGCACCGCAGTGGGGTCCCGGATTGAGCTACACGGGTGAGCTCGCCCCTTTCTATCGCGATTGTGTGGTGAATCTGAACTCCACGAGCATCCAGATGGCCACGGCGGTCAACCAGCGCGTCTTCGACTGCCCCGGTGCGGGAGGCTTTCTGTTGACGGACAACCAGGCGTCGCTGGCGGATTTATTTGACGTGAAGGCGGAGGTGGCGGTGTATAACACGCTTGAAGAGGCGCGGGAGCAACTGCGGTGGTTTGTCGAGCGGCCCGAGGCTCGAAAAGAAATTGCGGAGCGAGCGCGCAAGCGGATTCTTGGGGAACATACCTACCGACACCGGCTGGAGGAGATCGTGGACTTGTTGAAGGGGCATTTCGCAGGGTAAGTAGCACACGCCCCCTACTGCGGGATTCCTACTTTATTGCAGGAAATCCTGCACTGGCCAGAAAGGCCTCCCAACCGTGGCGATAGACAGGTTCGGATATCACAAAGCCCAGATTGTGATCGCCCCGGATCTCCAGAAACGTTTTGGGCTCGGGCGCCAATTCAAAGAGTCGTCGACCGTGCGCATAGGGGATGACTTCGTCATCCGGGCTGTGAACGACCAGGATCGGGCTGGTAATCTTCCCCACTTTGTCCTTGTTTTCAAAACGGTGTCGAATGAGCCACGTGAGGCGACCAACGATTGCCATTTTCTTTGCCACATCGGGCACGGAGAGAAAGGCGCTTTCGAGGACGACGGCACCGGGCGTGACCGACTGAGCCAATTCCGCTGTAGGCGCGGCACCGAGTGAACGACCGAACAGTACAATCTTCTCGTCGGGGATCTGCTTCACCGTGATGAGATAATCCCACATGGCGCGGATGTCGGCGTAGCATCGCTTTTCGGAGGGCTTGCCGGTGCTGTAGCCATAGCCGCCATAGTCGTAGGCCAGAACCGAGAAACCAAAGCTGCGAAGCAGTCCAATGGATTCGAGGCGGCCGGAAAGATTGCCCGCGTTGCCGTGGGAAAAGAGCACCACCCCCCGATGATTCTCCAGGGGTACATACCAAGCGTGGGTCTCATAGCCCGCCACCGGCAATCGGATTTCCTCAAAGTCCAGTCCCGCATCGCCGGGGTCGCGCTCCATCTCACGGGTTCCGAGAAAAATGAGCTTTCCCTGGGCCAGATAGAGGCCCGCGCTGAATAGCGCTACGGCGATGAGCACAAGACAGATCAGCTTCCCGAGCAGGAGAATCATACGACGGAATCCGGCAGCCATGGTGGATCAACGCTCCTTGTTACCTCCGGAACCTTGCCGAACGCAGGCGCGTGAACGCGCTTCTTCACGCGGCCCGATCAGAATCGGCATTGTGCTCTTCGAGAAAGCGATGCAACCGCTCCACGATGGGCTCCACTTCCATGAGGGCCATGAGGTCCTTGCGGAGGTTGGCGATATTGGGCACGTTCTTGAGGTAGCCCGCATAGTGGCGACGGAAGGACGGAACGCCGCGCGCACCCCGGTAGTCCACGGAGTCCTTCAAATGGCGGATGCACATCGTGATGCGTTCTTCGAGGTTGGGCTCGGGCAGGTGTTCGCCGGTGTTGAGGTAGTGGCGCATGTAGCGGAAGATCCACGGGCTGTGAATCGCGCCCCGACCGATCATGACGCCGTCGACACCGAGATCGAAACAGGCCTTCGCGTCTTCCGGGGTGGCGATGTCGCCATTGGCGATAAGCTGGATCTTGCTGGCTTCCTTGATGCGCGGGAGCCAGGCCCAATCGGCGCTCCCGGTGTAGCCCTGCTTTCGGGTGCGGCAGTGCACCGTGAGGGCCTGCACGCCGATGGATTCGAGCATCTGGGCCACTTCGAGAATCACAAAGCTGGACTCGTCCCAGCCGAGGCGCGTCTTCACGGTGACGGGAAGGTCTGTGCCGCGCATTACGGACTCGACGACGGCCTGAAACTTCTTCAGATCGCGGAGCAAACCGGCACCGTCCCCGCGCATGGCGATCTTCTTTACCCAGCAACCGCAGTTGATATCGATCCAGTCTGGACCGGCCGCCTGGGCGATGGCGGCCGCCTGCTCCAGGGACTCCTCCCCGCTGCCATAGAGCTGGATGGCCACGGGGCGCTCGCCCTCATGCACTTCCATCTTCTCCATGGTCGACTTGACGTTGCGGACAATGGCCTCGCAATTGGCGAACTCGGTGAAAACAAGGTCCGCGCCCTGCTCCTTGCAGATGCGGCGGAAAGGCACGTCGGAGACGTCTTCCATGGGCGCGAGGCAAAGGGGCTTGTCGATATCGATGGAACCGATTTTCATGGCGATTACTTGGGGTTAAGTGCGGTTTGAAGAGGGCTGCGTGACCAAATTATACCAGAAAGTTCGGTGGAGTTGACAGTGGACGGCTATCAGACCGATCAGACCGATCTGGCCGATCTGACCGATCGGTCAGATTCGTCTGATCAGTCCGATACGTCCTCGAGACGTACCTCAATCGCCCGCCCTCGCCACCGCTGCTGGATCGTGCCCAGCGGCAATTCGCTGCGACCG
>JBIJDL010000339.1:0-7139 GCA_044344195.1 Candidatus Hydrogenedentales bacterium
ATCTCGAAGAGGTCCCCCTTGCGCCCCATATAGGCCACGGCGTGGGCATCGGGCTCGATGCCCACATCGACGAGCAAGATCGCCGGTGGATTTACCTTCGCCAGATCGCGATCACGGTACTGTACTTTCTTCGCATCCAGTCCCAACGCGCGGAAGCCGTAGACCATCTGCGCGGGTGAAGTGCCCGCCCAAGTGGTGTGGAGCAGCTTCACCATGCGGGCTTCGGTGGCGTCGATGCCAAAGTGGCGCGCTATGTTGGCGGAGGCCGCGGCGGCGCAGGTGGAGGAGTTCGACTGAAGGACGATGCCGTCCGACTCGCGAACGGTCATTTCTTCAAGGTTGGGTCGGGCACTGTGACGCGCCAGGCCTTCCACCGTCACGATGGCCGCGATGCTGAAGATCAAAAGGGTCCAGCGGGAACTGTGACCTTGAAGGAAGCCCGCCACGGTCACCGAACTCATCCCGAAGGTCACGAAGGCGACCTTGAGCACCCACAGCGCCATGGTGAGGTGGTACTCGATGAACACGGGCAAGGGCCAGCCGATCCGGGGATTGCCAAGCAAGGTGGAAGTGCCCACATGAACCGCAACAAAAAGTAGCAACGCGACAGGAATCAGGGGGCAATCCGACACGCCGATCCGCGCGGCGATGTCAAAGCCTCGGGTGTGCAGGCGCTTGCCGTAGAGGAAGCCCAGCAAGCTGCCCGCCGCCATGGCCAACAGGCTCAACCAGAGTGGAATCTCGTTCACAGTAGGCTCCTGGGGAGGCTAATCGGACTGATCAGACCGATCAGACGGATCGGAGTGGGCCTGCGAATTCGTTGTCAACTATCAACTATCAACTATCAACTATCGATTGTAGTCGCTTCGCGATCACGCACGCCGATTAAATACAGAATTCCATCGAGTCCCACCGTGCTCAGGGCGTGCTTCGCGCTCTGTTTGACCAGCGGCTTGGCCCGGAAGGCGATGCCGAGACCCGCGAGGCGCAGCATGGGCAGGTCGTTCGCGCCATCACCCACGGCGACCACCTGCCGGAGGCTGATGCCCTCTTGAAGTGCCAGGGTCTGAAGACATTCGGCCTTCTTCTCGCCATCCACAATCTCGCCCACGACGCCGCCGGTGAGTTTACCGTCCGCGATCTCCAGTTCGTTGGCGAAAACATAGTCCACACCGAGTTTCTTCTGGAGATAGTCGCCGAAGTAAGTGAATCCACCGGAAATGATGGCAGTCTTATAGCCCAGTTGTTTGAGCATCTTCAGGAGCCGCTCCGCGCCATCGGAGAGAGGCAGGCGCTCGGCAATATCCGCCATGACGGACACGTCCAGCCCCTTAAGCAGGGCCAGACGCTTGCGCAGGCTCTCCTTGAAGTCCATTTCGCCGCGCATGGCCGCCTCAGTGATCGCGGAGACTTCCTCCCCCACGCCGGCCGCCTTCGCAAGCTCGTCGATAACCTCCGTCTGAATCAGAGTCGAGTCCATATCGAAAGCCACGAGGCGGCGATGACGACGGTAGAGGTCGTCGGCCTGGAAGGCGATGTCGATGCCGGTGTCATGGGACAGTTCGAGAAAGCGCGCGCGCAGGGCGTCGGCGTCGTCGGCTATGCCGCGCACGGACATCTCCACACAGGCATAGGGCGTTTCCGCTTGCACTTCGAGGGGGATTCGGCCCGAGAGGCGGTGGATGATGTCGATGTTGAGGCCGTGCGCCGCGAGCACCTCGGTGACTGCCGCGATGTGCGAAGCTTCGAGCCGCTCGCCGAGCAGGGTTATGATATGGCGCGCCTTGCCCTGTTGCTTGACCCAGTTTTCATATTCCTCGGGAGAAATAGGGTCAAACTGAATGTGAATGCCCAGCTCATGGGCCTTGAAGAGCAGATCCTTGAGGATGGGCGACGAGTGGGCCGCTTCCGGCACGCGCACGAGCATGCCGAGAGAAAGCATTTTGTGGATGACTGCCTGGCCGATGTCGAGGATGGTCACGTCATAAGCCGCGAGGATGGTGCTCAGGGAATGGGTGACGCCGGGACGGTCCACGCCGTTGACACTGATCAGGAAAATTTCGTGCATGCGTTGCCTTCGCGCTGGGAGATTGGGGGTGGGTTGCAGCGCCTATGCTACGCGGAAGGGCTGGAAAATTGCAAGAATTCGGAGTTTCAGAGCCGCTTCATGGCCCCGAGAATCTGCGCATATAGCTGGGGAAGCCACGGTGGCGCCCCCTCCACCTGCACGTCGCCCTCTCGAAGATCGCCCGGCGCAATAATCACGCGAATATTCTCCATACGGCAATCCAGCGCCAAAATGAACAGCTCTTCGATGGCGCTGTCCCCCATCGCGAGGCAACCGACAGAGGCGGTCCCGCCGTGGATATAGATGTCGCTGCCCGCGTCCAGTCGCCCATCGGCGGCGGCCTTCTGCAGGTCAAAGTTGTTGGGATAGTTCAGCCGCAGGGAGACGTGATAGTTGCTGTTGGGGTTGACACCCTCGATTCGGTAGACGCCTTCCGGCACCTGCCGATCGCCTTCGCGCAGCTTTGGCCCCAGTTCACCGCTCTGCCCGAGCACCGGGTAGGTGGTGACGGTCTTCAACGCACCGGGTGTGTCCCCCGCGTGGAGGGTGAGCGTGCGGGCCGCTTTGAAGGCCACCAGTACCACGGCGTCCGGCGGATAGGCGACACCCACTGCCTCGAAAGCGGGCCTCATCCGTGCCCGTGCCGCGTCGCCAAACTCCTCAAGTCGATCACCGACCGTCTTTCTTCCCAACATATGTTGCACGATGCTTTCTCTGTGTTGAAGTAGAACCCCGATCGTCGCGAAGATGAGCGCCCCGGTCAATAGTCCGACGATCGCCACACGTCCCCGCTTCAATTACATTCCCCCGTCGATGCCAAATTGCTTCAGGTGATGGCGAAAATGCCGGTAGTGAAGTTTGCGCCATTCCTCGGGACGAAGCGGACCAAAGAAGGGATGGATCCGCGTGACCAGCTTCCCGGCTCCTTCGGCGGCGAAGTAGGCGTCGATCGCCTCGCGCAGGGTCTCCATCGGCCCTTCTTGAAACCATTGATCCTTCGGAACCTCTTTGGGTCGCGGCAAGCGGATATTCTGGGGAATTTCCTTGAAGCCGTTCAGGATGAGAAACTTGATGACCGTTTTCGACATGAAGTTTCCCCTGAAGGGCAGCTCCGGACCTTCACCCAAGGTGTAACGCAGCGTATGGGCGAAATGGGCAATGAGTTGGCCACGGTTCAAAGTGCCCCATTGGGGTTTCACATCTTCTGGCAGGGACTCCAGGCGAGAGAGCAGCGCCTCGCAGAACGGGCGATCAAAGGTCTTCATGGGGCAATCTCCTTGCGGGCACAGGCCCATTTGACTGGCATGGTATCAGGTCCGGAGAGCTTTGGAAAACTGCGACTTCCCAGGCCGACAGCCGGGTGCCACCTGAATTGAGCAGACGGGCCCCGGCCTTAAAGGCCCGATACATCGCCCGAATAAAAGACACGCTCCTCCCCGCTGTCCAGTCGAAGTATAAGGGCTCCCTGCTCCGAATAGCCCAGAAAAATCCCCGCTGTGTGCTTCTCCCCATCGCGAACGCGCAAGGCCGTTCCCACCGCCGCCCCACGGCGCAGATAGGCATCGCGGATGCCTGGGAACCCATCATTCGCCCAGGCCGTCAGTGGCGATACAAGCACGTCGAGCAGTCGATGCAAGACATGCTCCGTGTCGAGGGTCGCGCCCGTCTCCAGTGCCAGCGAAGTGACCGGCTGATCGATAGCCTCCGCCCCCTCCCGGCCCATGTTGACGTTCAGCCCGATGCCGACAACGATGAGCGTGTTCCCTGCGCACCCTCCCGCCACGCGCTCACAAAGGATCCCCCCGATTTTCTTCCCCCCGACCAGCACATCGTTGGGCCACTTGATGGTCGGGGATACGTGGGGCTCCAGGGCCGCGCAAATACCGACGGAGATGGCCTGGGCCATGGAGGGCACGAATTCCGGTGCGACGGGCGCATTCCACAATAACGACATGGTGATGTTTTCATTTGGCGCGGCAATCCAGCGCCGCTGCTGGCGTCCCCGTCCTGCCGTCTGCTCCCGAGCGGCGATGATGGTGCCGTGAGGCGTGGCCGGGTCCAGTTTGGCGCGTTCGATCAGAAGAGTATTGGTGGAGGGCAGGGAATCGTGCCACTCGACTTCTAGGAACTTGGAGCTGGATGTGGAAATGGGGACTCTCCTTGCGCACCGCGCGACCGTAGTAGGACGCGGAGATGATAACACGAAGAATCCCAGCGGTTGCGTGGTCGGACAGAATTCGAATGTTCCGCGCACACCTGTCTAACGGAAGCAGCCTATTGTCTTTCGGTGGGCAGCTCGGGTCCCTGTGCTCTTATCACGGGGAGGACTATTCCCCCCAGGCCCCCCGACGATTCATCGTTCGATACAATCAATAGGGAGACGCAAATCATGTTGCACAAGAAGGGCTTTACCCTGATCGAGCTGCTGGTGGTCATTGCCATCATCGGCATTCTGGCGGCCATTCTGCTGCCCGCCCTGGCACGGGCCCGTGAAGCGGCCCGGCGCGCCAGTTGCCAGAACAACCTGAAGCAAATGGGCACCATTTTCTACATGTACTCTTCAGAATCCAAAGGCGAGAAGTATCCGCCCAACCACCTCTGGGACGAATATCGCAATGGCGTTCCACTGGTCCCCGGACTTTCAAAATGTGATCGCCGGTACTCTTCCAAGTTTCAGCAGTGCCCGGACGGCCCGTCCATCTATCCCGAATACATGACCGACGTGCTGATTTGGCGCTGCCCCTCGGATGCGGACGGCGACGACTGGTATGACGGCCGCTTCAACCTGAACAACGACCCGAAACAGGGCATCGACAACTGCGATCTCGAGAACAAGTCTTATCTGTACTATGCGTGGTACTGGCCGGACAATCTGCTCCTGAATGACCCTTCCCGGGTAAACGCGGGTGACTTTAACGCCAGCCCCACCACCGGCGACTTCAATCCCGCATTTACGTTGGCCATGAAGAACTTCATCCTCACCAACATCCAGACGAACTGGGGTGTGAACAACGACCCCTCCTACATCAATCAGGAATTCGGTGGCTCCAAACTGATCCGCCAGGGCTTTGAGCGCTTTTTCATCACGGATATCAACAATCCCGGCAGCAGCGCCCAGGCGGCGAGCACCATTTTCGTGATGTGGGACGACTCGGAAAACTCCAACAACATGAACCACAAGCCGGGCGGCGGCAACGTCCTGTACCTCGACGGCCACGTGGAGTTCATCAAGTATCCTGGCAAGTCCCCCCTGTCCAGGGCGTACACAGAATTCCAGTATAACTATGATGAAACCGCCGCGCCCTTCGGCTGGCTTCAGTAGGCAGTTGTTTTCCGGGGAAGGTCCTTCGCGGGCCTTCCCCGGTTCTTCGTTGACAGGCTTGTCAGAAGGCTGTCCTATCGTGTTATTATGGCCCCGGTGCCTGAAGGGGTGTTGTTGGGGACACGACGAATAGGCGCCTGGTCCGCCGCGGCCGCATCGATACGCCGATGGGACCGCGCCCACAACGCGTGCAACTGGACCGCGCACGCCCCAATACTAGGAGAATACACCATGGCTGGAAAAAAAGACATCGTACGGGACGTACTGGACCTTGCCGGGGAATTTGTCATCAAGCGCAAGGGTGAATGGGACCATGATGGCTGGGAAAGCTTCGTGAAGAAGGCCGGCAAGGCGGGCGCGGATGTAAGCGATTATGGTCAGGTCAAGCTGGGCGCGCTGCTGGAAGCGGTGAACGCCATTTACTGCGCCGCCGAGGAACCGGCCCCAGTCAAAGCGGAAAAGAAGCCCAAGGCCGAAAAGCCCGCCAAAGCCGAGAAGGCTGAAAAGCCCGCCAAGGCCCCAAAAGTGGCTAAGCCGAAGGACGAGTCCCCCGCCAAGCCCGCAAAGAAGAAAGCTGCCAAACCAACCTCAGAGGGCTGATTTTCTCTCCTGGCTCGTCGAATAAATGGTCGCCCCCTGCGGTACAGGGAATGGAGGATCGCCGTTCCATGAGCCGCATCACCTACACCGACGAGGCCGCTGTGCCCAGTTCAGAAGTCCATCGGGTGCCCGAAAGGGTGCCCTTTTCACTTCGAACGAGTGGGATCGTGTGATGGCCCTGAGCAGCAGTCAAGGATTCCGCTGTCCCCAGTGCGGCGCGCGCCATGTCTGGGTGGTGGACGATTGCGATGCCTGCGGCTACCGCTCCGAGGCGTCCCTGGGCTGGGAGCGGGAAGGCAAGCGCCGGGAGCGGCGAGCGTTGTTCACGGGCTGGAGTTGGTGGGACTGGTGGTGCCTCGGTGACATTGTCGAGTTCCTTCTATGGCTGGCCCGAGTCGTCTTTGGTGCAATCCGGGCGGTCCTGTCGCCATGAAGATGATGCGTTGCCCGGAATGTGGTGAGCGCGCCCCGCGCTATGCACGACGTTGCGGATCGTGTGGTCAACGGCTTGCCCCTTCACGCTCAGCAGAAACTTCGCTGGGCGGAAATCCGGTGGATACACTGGACCCATTGGATTTGCTCCATGGATGCTTCATATCCGTCGATATCGTCTTCCTCGTGCTCTTCATGATTGGCGCGATCTTCGCGGCTATTTTCGGGCTATTGTGATCCATGACGTAAAGTTCCTGCCTGCTTCGAAAATAACCCACGCCTCGTTCCCACGGTCCGCCGTGGGAATGCATAACGTTCCGCTTCGCGGAACAGACTTTGCAACATGCACCGGAGTTAGTTTGAGCGTCGAGGATGAAGCAATGCATCACAAGGGGCGACCACAGTGATTGAATGCGCGTGAAGCGACTTCCTCGATCCTTGTTCCGCGGGAGCGGAACGGTATGCATTACCACGGAGGACCGTGGTAACGAGACCCGAGTGTGAGGTGTTGCTCGCAAACGACGGGACAGCCACGCCCGTTACAATCGCCGACCGACGCCGCAGACGCTTGATCTTCGATGCGAAACTTATTTTCGTTGCCGTCGCGAGGGCGCGTCAGTCCCTACGCGTAAATCTCGCCGCCTTTTTCCTTGAATTCCGCCGCCTTGGACTGCAGGCCTTCTTCGATGGCCGCCGTGTCGTCCGCCAAACCGAGCT
>JBIJDL010000553.1:0-4337 GCA_044344195.1 Candidatus Hydrogenedentales bacterium
CGCCTTCCCCAGCTTCGGCAGGTTCCGCGCGGGACGCTTGTGAAAGGGCGGTAGTACCGGCGGGTTGGACTTCAACAGGCGCTGGATGGTTTCCAGACCAGCTTCCAACTGGGGGTCTCTGCCCGCCCTGTAGTCCTGCGGCGTGATGTACACTTCAACGTCCGGCTCCGTCCCGTAGTTCTCCACGCCCCATTCCACGTCGTCGAACCAGAAGGAAAACTCCGGCTGGGTGGTCACGCTGCCGTCTACCAGCTCCATGCGCGGGCTGATGCCGATCACGCCGCCCCAGGTCCGCGTGCCGATGAGGGGGCCCAGGTTCATGCGCTTGAAGCAGTGGGAGAAGATATCACCATCGGAACCCGCGTATTCATTGGTCAGGGCCACCAGGGGTCCCATGACGGACTCCCGTGGATAGGCCTCGGGCGCATGCCAGCGGGGCACGTCGTAGCCCAGTCGTTTGCGCGCGAGCTTCTCCAGCAGCAACTGGGAAACATGGCCGCCGCCGTTGAAGCGCACGTCGATGATCAATGCGGGATAGTGCAGCTCCGGCAGCCAGCCCCGGTGGAACTCGGCGTAGCCCCGGGTGCCCATATCGGGAATGTGGACGTAACCCACTTGGCCTTTGCTCCGGCGATGCACTTCTTCCCGGTTGCGATTGACCCAGGCGCGGTAGCGCAAGTTCATCTCGCCGCGCAGCGCGCGGATGACCACGGTGCGTTCGGGACCTTTTTTGCCCCGCACCGTCAGGGCCACTTCCTGCCCCGCCAGGTTGGCCAGGGCGTGTCCGGGCGTGTAGGCCGGCGTCAGCGCGGCGCCATTTACCGCCGTGATCCAGTCGCCCTCGGCGATGCCCTTGCCCGGCGCCAGCAGGGGCGAGTGACATTCCTCATCCCAGCAGTCCCCCGCGACGATGGCCCGGAGGCGATAGGCTTTTCTCTTTGCATCCCAGGCGAGATCCGCGCCCAGCTTGCCCTGGGCCACGTGGGGCGCCATGCGGTAGTCGCCTCCGATCTCGTAGGCGTGGGAGGTGCCCAGTTCGCCCTGCATTTCCCAGAGGAGATCGGAAAGTTCGCCGCGGCAGCTCACCCGGTCCAGCAGGGGTTCGTAGCGCTTGTACACCCGCTGCCAATCCACGCCGGACATGTTGGAATCCCAGAAATAGTCCCGTTGGAGCCGCCAGGCCTCGCGGTACATCTGACGCCATTCCGCAGGCGGATCCACGGCCACTTTCACCCGATCCAGATCGATCCAGCCAGCGGAACGCCCACCATCGCGGACGACGCCGCTGGCCTTGGTTTCGTTCGGCTTGTCGCCCGCTTTCAGCACGCGGAGTTTCCTGCCGGCGCGGTACAGGAGCGTGGTGCCATCGCGGGAGACCGAAAAGGTGTCGAGCCCCGTGATGATGGATTCCTCTTTCATCGCGGAAAAATCGAATACGCTGAGGGAACCCTTGCTCGCTTCGGGCGAGGCGCCATTGCTGTCCACCGGGAATTCGCTGTAGAGCACTTTCCCCTTGATAGCCGCAATGCCGCCGAAGCGCCCCGCGGACCGGGGAAAAGCCACCACGCGGCCCGCCATGCCCGCCGTCTCCACCTTGACCGGTGCGGGCCTGGCATCTTTTTTCTTGTCCTTCTCGTCTTTTTTCTCGTCTTCCTTCGGCACCGCGGCCTGATCCTCGGCACGGGGGATGAAGGGATTGGGCAGCGCGGCCTGCAGGGGCAGCAGCATCAACTGCATGGCCTTGGGGAAGCCCAGATCGAAGTGAAGGGCATCATAGACCGGATTGTAGGCGCGGTAAGACATAAAGTAGAGGTACTTGCCCTCCGGGTCCCAGGCGGGCGCCATATCGTAGAACTCGGCATGGGTGGCGTCGTGCTTTTTGCCTGTGGTCAGGTGATAGAGCCGTATGACCCGGGTGCGCGACGTGCCCGCGAAGGAGTAGGCCAGCCATTGGCCGTCGGGCGACCACGCGAGGCCATTGATGGGGCCAAAATCGCTCTTGTCGATGGTCTTGCCCGTGCCTTTGCCCAAATCCGCCAGGATTAGTTCAAAGCGGTGGTTGTGAATGGCCGCCAGATCCGCCTTCGGCGAGAGCGCCAAACCCATGGCGTGGCCGATGACGATCTTCTTGAGCAGGCGCGGATCTTTGGCACCCGTGGCGTCGGTGATGGCCAGCAGCTCCTCGCCGGTGCTGTCGGACACAAAGACGATCCGCTTGCCGTCGTTCAGCCAGGTCGCCAGCCGTGCGCGGGCAGCCGTCTCATGGGCCAGGGGGAGCACCGGGCCTTCCCAGTTGCTCATGGCGAAGAGTTTGCCCCGCGCCGTCACGGCCAGGGCCTTGCCATCGGGCCGGAGCTGACAGCCCTGCAGAAATTTCTCGGCGGAGACAAAGCGGCGGTTGCGCTGTACCCTTGGGCTCTGAATCTCAATGGAAACTTGGGAGGTCACACCTGTGCGCGGGTCGAAGACAAAACAGTCGCCGCCCGCGTGGTACACAATCCGCCGGTCATCGCTCGACGCGCCACGCGCATAGAAGTCCTCGTGATGGGTGTGCCGCTTCAGATCCTTACCGGCAGGCGTGCAACTGTACAGATTTCCCACGCCCTCGTGGTCGGAAAGGAAATAAATGCGCTTACCCAGCCACATGGGCGCCGTCACGTTGCCCTCGTCCGGAACGATGCGCGTAAAGCGACCCGTGCCCTTTTCATCCACCCAGAGCTGGCCCGCCGTGCCGCCCCGATAACGCTTCCAGCGCGCGGGATCGCCCGTGTTGCGCCCGAGTACCAACCCCGTGCCCGGTCCATGGCTCAGATGGCTGGCAATGCCCCAGGGCAGGAGCCGGGGCTGGCCGCCCTGGCGGGCAATCTCCCACAGTTGCCGTGTGCGGGCAAAGGGGGCCGCCGCGTCACTGGAATACTGGATGGACGTGCCGTCGGGCGTCCAGCCGCTCACCTGGGCCGCCGCGCCCTGGTAGGTCAGCCGTGTGGCGGCTCCGCCGGAGGCCGGCATGACGTAGATCTCCCAGGCACCCTCTTCGCGACCGCTGAAGGCGATCCACTGGCCGTCCGGCGAAAAATGGGGCGTGGCCAGCGCGCCAAGACTGGCGGTTAAGCGGCGAGCTACGCCTCCCGTCACGGGAACCTGCCAGAGGTCGTCTTCGGAACAAAAGACCAGGGTGTCGCCGTGGAGCGTGGGACTGCGGTAGTAGCCGGGCATGGATGGTCCTGTCGTTGAAAAGCTGGGCCTGGATGCGCGCGCGGCGCGGACCGCAATAGTAGCATTCCGCGACCCGTGGCCGCGACCAGGGTGCGGCGCGCATCCGCGGAAGGCGCGTGGCCCTGGCGGGCCGAAAGGTCCCCATCGTTCTTCGATCCGCTGCATTTTCGCTGTTGCCGTATTTTTTTACGGAAAAGAGAAAATATGACTTGACGTTTTTAAATAACTGCGGTACTATAGGGGCATGGATCCAAACCATCCATAACTCTCTTCCCTCGGGAGTTCTGTTGCTGACCACACGGGACTCCCCCTCCTCCCAGGTGGCGCGAGGCGCGCTCGACCCGCCCTCCGCCACCTTAGGGTGGATGAGGTCCCCCCTTTCGCCGATAAAAAAAAGCCCGCCACCGTTGCACACGGGGACGGGCTGAAACGACCGAAATTTCGGGTTGTTGCTTAGTTCAAGGAGCGCTGGAGGGCCACAACGACCCCCTGGAGGCTCACGCTCCGCGCGGGAAAGAGCATGGTTTCCATGGCGGAATTGGCCGGCCGAAGCTCCACCGTGGCGCCCCGGGGGTAGTAGTGCTTTACCGTGGCCTCATCTTCCACGAGCGCCACGACCACATCCCCCGGACGGGCCTGCTTGCCCTGATCCACGATAATGATATCGCCATCGAGGATCCCGTCCTCAATCATACTGTCGCCCCGTACACGGAGGCAGAAGGCGTTGCGCTGGGCGAGCTTGGCGTCGACAGGCACGTGGCCCTCGATATTTTCCTGGGCCAGGATCGGCAGGCCAGCGGCAACTTGACCCACGAGGGGCAGCACACCCACGTCGTTCTGGTAGAAGCCGAAGGCGGCCTTCTCGGTGATGATGATCCCGCGGGCCTTGGACGACCGCTCGATGAATCCCTTTTTCTCCAGGGCCACGAGGTGATCGTTCACGCCGTTGGTCGAGGTGATGCCGAATTCTTCACCAATCTCGGCAATCGTCGGCGGCATTCCGCGATCGCGGACGCAGTCGATGATGTAGTCCAAAATATCGCGTTGGCGCTTCGTAAGATCCTTGGCCATGCTTCCACTCCCGGCAATCAGGGCTAAACTGAATTGATATTCAGCAGTAT
>JBIJDL010000554.1:0-4323 GCA_044344195.1 Candidatus Hydrogenedentales bacterium
TCCCGTGATCATCCTTGATCGCGCCGTCCAGGGCGACAGCTATACCCAATTTATCGGTGCCGACAACAAGATCATCGGCGAGGCTGCGGGCCGCTGGGTTGCGGAAGCCTTGAAGGGGGGCGGAAAAATCGTCGAGTTGAAGGGCCTCATGACCAGCACGCCCGGCCAGGACCGCAACAGCGGATTCCGCAAGGGGCTGGAAGGCAGCGCCGTCGAGGTTATTTTCGAAGCCGATATGCAGTGGCTGGAACCCGAAGCCCGAAAAGAGATGGAATCCGCCCTGGCGCGCTTTGACAAGATCGATCTGGTCTACGCCCACAACGATCCGGCGGCCCACGGCGCCTGGCTGGCGGCGAAGGCGGCGGGCCGGGAAAATGAGATGCGCTTTGTGGGGATCGATGGGCTGCCCCACGAAGGATTGCAGTATGTCCGCGAGGGCATTCTGGATGTCTGTTTCGAATACCCCACCGGCGGTGGTCAGGCCATTGACACGGCCCTGAAGCTGCTCGCGGGTGAAAGTGTTCCGAAAACCATCGTGCTGCCGTCCCGCTTCTTCACGCCGGAAAATATAGAAGGGGGAGGGGAGTGGCTCCCCGCGCCCGCCGGGGCTCAGTAACGGTCTATGAATTACCTCACGTCGAATCGGTCCGCCCGCCGCGTAGTCGCCGCATGTATGCTCTGCGCTCTCTTTGGCGTGGGCTGCACTCCCTCGCTCCATGACGTCATCGGTCGGGGAGAAATCGAAGAGGCTCGCGCCATGCTTCAGGCCGAGCCCGGCTTGGCGTCCGACGAGAACGAGTTGGGAAAGCAGCCCCTTCAGTATGCCATCAGCTACCGACAAATAGAGGCGATGGACGCCCTGCTGAGCGCCGGGGCCGATCTCAATGCCGCAGACCACACGGGTATGACCGCGCTCCACGCCGCAGCCCTGCTGGGTTGGCAGGACGGCACCCGCTGGCTTCTCGCCCACGGTACGGACCGTAACAAGCGGGATCACTTCGGTGATCTGCCCAGCCATACCGCCGCCATCCACGGCCAGGGCGGCATCCTCAAGATCTTGTTCGAGGATGGCGATTCCCTCACCGAGAAGAACACCGCAGGCATGACCCCGCTGGATCTTGCCCGGAAGCATCGTAAAGATCGGGCCGCCCAGTTCATCGAGAAGCTCATTGCAAGCAAATCTTCGTAGCCTGCGCATGCTCGTTCATGTGGTGCCTGACGCCTCGCACCATTTGCACCCGCATCTCCCGCAGCGCTAAAATAGCCCCTGCTTCACGTCCTCTCCCAGCGAGCCCTTCCATCCCATGAGTCCACGAAAACAAGAACGGCTTGGCTTTCTTTGCCTGGTGATTGCCATCGGTCTGTGGAGCACGGTCGAAGTGGTGACCCGGACGATTCTGACCGAGGTGCCGCCCATTCAGTTGGCCTGGATTCGCTTCTTTGTTGGCGGTGTCTTCCTCAGCCTCCTGCTCCCAGGCGACCTGAAGCGGCGCGGGCTACGTCTTGACCGCCGCATTGTCTGGTTCTGCCTTTGGGTGTCCCTGCCTGGCGTGGTCATTTCCAATATCGCCCTCCAATATAGCCTCCAACTCTCCGGTGCGGCGGTCGTCGCGACGGTCTACGGCGCGTCACCCCTTTTCGTGCTGGCGTTGTCGCGCCTCTTGCTGCGAGACCCAATAAGTCCACACCGCATCGCGGGGTTGTGCTGCGGGCTCGCCGGAATCGCTATCCTGTCTCTGGGCAAGCCATCGGCAACTTTCTCTCTGTTCGGCCTGATGCTGGCCCTGTGCGCCGCCGGAACCTTCTCCTTGTGGACGGTGCTCGTGAAGAAGTCAGCCGGCACTTTTGCGGGACTTCCCGTTACGGTATTGTGCTTTACCTTTGGCGTCCTGTTCATGACGCCCTTCGCCCTCCTCGAAAGCGAAGGCGTCGACTGGGCCGCACTTCAGCGCCATGTCGGGCCCATTCTCTACCTTTCCGTCGGCGGCACTGGCCTGGCCTATTGGCTGTACTTCAAAGGCCTCGAGCACGTGGAAGCGACCCGCGCCGCAAGCATTATCTTGATAAAGCCACCCGCCGCCGCACTACTCGCCGCAGCGGTGTTGGGCGAACCCCTGACCTGGAACCTGCTGGTATCCATGGCGCTCATCGGGGCGGCCCTCTATGGTGTATTCTTCTGGCAGCGACGGATTCCGCCGCTGCCATGCAGCAAAACCGCGTAAGGAACCTGGATCGTGTCTAAATCCGAAGAACGGGTCGTCATCTATACCGATGGCGGCTGCGTGCCCAACCCCGGCGTCGGGGGATGGGGTGCTATCCTCATTTACAAGGGAAAAGTCAGGGAGCTGTCCGGCAGTCACCCCGATACGACCAACAACCGCATGGAAATGACCGCCGCCATCTCCAGTCTGAAAGCCCTCAAGCGTCCGTGCAAGGTGGCCATCCACACCGACTCGGAGTACGTGAAAAAAGGCATCACGGAGTGGCTGCCGGGCTGGAAGCGAAAAAACTGGACCCGGAAGGGCGGCGAAATCAAGAATGTGGACCTTTGGAAGGAACTCGACGCGGTCGCGAGCAAGCATGACGTCCAGTGGCGCTGGGTCAAGGGCCATGCGGGCGTGCACTATAATGAGCGTTGCGATGTGCTCGCGAGCGAGGCGATTGCAAGGGAGAGAATGGGTAGTGGTTGATTGGGTATTGCACACACAATATCTGGTATACTGGGTCAGGTTAGAGTTGTGTGTGGTCCAACCCCTATGAAAAATCGCTATCCCAGAAAAAGGCTGATTCTCTACTTGATTCCCATTCTCATGGGGCTCGGTGGGATTCTCTTTTCTTTGCAACTTGACAGCCTGCCCCTGCGCGGCGTGGTCACCCTGCTTTCGGTGGCGATTCCCCTCATCTCCTGTGGCAACCTGCTGGCCCGCTTTCAGATCAGTCTATTGGAGCGACTCTTCCTGTTGCTGGGCGTGATTATGCTCCTGTTGGGCGCGGGGCTGAGCGTCACGGGCTTTTCCGACCCCTCCGATGACGCGACCGTCATGACCCAGCAGCTCGCGCTGTTCTCGCGGGTCATCGGAATCGGCAGTCTCATGCTCGGACTTGTCGTGGTGCTCTACATGGTGGCCCGGACGGGGGAAGACGTGGAGGGTATGGCCGAGCGCTTCATGTACCTGGCCAACCACATGCACGAGGGCTTCATCCTGAGTCGGGTTGATGGCCCGGTACTGATGGTAAATAAGCGATTCCTTGAAATATTTCATATCGAAGAGGGGGAAGTGCTGGGCCAGGATACCCTCGCCCTCGCGGAGCGTTTCCAACTGCAGGGGATTTCCCATCATATCGAGCAACGGAAGAACCGTATCGCTTCGGAATACGAAGTCACCTGGACGGTAAACGGGGAGGAGCGGTACTTCTGGTTCAGCGGCACCCCCGTGCTGAATCGTTTTGGACGACACTACGCCAACCTGGCCACGGTCCGCGAGATCACGGAACAGAAGCGCCTGGCCAAGCGTGTCGAACGCTACGCCCAGGGCCTCCAGATCCTCGTGGAAGAACAGACCCAGAAACTCCAGGAATCGGAAGAGCGTTTTCGCACTCTCCTCCTTTCCATGAACGAGGGATTCCTCACCATCGACACGAGCAACCGGATCCAGTTCGTCAACCGCCGCATCTGCGATCTGTTGAAGACCGATGAAGCCGACATTCTCGGACGGGATGTCCTCGAGTTTGTGGATGCCGCAGGCCGGGTCCGCCTGCTGAACCTCCTCGTGAAGCGGGAATCTCTCCCCGACGAAGAGGCCCGCCTCGATCTCAACTTTGTAGACACCGGCGGTGCGGCCGTGCCCGTCATGCTCGCGGTGACCTATCTGACCCAGGGCAGCGCGGTGGAGCCCGTCTACTCGCTAGTCGTGACCGGCGTAAGCGAGTTGAAGCAGATGCAGCTCCAGCTTGAACAGCGCGCCCAGAAGCTGGAAGAGTTGAATGAAGAGCTGCTCATGCATGATCGGGCCAAGGACAGCTTTCTCTCCAATGTCAGCCATGAACTGCGGACGCCCCTGAGCACCATCCAGGGCTACGTGGAAATGCTGGAGTCGGGTAGTCTCGGCGAGATGGCCGGCCCGCAGATTGCCGCGGTGCGCGTCATGGATCGCAATGTGCGCCGCCTCGTCGGCCACCTGAACGAGATCATTGAGTTCAGTCGGATGGAGATTCGAGGGGTCCAGATATCGCGCCGGCTCTGCACACCATCAGCCCTCATCCTCGATGCGGTTTCGTCTTTCCATCCCGGGGCGCTCGCCCGGGATATCGAGTTGACATCCG
>JBIJDL010000555.1:0-4303 GCA_044344195.1 Candidatus Hydrogenedentales bacterium
GATGGTGGCGAGCCTTTGGGGCACGGCGGTCTTTCCAGCGCTCTGCCGCCTGACCCACACGGACAGCACCCAGCTCCAGCAGCTCAAAGCGACTTCCGTGCGCCTGGCGGTGCTGGTGGCGTGTCCCATGGCGCTGGGGCTCGCCGTGCTTGCGCGCCCGGTGATGTATCTGCTTACGGGGGACGATCCGGCGCTGGAACAGTATGCCTTCGTGTTGCGGCTGCTCTGCCTCGTGGTGCCGTCCTTCTATTTCAACAGCCTTGCCCAGGAAATGCTCTACGCGGCACACCGGAACTGGTTTGTGGTGGCGAGCCTGGGAATTGCTGCCGTGGTGAGTATTGCCGGAAATCTGGTTCTCATCCCGCGCTTCGGGGTGGCGGGTCTCGCGGGGGTGGCCGTGGCGGCGAATCTTGCGGTCAGCCTGATGCTGGGCCTGGGATTGCGGCGGGAGCTGGCGGATGGCCGGCTTGTCGCACTGGTATTTCGTACCGTGCTTGCTTCGGTCGTCATGGGCCTTGCGGCGTGGTATGTGGCCGACAGGAGCCTGACGCTGGCGGTTGTTGCCGGCGTAGTGGTGTATGGCGTGATGCACGGGATGTTGGGTACGCTGAATGCGCTGGAGCGCGAGATGGTACGACACGCGTTGCGGCGATAGCACGTGCCACACGATCTCGCCGTAAGGCGAGTTCGAGTGCCCTGAAGGTGGTTACTGTGCGACTTCACGAGGCCGAAGTGCGGTCCTCGTTTACCACCAGATTAAGGGCCTGTAGTGCAACAGGGCAGGGAACGGATTTCCTTGCATTGCCGCAGATCGCACCGCTCAAGGCACTCGAACTCGCCTTTCGGCGAGATCGTGTGGCACGACTGAATCGCCGACGCCTCTCAGGGTGACAGGTGCCCACTGGATTGTGCCGGGCGGGCCGGCGAAGCGGGCCGCGCGGGGCGTTGCGGGCGGTCCATGGTGGGACGTTGTGGCCGCTCGATGTCGGGGCGCTCAACCCTCGGGCGTTCGATGGAACGCCGCATTTTTTCGAGGCCTTCGTCCTCCGACAACGGTTCCAATCGTGGCGGGGCAGAATCCGGTGGCCAGGAGTTCGCGGTGGCATCACCCTCCTTTTCCTGCAAATCGACCAGATGCTGGCGCAGCAATTCGGGCTCTTCCAGCAACTGCGTCATGAAAGGGCCGTATTCCTTTGCGAGAGCCGGATCGCGGTGGATGAGGCTGCTCCAGTAGCGCATCCATGGCGCGGCCTGCTCCACGTTGGCGAGGCTCAGGTTGCGCTGGTGCCACTTCCAGTATTCGTTGGGCCGCTCCTGCAGCGCGTCGTCCAGTGCGGCGGATTCGGTTTTCGATTCGAGGGCATCGAGTTCGCGCCACCATGGGAAAACGGTCATATGGGCATCGGGAAGGTGAGCGATGGCATCCAGTGCGTTGAAGAGCGATGCCCGCCACTCGGGCTGGCGTTCAAAGGCCTTGTAGGCGGCGTCCAGCGGCGCGGGGAGCGGGCGGACCTGCTTTGGATCCTTCAGGAAACGCAGACCGATATCCGGGTTTGCGCGGATGAAGCGCAGGGCGGCGGGGAAGCTTCGATCGGTGCGCGCGCGCTCCAGTTCCGTGCGGACCAGGGTCTCCACGGCGCTCCGCATTTCCGGGGAATGAGACAGGGCCTTGTAGAAGGCGGCGAAGCGCAGGGCGGCGGTGTCGTTGTCCGCGAGGGCCTCTTCAAAGTGCAGGGCCAGGCTGCGCAGGGTGGGAACGCTGCTGGCCTGCCACCAGGCGCTTTCCGCCTCGGCCAGGGATGGCCGCGCGGCCAATTGCTTGAGGTAGCCTTCGTGGTGCTGGAGGAGTTCCGGCTGCGCGGCGAGGAGCTTACTCAGCGATTCGGGAATGAGGTGGGAGACGGGCAGGGGCGGCGGTGGGCTGGTGGTGCCGTCGATGGCCGCCACGAGCAGGCACAGTGCCCATAGGCTGCTCATGACAGGCCCAGCTCCGCCGCGAGATCGAGGATGGTGAAGCGGTTGCGTAGATAGCGTGCCCGGGCCACACCGTTGCGATATTCCTCGGTGGAGACGGTGAGTTTTTCCGGCGAGGTGGGGCCGCCGCAGGCTTGGATGCATTCGGAAACTATAGCGGCAGGCTGAAGTTCACGCCGGGCCTCTTCGCGCAGGCGGGGCAGCATGGACTGGAACACGCCGATTTCCCGGACGAAGGCCTCCCGGTCGAGACGCTTCTCTCGCCACTGGCTGAGTACCTCCTTGCCGACCTCTTCGCCCCAATCGGCGAAAATACTGGCTTCGATATCCTCTTCAGATGGTTGACGGGTGAAAAGGGCTTCGGCGTCGAGCGTAGCGGGGTCCACGGCGAGCACTTTTTCCCAGAGGCCGAGAGTGTAGATAGTGGCGACTCCGACCTGGGCACCGTGGAGATCCTGGCCGGTTTCGTATAGGGCATGCTTCATGTCCAAGTAGTGGGAGATGAGGTGTTCGCCGCCGGAGGCCGGGGCGGACGAGCCCGCGATGACCATGCCAAAGCCGCTGAGGAGGAGTGCCTCCAGGACGAGCCGGATGCCCTCGGGATCGCCGGCGCCGATGGCCTGGGCCTGCTGAAAGATACGTTCCTGAATACCGTCGTTAAATTCGCGAGGTCGATCGCAGTAATAGCCGCCGCGAAGGAGATGGGCCGCGCGCCAGTCGGCGGCGGAGGAGCACTTGGAGAGGAAGTCGGCCACGCCGGCTGCGGCCATACGTTGGGGGGCGGTGGCGACCACGGCGGGATCGGCGAAGACGCCCAGGGCGGGCTTGCAGGGCAGGGTGCGTTTCAGGCCCTTTACTTTAAGCGCCACGATGGCGGAGGTGTAGCCGTTCATCGATGCAGCGGTGGGGTATAGGAGCACCGGCTTCTTCTGCTTATTGGCGGCGTCTTTTGCGAGGTCGCACAGGGTACCCGCGCCGATGGCCACGTAGAAGTCCGCGTTCCGTCCCCGCGCGGCTACGATATCGGCCTGTTCCTGTGTAGCTTCGAAGGGCTGTGCGCCATAGGTTTTTTCGTCGAATAGGATGCCCGCGTCGTGGAGCGCCTCGTGGACACGGCCTTCAGCGGCTTCCAGGGTGTTTTCATCGCTTACGATAAGGCCGCGGTGGCCGCAGCGGGCTTTGGCGAAGTCGGCGAGATCCCGGGCGGCGCTTTCGCCGATGGTGCAGCGTTCAATGGGGAGTTCATGGTGTTCGCCGCAGGTGCAGTCGAAGGCGGTGCCGAGGCTGTGCCAGCCGAGTTTGGTCATAGAGGTGTTTCCCTGGTTGATACTGTCAAAAGTATAGCAGAGCCGGGTGACGAGGCTGATCATGATATAGAGTTTGCGCTTTCCCATAGAGACCAAGTGATGCCTTGGAATCGACGCGTGCCACACGATCTCGCCAAAGGCGCGTTCGAGTGCCCTGAGCCTCGCCCACGGCAGGCCATTAAATCAGGACTCGCTCCGCCCTTTTGACACTTGGTGGACGGGATTGACGTGAAAAAAGGACCGCTTAACGTGGGGTTCATGACCTTGGCTGCCTTCCTTCAGCGCACTCGAACTCGCCTTACGGCGAGATCGTGTGGCACAAGGGGGCTCGACGGAACGCGACATCGTGTCATGAATTCTCTACACGCCCGGCCTCTCACGGCGTGGGCCTACTCGAGGGGGTCCTGACCAGCCATCTTCCGGATGGTCTCGATCTTGCGCAGCTTGCGCCAGAGGGTATTGCGCCCGATGCCCAGCACGCGGGCCGCCCGGGCCTGGTTGTTCTTGCATCGCCGCAGCACGCCCAGAATATAGTCCGATTCCACATCTTCGAGGCGGCGCAGCGGACTTTCGGGGGATCGGGCCGGGCTCGATTCCGAGGTGGCGGCCCCCAAGGCGCGTTGTACCATGAGACCGGCTTCACCCGGCTGGAAGGGGAGGAAGATATATCCATAGACGCCCTTTTTCATGGCGTCCACAGCGCGCCCGACTTCGTCCGAGGTGCAGAGCACTAGTACCGTGGTCGTTTCCGAGACACGGTCCGGCGCACGGTCCAAGTCGTCGGTGATGAGCAGCGGTGTGCCCACGTCACCTTCCAGGATCCGGTGCCCCTCCAATTCCAGCATGGCCTTTAGCGTCAGGCGGTTGGCCGGGTCGTTTATGTGGAGTCCGATCAGTGCCATGCCTTGAGGCTACACGGAAACGTCGAAAAAGTCCAGTCCGGAGATAGTTGACAGTTGACAGTCCCGCCTCCAGTCACCAGTGTCATCCTCCATCATTCATCCTTCAGAAAATGCCTTTTC
>JBIJDL010000557.1:0-4271 GCA_044344195.1 Candidatus Hydrogenedentales bacterium
CGCCATTTTTGGGCCAATTCTCGACACCGGACTAACGATTCCGTAATACTTTAGCCGAATGAAGCGCCCTCACTGATATCGTTGGATCGCTTGCCAAATCGTGTGGTTCCCAGTTGCCTTGGGTTTCCCAGCAATCTGATGCCTTTTGAAGTCGATTTGGATTAGGAAGGCTAAGCCACGTTGGCGCACGGTTTTATTTGAAGTCACGATACAACTTCGAGGTATTCTTCGTCAGACGATAGACTGAATCCAACATTTATGACTACTTCAGTCAGCTAAAATCTTACACAAATTAAAATCAGTATGACCAAAGCAAGGTACACTGCAAGCACAAACGACTTTTTACGACCTGAATGAAATTTGCGCTAATCTGCGTAAATTTGCGGTTCAGTTCTTTTGATTGCGGCCATCGGCTGCGCTAAGACTGTCCTGGGAATCTTACTATGTACCGATCCATCTCTCATTTGATCCCCCGCGTATTCATCCTCCTTATTCTGTTGGGCCTCCAGCAGGCTTGGACCGAGTCGGCCCGGCTGTGGGAGCTCGTTGTGCCTTCGACTGGTTCCGAAGTGGTGGCCGGGGCATCAACGTTGCTCGAGAAGGAACTCGCAGCGCGGATGCCGGCTCTTTCCCTGATGCGCACCAGCATGGTGACACCGGGGGTTCCCGCAATTCTCCTCGGTACCCCCGAATCCAGCCCGGACCTGGCTGCTGCGTTGCCGACGAACCTCGCGCTGCCGGAACGTCCCGAGGGCTACGCTATCTGGACGGAAACGGGCGCCGGTGTTCCCCGGGTCTTCTGCCTCGGCGTTGACCAACGCGGTGTGCTCTTTGCCGCGGCCCACGTGTTGCGTTCCATCGACTTCAGCGCGGTCGACCCTGCGCTGCCCGTGATAGCGCCCGTCGCCAGCGCGCCGGTGGTCCCCCTGCGCGGCCACCAGATGGGCTATGGCAACATGAACAACACCATCGATGCCTGGGATATGGATGCCTTCGATCAGTACATCCGCGACCTGATTGTGTTTGGCACCAACGCGATTGAGTTGTCTCCCACGATCAACCCGAAGGCACGGGAGAGCGTTCACATGGACTCGACCATGTGGGATAGAAACATTGCGCTGTCGGAGTTGATCCATTCCTACGGGCTGGAAGTCTGGCTCTGGATGTCGGTCCAACAGGATCTGACGGACACCGCGCTGGGGGGCGAAACCCGAGCAGCCTGGGCGCGCCTCTTCACTGCCATGCCCCATGTGGATCAGGTGTTTGTAGCCGGGGGCGATCCCGGCAGCAACGAGCCGGGCCTGTTGATGAACTGGCTGGCCGAATCCGCCCCGGCGCTCCAAGGCCCCCACCCCGGTGTGCGATTCTGGGTATCCAATCAGGGCTTCGAGCCCGAAGAGAACGACACCTTCTTTGCCTATCTCCAGGAGCGACGGCCGGAGTGGTTCGCGGGCGCGGCCTTTGGCCCCTGGGCCAAAATCAGCATCCAGGAGATGCGCGAGCGCACCCCCGCGCAGTATCCCATCCGGCGTTACCCGGATATTACCCACAGCGTCCGCTGTCAATATCCCGTTCCCGAATGGGATCCGGCCTTCGCCCAGACCCTGGGGCGCGAATCCTTCAATGCCCGGCCCGTGGCCATGAAGCAGATCCACAATCTGTTCATGCCATTTGCGGACGGATTCGTAGCCTACTCCGAAGGGGTCCACGACGATGTGAACAAGATGCTGTGGAGCCAGTATGGCTGGAATCCAGACGCCGATCCCGCCGACGTGCTTGCGGAGTATGGCCGTTATTTCATCGGCGGGAAGCACGGCGAGACGGTTGCAAAGGGATTGATGGCGCTGGAGGATAACTGGTTCGGGCCGATCGCGGACAACACCTCCATTGCGCCCACAGCCGCGCTCTGGCGGGCGATGGCTGCGGAGGGCGGCAATGATCTTAAGCACAACTGGCGTTTCCAGATGATTTATCTCCGCGCGTTGTACGACGACTATGTCCAGAAGCGCGCGGCAGCGGAAAAAGCGGGGGAAGAGGCAGCCGTTGCCACCCTCCGCGCCGACCTTGTGGGGGATTTGCCCGCAGCCATCAAAGCCGCACAGAACTCCTTCCGCCATTCGGGCAAACACCCCGATCTCGCACCGCTGCGAAAGGAGCTGGACAAGTTTGGTCCGGCGCTGTTCAAGCTCATTGGTATTCAGCTCGATGTGAAGCGCTTTCACGCCATGAACCCGGAGCGCGGCGCGATTCTGGAATTTCTCGACACGCCGTTGAACAATCGCGACTGGTGGGAGGCAGAACTGGAGAAGGTGGCTGCTTCATTGAAGGATGGCCGTCTGGATGAGGCGGCGGCCCGAAGTCGTATCCTCGAATTATGCGACTGGGATCAGAACCCGGCGGGGGGCTTCTACGACGACCTCGGGCGCGTGGGCCGGCAGCCTCACCTCGTGGTGGACAAGACCAGCGCGCAGGATCCCGGTGGTGTCTCCACGGCGATGGTGGAGTTCATGCGGCCCGCGGAAGGCTGGCGCATGTCGTGGGCGGATCAGGCCCAGACGCTCTTTGGTGCGCCGTTGAAAATGCACTATGAAGGCCTCGATCCGGGGAAGGCCTATACCCTGCGGGTCGTCTATGCCGGGCGCTTCAAGGCCACCATGACGCTCCGGGCGGACGGCACCCATGAAATCCATGGTCCGGTGTCCCAGTCCGACCCTATTGCACCGCAGGAATACGCCATACCCCGGGAGGCCACGAGTGACGGGATGCTGGAATTGCAATGGGACCTTGTCGAGGGACGAGGCTGCCAGGTAGCCGAGGTGTGGTTGTATCCCGCGGAGTAGGGTGGACTGTTGCCGATTGGCGAGTGATGTGGGGCCCCTGGCAGAATGGACATACAGCCTTGCCCGATGTACACTTTCCGTGGTGTGCGTTATCGAATCGTTGGTCAGCGGGCCTTTCAGGCCTTCCGGACCTCATAAAAAGAAGACACGGAGTTCATGGGCAAGGCAAGCAGTACCCTCCAATTTTCCGCCGCGATGTGCGGTGTGTTGCTCTCTTTCTGCGCGGGCTCGCAGGGTATTGAGCACTTTTCCAGTGCTGTGCAGGCTGGGCGGGTCACTTGGGTCGAGTCCATGGCGCTGGAGAGCATGGCGCAAATCGCCGAGGGATACGAAGCCTACTATGCCTTTGCTGCTACCACGGGACCCGATTCCCTGGTGTACGCCCGGGTGGACCATACCCTCGACCCACCGGCTATCGGTCCCTTCGAAGCCGTGTCCGATCTGGGTGCCGACGCAGGCTTTGGCGCTATCGACTCCTTCGCGGTGGACAACGTGTCTGGCGCGTATTTTTTTGCCCACGCCACGGGACTCTGGGGGGGCACGCTGGCGCCGGGCAGTCTGCGGCAATACAGCAGTGGCGCCGTTGGGGGCCGCATCCTGGTGCAGGACCGCACCCTCGTGTTTACAGAGGGCAACGCCGTACACTTCGGCCAGATTGACCGGGTTACGGGCTTCTACGCGGACGGGCCGGTTTCTCCGGCGATGCTCTTCGGGACGGGCCCCTATTTGACTGCGGGTAATCCGGCGAACAAGCATGTTTATTTCTACGATATCGACCGTCAGATCTTTCGATCTTCCGTGCCGCTGGCCAGCTTCACGGCCATCACCACCTTTGAACCCATCGCGCTGCCGTCCGCAGTGGACGTGACCACGTGGAGCGCCTTTGGCATTGGCCCCGATGGGCGCATGTTTCTGGGAGGGCAAACGGGCGGGGAACGTCCCACCAAGGTGGTCGCCTTTACCGATGGAGACGATGGCGAAGGATGGACGGTGGTGGATACCGGGATTTCAGGCGAGGCGGGGCGCACCATTGAATGGAGCGGTGTGCCGGAAGCCTACGAGGTTTATTTCGGTGCTACGGCCAGTATTTTCAAGGGCGATGAAGGCACGTGGGAAGCCATGCCACGGGGTGGAGTATTGGAGCCTGTTCCTGATGATGGCGTGGTGCGCCGCGATGCTTATAATCCGAAAATGCTCTATGTAACAACGGAGTCGGGGCTGGCGGTATCGTTTGACCGCGGCTCTAGTCTTGTTGAGTTGCCTCTTGGTGCTGAAGGTGAAGGTGAAGGCGAAGGAGAAGGAGAAGGAGAAGGAGAAGGAGAAGGAGAAGGAGAAGGCGAAGGTGAAGGCGAAGGCGAAGGCGAAGGCGAAGGCGAAGGCGAAGGCGAAGGTGAAGGTGAAGGTGAAGGTGAAGGTGAAGGTGAAGGTGAA
>JBIJDL010000107.1:0-14452 GCA_044344195.1 Candidatus Hydrogenedentales bacterium
CCAGAAGGGCTACATCAAGGCGGTGGACCGTCAGGGCAACGAAGTTCGCTGCAAACTGATGGCTCTTTCGGTCGGGGTGGCCCACACCCAGTACCGCTACTTCAAGAGCGCCAAGAAAATGTTTGAGGTACTCGCCCAAGTGCGCCAGATGGCCCATCCGAAGGAAGGCAGCAGCATGGTGTTCGTTGACCGACGCCGCAGCGACCGCTGATACCCGGATTGCCCATGCGAATAGTCGTCCTCATTGCCGCCCTGCTTTTTCTGGTGCTGGTGGCCGTGGTGGCCAAGGTCACCTCAACAGATCTGAGCGATGCGGAACTGGTGAAGCGTTGCCAGGCAAGTCAGCCCGCTTGGAACGGCTATCAGGAAGACATCAAGGAAATCGGCGCGCGGCCCGTCTCCCGGTGGCATGGCCGACCGATTTCCTTGTCCGTCAAGCCCGGCGAAGTTCGCTTGACCATGGCGCTCGAACCGCCCTGGGACGCCTTCGAGGCAGCCATTCCCGTAATGCTCAAAGATCCCGAGGGAAGGGTCATGCGCAATGACGCGAATGAGATCGATGGCGCAAACCGGGTCTACATTTTTACCCGTAAAGAATCTGCGGACGAACCCGCGCCGCCCTGGCTGGAAATACAATATCCCCACACGAAACGTCGACTTTTTCTGGATGCCGATGGCACGTGGAATGCGTCTGCGGAATAGGTGCCGCGGCCTTGCGCCGGAGCCAAATCTTTCACCACGAGGCCACGGAACAGCCGTTGGCCGCAACCAGAATGTTTTGACCACGGAGACACGGAGGCGCGGAGAAAAAGAGGAGTGTAAAGGTGCCAGTACCGAGTCACGGTGCGCTTACGTTCGAAGACCAGGTCTCTCCCATTTTCCTTCTCTCATTTGTCTTCTCCGTGCCTTCGTGCACTTCGTGGTCAGCTTTTCATTCGTTGAGCAGGCAAGAATACAGAAAATAGCTCATCCGCTACTTTGCACGTTAAGTTGCTTTTTCGAAGTGACTTGCGACTGGCAGAAGAAAACTAACTTGCCGAAAAAGCAAGATGTTGACGGATAGTAGTACGAAGAACACGAGGGAGGATGATGGAAGGAAGCGTTTTGCCACCATGAATTCTCCCTGCAATCCGGGCGAAGACGCATCGAGCGGGCAACGCCGTGAACACTTTTTCTTCGTGCGCTTCGCGGCCTTCGTGGTAATGTTCTTTTTTCCAGGATTTCGAAGTTCAAATGCCTGGCGGTGTGCCACGCTGCGGTTCAAATACCAGCGTTGATGAGAGCAATATAAAAACTCGAACTGAAACCTTAGTCCGCGTCCGGCGGGTCGTAAAGCGGGACCTGAACATGCGGTCCTCCAATCCTCCCCGAGGCAACTATGTACAAGGCGGAACGCCTCTTCCAATTGGTCGTGCTCCTACGACGTTCCCGGACCGTTACAGCCCGAGAACTGGCCGCAGAGCTGGACGTTTCCGAGCGGACGATTTACCGCGACATACAATCCCTCATCCTTTCGGGGGTGCCCGTGGAGGGTGAGGCGGGCGTGGGTTACATCCTGCGCCGCGATTTTCAATTGCCCCCGCTCATGTTTACCAACGAAGAGGCCCAGGCGCTCCTCCTCGGGGCCCGCATGGTCCAAGCCTGGGGCGACCCCGCCTTGGAGCGGGCCGCCCGGGGCGTGCTGGACAAAGTGCGCGCCGTGGCCGAACGGTCCCTGCTGGACGATCTGGACAGCCAGCTCATGCAGGTGCCGGGCTTTCACATCTGCCCGACGCTGCGGGAAAAGATGGGGCTGGTCCGTGAGGGGATAGGTCTCCAGCGAAAACTTCAGTTTAATTACACCCGTGCCGATGGCGAGTTCGCCCACCGTCTCGTCCGGCCGCTCGGCCTCTTTTTCTGGGGGAGCATGTGGTCCTTCGCCGCGTGGTGCGAGCTGCGTCGGGCTTTCCGGAACTTTCGCGTAGACCGGATGGAGGCGGTGGTGCTGACGGAAGAGAATTTTGCCACTGAACCAGGAAAGACCCTGGAAGAATATATACGTGCAATCGAAAAGGAGATTTGCTGATGAAAACCCAATTGCTCGGTGCCGTCGCCGGCGCGGGACTTGCCCTGTGCGGCATGGCCACGGCCCAGGACAACACGGGGCCGAAAAACATTATCCTCATGATCGGGGATGGTATGGGCTTTGCCCAGATGGAGGCCGCCAGCCTCTATGCCTACGGCGAGCTTCAGGGCCAGCCCTACTGGGATTATCAGGTCCTGGCCTGCACGACCTTTTCCGCCAGCGGGAAGGGCTTCGACCCGGACAAGGCCGCAGCGGATTTTTCCTATGTCCTCAAAGATTCCACCGATTCGGCGGCGGGCGCCACGACGCTGTCCAGCGGCGTGAAGACCGCCAACAAGGCCATCGGCGTGGATGTGAACGAGCAGCCCCTGCGCCATCTCTATGAAGACGCGGAAGCCATGGGCAAGGCCACGGGCGTGCTTTCCACGGTCTACATCAGCCATGCCACCCCCGCCGGTTTCACCACCCACCACCCCAGCCGCAATGATGTCGACATACTGGCCGAGGACATGATTCGCAACAGCTCACTCGACGTACTCATGGGGGCCGGGCATCCCTGGTTCGATGACGACGGCGCGCCGATCGGTGGCCTGGGCGATGATCCCTTCAAGACTGAAGGCGATTATAAGCGCATCGGCGGCGAGGCCCTCTGGCGCGACGTGGTCGGCGGTACCGCTGGCGGCGATGCGAATGGCGACGGAACAGCCGACCCCTGGAAACTTGTGGACTCCCTCGACGAATTCAACGCACTCAAGGGGACCGACGCGCCCGCCCGGGTGCTGGGCATCGCCCCCGTGGCCACCACGCTGCAGGGCAATCGCGGAAGCGACGAAGACAAGAAGGCCGAGTTGCCCTACGCCAAACCATCAACCGCCACGGTTCCGGATCTAGCCCTCATGATCGAGGGCGCGCTGAACGTACTCTCCAAGGATCCCGATGGCTTCTTCATCATGGCCGAAGGCGGCGCCATCGATTGGGCGGGCCATGGCAATGTCATCGGGCGCCTGATCGAAGAACAGTTGGACTTCGACAAGGCCATCGCGGCGGTGGAGGCCTGGGTGGCGGCCAACAGCAGTTGGGACGAAACCCTCCTCATCATCACGGCCGACCACGAGACAGGCTACCTCAGCGGTCCGGACTCGGGCGAAAAGGTGACCCCGCTGGTGAGCAATGGCATAGGCAAGACACCGGGCTACAAGTTCCACACCGGCGGCCACACCAACCAGGTGGTGCCCTGCATCGCCAAGGGTAAGGGCGCGGAAAAGTTGCTCGAAGCAGTGAAGGGCAAAGACGCCCTGCGCGGGCCCTTCATCGACAACGCCGACATCCCCAAAACGATTCGCGCCGTCTGGCGCTGAGGGTAACACAATGAAAGATCGCCGGAGACTGTGGTCTCCGGCGATTTTTTTGTGTACGGGAAATATTGAATACCGCCGATGCCGGGGCGTCTAATGGATGCGTACCAATCAAGGAGTACAACGCCATGAAACACCTGCGTCCCATTTCCGTTGCCAAAGCCAGCGATTCCTTCGGCTACATTTTCTTCCAGATTTGGCTGGCCGCGTTCACCACGCTGCTGACCGCCGCCTTCAGTGGCGGCAAGGACAAATAGCGCCGACGGGACCGTCCCTCGTCGTCATAGTCACATTTTGCTACGGTGCGATTAACTTCCGGATTCCATCCATCAGCACGGCCTCGACTTCGGGGCCGCAGTGGGCGGAATTGACTTCGGTTTCGTAGCCGCCCTCGCTGTAGGCGCAGGCGGTGCCGATGTAGCCGGGGCCGTAGTCCGCGTAGGCCGCGACGCAGACGAAGTCGTCCGGGGCCATGTCCTGTGCAGCCAACTGGTATTCCACAAACAACTCGCCCGGAAGCATCAGAAGCTGCACGTCGCCCAGGCGCAAGCGTGTGAGGGCGATTGGGGAGCTTTCGTTGGCCCGGTTGAGCCAGGCCAGCTTCCAGGCCGCGCCCGCACGTTCGCCCGGTGACTTTTCCGTGGCAGCCAGTGTGGCTGCTTCAGCCTCTGCCGTAATTTCGCTCCGGGTCGGCAGCACCACCGGCACGACGCCCCAGTCGAATTCGCCATCCGCCGGCACCCGTTTCGCGCTCTCCCACGCCCTGCGCATGCCCGCTTCCAAGCGACCGGCCAGCACCGGACGATTCTCCCGGGCACCGTCATTCCACTTGCCCGCACCCAGATTGCCTCCGGCCCCATTGAAGTGGATGTGGGGAACGCCCGGCAGGGCCGCTTCCCGCGCGGCGCGGGCCATCCCCACGAAGTCCGCCGACACCTCGCCCTCGCCATAGTGGCTCTGGGGGTGGGTGGCATACCAGGTCAGCACCGCCAGAGCCTTCTCTTCATTCCAGAAAGAAACCGATTTGCAGAAGGGATCGATCGTGCCCACAGGCTCCGCGCGGACGGCGGGATCTTTCGTCGCCGTCCAGCGCACCGCCTTCACCTTGCCATCGATCCCCATCACCCGCCGGTTCGACGCGACCTTTTCCACGATACCTTCCCCCGTCGCAATATGCGTCACGGGCTGGGCCTGGTCAAGGGATGCGGCGAGGGCCTCGGCGGCCTTCGCGATGGCCGTGTGGGCATAGGCCACATCCATCGTTACGCCGCCGATGCCCTGCGCTTCGAGCAGGGCCTCCGCCGAGAAATCACACATGGGGGCGTCGTGCTGATGCAGCACATGGACCGAGACCCGGCCGGCTTGCGTGTTCGCGGCCGTGGCCAGCGCGTCGCGCCAGGCCTCATAGCCCCCGTTGCCGATGCCCACCCAGTCCACGGCGCAGATCACGATGGGCTGCTCCCCGTCGGGGAAGAAGACGATGCCCCGCGCACTCAAGGGGTCGGTAACGCTTTTCGCCTTGTTTTCCGCACTGCCGCACAAAGGCGCGCCGATGGGCGGGGTAGCGTCGGACTGGAATGTGGCGATACGGAAGGTGGCGGCGTTTGCATGTGCGTCAATGGCAATAGCGCAGACCAGCGAAAGCAGATAGACGGCTCGTATCACGGATTGAAATCCTTCTTCGTGGTCTCAGGGACGACAGGGACAACAGGGACGGCAGTATTGCGAAAAACTGATGTCCCTGCTGTCGCTGCTGCCCCTGTGTAGCTGAAAACGAAACGCGAACGATATCCGAAGCCTGCCACACATCCCCTGGGACAGGCACGCGCACTGGCGAACCCATCCCCAATTGAGTCTAACGCGATCTATCAGGGTTGCCCGCGCTCGATACTATCGTGTGCGCGTGTCCGTCCCCAAAGGCCGGCTTACATCATCTTCATGTAGCCAGCGATCATCACAACCGCCGCGCCCATGGCCAGCGTCACGCCCAGCCACAACTTGGAATTCTGCTGGAGCTTCAGCGAAATCGACTTGCGACCGGCCAGCATGGAAGCCAGGCCGAAGACCGCAATCGCCAGGAGGAACTTGAGACCGAAAAGCATGTGATAGGCGGGCTCGCCCTTATGCGCGGGGATACCCACGGTAAAGAAGTTGTAAAAGCCGGAGAGAATCAACACCAGGCTCAGGATCATGATCCACTTGCGCCAGCGTCCCAGAATGCTGACGCGCAGGCTCGCGTGTGTGTCCTCATCGAGCGTTTCCGCCGCCGACGGAATGAGCACGGCGCGCATGTAGAAGGCACCGCCCATCAGGAATATCGCACCGAAGATGTGAAGCCAGCGGATCAACAGGGCTACGACGTTGACCGACGATTCGGCAACGGCGGCGTCCTGCGCGGAGGCCGCAAGGGGGAGGAGGACAAGGCCAAGGGTGAGCAGGGGGAATAGACGGGACTTGGTGATGTTCATGAGAGGTAATTCCTGTATGGGGCGTGGCCCCGGCTGCGATAGACTCATCGGATGTAGCATAGCCGCCGGAGAGGAGACGGCGCAAGCAAATGACAGTTGACGTGGGTAGGACCCACGGGTTCTGATCCGTCTGATCGGTCCGGTCCGCCTCAGTTTCCGCGCCTGCGCTCTACACGCGCCAGGTTTGCCTTAGCCGACTCGTGCTCCGGATGCTCCTCCAGGACCTCGCGGAAAAGAGCCTCCGCCGTGTCGTAGGCGCCGTAGCGGCCGCAAAGCACGCCCAGGTTGTTCAGTATCTCCGGTTCGCGATGCCCAAACGTGGCCGCTGCCTCGACTTCGGCCAGTGCTTCCTGATCCTGGCCCGCGGAGAAGTGTTCCAGCGCTTTGGCGAAGGCCACGTCGTATTGAAACAGCGACAGGGAGTACTCCGCCACGGGCTGCTCCGGCAGCGGAAGGCGCCATTCCAGTTGCTCCAGCGTCTTTCCGGGCACAGCGGACTCGCCGGGTCGCAGGGCCTGAACCAGGAGCCCGAGGGGCGCGAAATCAGCGTCGAATCCTTTAATCGGCACCTGACGGCTCAAGGCAATGGGACGGTCGGTGTGCTGAAGCAGCCAGCCGAGGATTTCCGGTTCATAGCGGCGTCGGGGAATCTCGCCCCATATTGCCGGATTGGCCTCGACCAATCCCGGCACGCTGTCGAGGTCGAAATAGCCATATTTCCGCAGCAGCGTCACATCGGGCCGGAGCCCTTCGACCACCTGAAGGTACATCACGGGAAAGGCCTGGTGATCGGCACCGGGGACGTAAATGGCGTTGGCGGGCAGGGTGGCGAGGATATTCCGGGCGTAGTCCTCGGCATAGGTGTAGTCCCGCTTGCTCTGGACGCTGTGCAAGCCCAGCGAAAGGAGCAGCGTGGCGCCCGCCAGCCCAGCGGCGAAGGCTCGAAGCCGGGGCCGACTTTCCGCGCCCCACGCCAGGGCACAGGCAATCCCAATCGCCGTGATCAGCTCTGCGGGCAACAGGAAGACCCGCATGACCCAGAGCCATTCGCGGCTTTGCTCAAAGTTCTGCATCCAGGTGATGGACAGCACGGTGGCCAGCGCCGAAATGCCAAGAAATACGGCCAGAAAGCGGCTGCGCCGGAGGAGCAACACGCCGCCCCAGAGGCCGATGATCGCGCCCAGTCCCAGGAAATCGCGAAACCAGAAGATCCCCATGGTGGCCCACTGTCCGCCAAACCGCGTCAGGCTGCGGGGGTACTGATCGAGCATGAAAGCGAACTGGTCCCGCCTCAGCACGGCGAGCCAGCGCGCCAGGGTGTCAGGATTGCCCCAGTTCACGGCGGGATCGTGCCTTGCGGCCAGGGGCAAGTACGTGTGCACGAGCAGGCCCGCTGCAAAGAAGGCAAGGGACCCGACATAGATGGATCTGGAGCGTCGCATGGTCGGGGATAGTTGATGCCACGCAAGCAGGACCCAAAAGGGAACGAGAAGAATCAGCGTGTTGTGCACACCCGTGCCAACGCCAGCCAGGAGCGCATAGGCCCAGAGCGATTCCGGCTTTTCCTCACGAAAGCCGCGCAGGCCGATGAGCAGCAGCAGCGCCATGAAGAAGGTGTTGAGCGCGTAGACTTCCGCAATCATCGCCTGCTCCCAAAAGACGCGGGAGAACGCGAAGATCAGCGCGGCGGTAAATGAGGCGAGTCGGCTGCGTGTGACTGAGATCCCGATGAGGACGAGGAGCGAAACGGTACCCGCCGCACAGACGGCCGACAGGAGATTAACGCGCCAGCCCACGCTGCCGAAAGGGATCCAGGTGAATGCGTGTGCGAGGAGGGTCCAGACCGGATAACCGGGAGGGTGGGGGACGCCCAGGGTCCAAGCCGCCCCGATAAGCTCGCCGCTGTCTTCGCCGGTTATGGTGGGGGCGAGGGTATAGCCGTAGACCAGCAGCGCGAGCAGGCCCGCCGCTATTGCTGCCCGGAAGTCGCCCTTGGTGAAGGAAGGGGGGCCGGGCCGGTCTTCAGACTCGGTTTTCCTCACCCTTGAGTATCCGTTGGACGTTGGCCCGGTGCTTGACGATGATGAGCAGGGCGACGAGCAGCACGACGACGCGGACGACGTTCGAGGTCTCGACAAACCACACCGAGATCGCCAGAGAAATCGACGCGAAGATGGAGCCGAGACTTACGTAGCGGGTCGCGGCCACGATTCCCGCAAAGATTGCAACGGCGAGCACCGTGGGCCAGGTGACCAGGCCCAGAAAGACCCCGGCGCTCGTGGCTACGCCCTTGCCGCCGCGAAATTTGAGAAACAATGAGAAGGAATGGCCCAGGATCGCGGCGACGCCACAGAGCAGCGGAAGGTGAATGCTCTCCGGGTGCAACTTCGCAAAGAAAATGACCGGGAAGAGACCCTTCAGTACGTCCCCCGTGAGGGCTGCGGCCCCGAGGGGCTTGCCCAGCACGCGCATGGTGTTCGTCGCGCCGATATTCTTGCTGCCCGCTTCGCGGATATCCACCTTGCGGATCCAAAGTCCGAGCCAGAGGCCCGTGGGAATGGAGCCGAGCACGTAGCTCAGCAGCAGGGCGCCAATCGCCATGGGATCCAGGCTCATTCCCGGGACTTTCCTTCGCGGAGCTCCAGCGTGATGGGCACGCCCTCGAAGCCGAACTTCTCGCGCAACTGGTTTTCCAGGAAGCGCATGTAGCTGAAGTGGAAGAGGCGCACCTGATTCACAAAGAGGATCACCAGCGTCGGCTTGATGCTGACCTGCGTCGCGTAAAGAATCTTGGCGTGCTTGCCCTTTTGTGACGGCGGCTTGTGCTGCACTTTGATCTCTTCGATGAACTTGTTCATGTCCGCCGTCGAGATGCGTTTGCGCGTCTGCTCATAGACCCGATCGATATATTCGAACACGGTAAAGAGGCGCTGGCGCGTGACGTTGGAAATGGTCACGTTGGGAACGTAATGGATCTGGGCCATCTTCAGGTCCAGCTCTTCCACGATGGACTTCTGGCGGCGGGCCTTGTCTTCCACAAGGTCCCACTTGGTCCAGACGAGGACCATGGCCGTGCCATTTTCGCGGGCATAGCCGATGATGCGCTTGTCCTGCTCGGACATGCCCTCGGTCGCGTCGATCATGACCAGGCAGATGTCCGCGCGGCGCACGGCGCGCAGGGAGCGGGCTACGCTGTAGTGCTCCACCTTGGCCGTGATGCCGGCTTTCTTGCGCAGGCCCGCCGTGTCGATGAGGACATAGTCCTTATCGTTCCACGCAAAGTCAATGTCGATAGCGTCCCGCGTCGTGCCCGGTTTGTCGTCCACGATGCTGCGGTTCTCGTTCAGGATCGCATTGACGAAGGAAGACTTGCCCACGTTGGGCTTGCCGACGATCGCCACCTTGATGCGGGGGTCCTTTTCGTTGAAGGATTCGTCGTCGGCGGCTTCCAGGAGTTCGCCATCTTCATCCTCCGCGCCTTCTTCGGGAACCGCAACGGGCTCCGGCACGGGCAGGTGCTCCACAATGGCGTCGCGCAGGGCATCGATACCCAAGCCATGTCCCGAAGAGATGGGGAAGGGGTCGCCCAGGCCCAGTTCATAAAAGTCGTAGCGGTGGGCCTCCGTCATTGCGTCGTTGTCGAGCTTGTTGACGGCAAGCAGGACCGGCTTGCTGTATTTGAAGAGCCGGTCGCGCACTTCGCGGTCCACGCGGGTGAGGGCATGCTGCCCGTCCACCACAAAGACGATGACCCGTGCTTCATTCAGTGCCGCGTCCACCTGCTCCTGCATCTGCCGGGTGATATTGTCATCGGGATGCTCGATGATACCGCCCGTATCCACCAGGCGGAAGCGGTAGTCCTGCCATTTCGCGTTGCCGAAAAATCGATCCCGCGTAATGCCCTCCTGATCATGCACGATGGCCCGGGATTTGCCCAGGATGCGGTTGAACAGGGTGGACTTGCCCACGTTGGGCCGCCCGCATATCGCCACCAGGGGCAGTTTCTTCAGTTTAGCCATGGGATTGCTCTCCGCCGGCCTTGAGCTGATGTATGCCGTCGTGGATGTATTGCGCGCAGGAAGCCAGGGTCAGCAGCGTCGCGGCCCACAGGAGCCACGGCAGAAAGGGCACGCCCAGCAGCGCGAAAAAGAGGGTGCCATTTAGAAATAACGTACTCACTTTACCAATTACTCTCACATGAATGGTCACGGGGCCGACATACGAATTGAGCAGCAGGGCACCCACGACCACAATAATATCCCGAATCATGATGGGGATGGGAAACCAGAGGGGAACACCCGGCTCGAACGACGCGTTGGCCGCCAGAAACACAAAACCCAGATTGATGAGGAGTTTGTCCGCCAGCGGGTCCAGGCGCATGCCGAAGCGGGTGCGCTGGTTAAAGCGTCGTGCCACCCAGCCGTCCAATATATCCGTCAGTGCGGCGACCCCATAGATTGCGAGGGCAGCGGGACGCGCCCAGAGGTGGGCGGGGGAATACGAGTACACCACCGCGCAAAACACAGGAATCAGAACCAGCCGGACCAATGTAATGCGGTTTGCAAGGGTCACCGTATCTACTTCACATCGTTCGCGGAACCGGACTTAACTCCCGGTTCCCTGATCATACGCCTTTTGGCGGGATCGCTTCAACTGCGACCTCCGCGGCGGGCTGGGGGAGGTGGCGCCGGATCTGCGCGATCAGTTCCTGGGGGAAGAAGGGTTTGGTGATCAGTTCCACCGCACCGGCTTTCAAACTGTGCGCCCGGGCGTCCGGCGTATGGGCGGACGAAAGGCACACCACGGGGATATTCCGCGTCTGCGGATTCGACTTGATCTGCTGGCAGACCTCGTAACCGCTCATCATGGGCATCATGAGGTCGAGCAGCACCAGGTCAGGTTTTTCGGTGCTGACGAGATCCAGCGCGCCGATTCCGTCATAGGCCTTCACCACTTCAAAGCCGTCGCTGGTCAGGGTACGCTCAATGAGGGAAACCACATCGGGTTCATCATCCACGATTAGAATTTTTGGATCAGCCACGTTACCTCCCGGTGTGTCCGTCGTTGCGCCGCATCGCGGTAAACATACGGTTTGCAGTTCCTAGATTGAAGTTGGGCCTCGCAACGCGCACGGGGCGCACGTTTCCCGCCTTCTTGATTTTCGCCACTTCCAGCACGGTGCCGTGGTCCACGAAACCATCCGGACTTTCGAGGACCCGAACCACGTTGATAGTCAGCGGTTGTGATAGGGGCACCTGGAAATTCTCATCCCGCATTAATTGCACCGTAAGCCGAGTACCCTCGTCAAAGGCCGAGAGCATCCGGATTCGCATACCCCGGGGGTTCAGATCCAGAACCACCCCTTCAAAGGGGGCTTCCGGAGCTTCAGGTACCCACACCAGACAGGGCCGACAGACCTCGGTCCGGCTGGCCCGACGGCGCCCCCGTTGCATGGAGCGATTATCGGGGGAGATTACCATGCCCGCATCGGCATCGCGTTCGTTCAGAGGAAACTTTGGACGGTTCGACAACATGACTACTCCATTGGAATCCGCATTATAGTTTACGGACCCGCTAAGACTTAGCAAAGTAAGAATACCGCAATCAGGAGGAAATGTCCAGAAGGCCGTTATGACTTATTCCTATTTCTACGATGACTGAATCATAGAGTACGGGTTAGGCGATGCGGGTGCAAGTGCTACGGCGCGGGCACACGATGGCGAACCCGCAATCGACGCTCAAGCGGCTGCACCGTCTCCCGACTTGCGGCTCATCTGGCGTATGGCCCAGATGACGGCCAGCGTGTAGATACCGCATGCGGCAAGCAGGGGATAGAGCAGCGCGGGGAAAGCCTCCATGAGCCCCTCGGCCAGATAGGACTGGAGCCAGCACAAGGGAGCCATTCCAAGAGCCGTACCAAGAATCACCTTCCAGACCGGCATGGGGGTTAGTCCCGCCGCATAGGAGACGAGATCGGAGGAGGTGAAGGGATTGACCCGCAGGAAGAATATGACCCAGATTCCCCGCTTCTCCAGGAGCGGTGTCAGCTTCTCCAGATTCCGTCGGATGCCCGCGCCGAAGAGCCGCTCTCCCACGAGGCGCATGACCTGGCAAGCCATGGCCGCGCCCAGAAGGTTGCCCGCCAGGGAGTAGAGTCCGCCCAGGAAGCCGCCGAAGATAATTCCGCCCGGAGCGTAGAGCATCAAGCCGGGCAGGGGGGCGACCACAACTTCGGCCGTGACGAAGAGAATATAGGCCAGGGGCGCCCACGGCCCCCAGGAGAGAAAGAACTCCTGCAGGACTACGATCTTGGTGTCTGCCGAAATGTGGGGGGCAAGCATCGTAGCCATGAGTCCGCCCTGCCAGTAGGACCAGGCGGTCGCCGACAGAATGGCGGAAAGGCCGGTGACGGCCAGAAGATTTGGGAGGCGCGAGGTGCCACCGGACTCGGATTTCATTTTCAGTTCGCCTGTTCTTCCTGTGACTTGACGCGGATGTTGCGGAATCAGTGTGCACCGCCGTGGCCGATAAAGGCGATTCGCCCGCTTACGTTGAAGCGGCCCGGATATTCTTTCCCATCGGGCATCCCTTGGTTCGGTTCTCCATTGGGCCGTGTATTGGCCAACGCGGAGAAATACCAGATGGGCCCGCTAGCTCGCCGCCCGGTCGGCCGCGTTCTCGATGGCCTGGCCGCCCTGCTTGAGGTCCTGACCGGCGCCCTTGACCGTGTTGCATCCGGCAATGCCACCCGCTACGGCTACCACGGCAAGCACCAGAATTATTTGCTTAACGATGCGCATTTATTGGTTCCTTTTTCTATCGGGTCCGGTATGGTCGTCCGAGGTGCCATGCCATGCCATGCCCGGCCCGTACCCGCCAAAACAGGATTATAGCACGCGATATCCAGGCTATTTCACACTCGCCATCGCCAATCGTTACACGTATGCGGCCAATTCCAGCAACACGCCATCCGGATCCAGGAAGTAGCACAACGACTTGCGGCCGTCGTCGTGTTCAACGACGCCACCCGGCACCGCGACCGGTGGGCCGAAGAACCTGACCCCGGCGGCTTCCAGGCGCATCCGCATACCGTCCATGTCCTCGATCTGGAAGGCAATGTGCCGGAGGCCATGGGTGTTCGGCTCGGAATGGGCGGGAAACGTCTCGCCCCGGGGCGCGTGGTATTGAATTAACTCGATGCGCGGCCCCCCGCCCGGAGGCTGAACGAAGGCCACGTCCGCCTCGACCCCCTTCAGCCCCACGATGGCTTCGATCCAGTCCCCAGTGAGCCTGGCGCGCCGGATTTCCCGTAAGCCGAGGAGTTCAGTGTAAAAACGGACCGATCGATCCAGATCGGAAACGACGATATTGATGTGATCTACATACTTAACCATTGACACCCACTCCAAACGCGTGGTAAAGTTTTGCTACACAGCTTCCCTGTGGCAAGCCGCTTGTCATCGTAGTATACTTAGCTTATCGAAGCCAACGTTCTGCCGCCCAGGTGATCCAAGGTTGGATCAGCGTGGCAACCATGGTAGAATGCACCCACGATGAAAGTTTACCTTGCTGAACAAGGAGCATTTCAACATGGGTAAAGAAATGAACGACGCAAGCCACTGGCGGGAGTTCGAAAATAACCCCCTTTCGCACTCCATGGCCCACTACCTCATGGCTATCGACAGCCTGAGGACGGAATACGGCTATGCCCGAGCGACGGATGTGGCGGAGACGCTGGAGGTGTCACGGGGTGCGGCCAGCATGGCGCTCGCTCAGTTGAAGAAGCGCGGCTGGGTCGGCGAAGACCACAATCGTTTTCTCCTGCTGACCGAGGAGGGCGAGCGTATCGCCAATCTGGTTGAGCACAATTATCTGATTCTTTCCAAGTTTTTCGAGCGGGTGCTCGGCGTGAGCAAAGATACCGCGCTGGGGGATGCCTGCAAGATGGAACATCTCATGAGCATGGAAACAGGCCAGCGCATGCTATGGCTGATGAAGTACTTGTTGAGTGAAGAAGAGCTTGCAGTAAAAGTTCGCGAACGCATGTTTTCCTACGACGGCGGATGCGGCCCCCACGGCAAGGAAGCGTGCCCCATCTGCGGCGCCACCGGCGAATGCCTCGTCGAGACGGGCGTAGTGGGGTGACCGTCGCGGGCACCGGGTGGCGTGTTTGTTTCATGATGGTGTAACGATATTACGAAAGTACGGTGGTCGGCCCCCTTCGGGACCAGGCCAGTCCGAGACAGGTGATGGATCCATGCGTACCCTAGATCAATTGAAGCCGAAAGAAACAGGCGTTGTTGCCAACCTGGTGGGCATGGGCAACATCCAGCAGCGCCTGCTGGAAATGGGCGTCAGCGATGGTGCCGAAATCGAAGTCCTCCGCTTTGCGCCCCTCGGCGATCCGATGGAAATCTTCGTGCGGGGCTTCCATCTGACCCTGCGCAAATCCGAAGCAGCGCTGGTCGAACTCGAAAGCCGCTGATGGCCAAGACCTTTGCTCTGGCGGGCAACCCCAACGTGGGGAAGACCGCCGTCTTCAACGCGCTTACCGGCCTTTCTCA
>JBIJDL010000558.1:0-4251 GCA_044344195.1 Candidatus Hydrogenedentales bacterium
TTGATGACAAGGTCGATGTCCTCAAATTCTGTCTCTTCTATTTCCGTTTGCACGAAGCCGGGGGGCACCGATTTGAGTCGCGGGTACGCGTCGCAGAGAACCGCGGCGAAACCTGCCTCGGGAACCTCACGAAAGGACTTAACGGCGAGGCAGGTCGCCAGGAGCTGAATAAGCTCGATATCCGTTATATTACGTACGACGATTATTTGAAGTTCCCGAACGACACTGCCGGTTTCATGGGGCTCCGCTCCCGGGGTGCCCGCTGGCCAAGCTGGAGTGAGCGCGGCTTGGAGCCTTCCCCCATCATACATTTCCGCACTGCCAGCACCCGGACTGCAGAAAAGAGCCACCGTCGGCGGGATCCACAGTACAAACCACAAAGGTGAAATGGGCTGGTAAAAATCCCAAAAGACAACAGTCGCAATGGCGTACAGGCAAAACCAAGGAATGACTTTCAACCACCAGCAATCACGAGTTCGCACCGAAAGGATGCCCGCGGCCCTCGCCCACAAATATCTCGAATAGCCCCAACACAAATGTAAGAATATTTGAGTGCCGACCAGCCAAGGCATAAGGTTCGCGGCCAACGGACGGGAATGCGAGTCGGCCTGGTTGGCCCGTTGGAGCAGATCAGGCAGAACGACTGCGCAAAAAGAGGCAAGGACAACCCCGAGACACAGCACCGCAACGCCGTGCTCGGTGCGCCTGCGGGAATGAATTGAAATTCGGGTGGGAATGTTCATGCCATACTCTCCCCGCCCGCGCGTGCTTTCTCGCCAGCCAAGGTTGCCCCTCGCGCAGGTGTTAGTCGTGTAGCACGCAATTTGTAATGCCGCCTCATTTCCTGTGACCTTATCGGTTGAAGCCCACGACCGAAGCGCCAGTTTAGCTCACTATAGCAGAACGGCTTAAAGGTTGATAGGTGTTTTTCCTTCCTGTAGAGTTTCCCTGAAAGCACTCAAGGAGACTCCCCATGTCCGCACATACCCTCACCCGCCGCCAGTTTGGCGCTGTCAGTGCCTTTGCCACCTTGTCGGCCAGTGGTCTGGCCCTGGCCGCGCCAGAGCCGCCGAAGATCGTGAAGCTGGGGACCATCGATCTGGATCTGGTGGAAACCACGCCCGTCGTCTTTCAGGGTCGGGTCTATCGCTATGAATATGTGCGCCCCGGCTACAAGCCGAATACCACGGGAGATTCCTATTCGCGCTTCGTTGATCACGAGACAGGCGAGGCCACCCCGTCCTTTGCGAAGGGCTATCATCTCGGCAGCGCGGCGGTGGATGGTGATCTCGCTATTGTGACGGCGGTGAACATCTGGAACGGCGAAAAAATCGATATCTTTGTCTCGCGCGATTTGAAGACGTGGGAATCGTGGAACGGGCTGAATCTGCCGGGCTACGGCATCTTCAACACCTCCCTCTGTCGCGATGACCAGGGCTATGTGCTCATGTTTGAAATCGGCAAGCCGGAGGAACTGGCTGGGGCGCGCTTTACCGCCCTCTTCGCGCGCTCGACGGATTTGAAGACGTGGACGGTCCTGCCGCCGGAGTGCAATTACGCGAAGGACCGCTACTCCGCGCCCCATTGCCTCCGCTACCGCGACGGCTACTATTACAATTTCTTCCTGGAATCGATGAAGGGCGGCTACGCCCAGCGGGTGGTGCGGTCGAAGGACCTGATCCACTGGGAACTCAGCCCCTTCGAGACGGTGCTGATGTGGGGCGACGAGGACAAGCAGATCGCCAACCCGAAGCTCACGGAGGCGCAGCGCAGGGAAATCGCCGAAGCGGAGAATGTGAACAACTCCGACTTTGACTATTGCGAGTTTGAGGGCAGGCTGATCATCAACTATTCGTGGGGCAACCAGCAGGGCGTTGAGTTCCTGGCCGAGGCGCGTTACGACGGCACCGAGGCGGAATTTCTGGCGGCGCTGTTTCCGGGGTAATGCACGTGCCGCGCATCATGCCGGCGGGCCGCCGGCGCTCCATACTTTAACATCCCTTTGGGCCGTCGCGATTTCGCAGTTAGACGCCGATATTCGATACCACATGAAATGTGATATCGCCGCCCTGGTGCCAGTTTCCCGGTTCGCCGCCGCCGTCTTTGCCGTCGAAACCGACGCTGTATACCACGTAGCCATTGTCCAATCGACGATAGCGGAGCGGGGCTCCGCTATAGATGTCGGTGGGCACTTCACCCGGCAACTCGGCGAGCGACCCGGGCAGTGCGCCCCGCTCCAGGCGGTAGCGCTCGACGGCCAGGGCAGTGCGTGCATTAGCCTGCCTCACGTCTTGGAGGAGGATGGACATCAACAGAGACATTGGGTGCGCCATAATCGTCCGGGAGTTGAGCAGGAGAAATCCGGGACCCTGGCGCGATGCCCAGTTGTTTTTGCGCCACCAGTTCGCCTTCTGCGCGTATGAAGACTTTGCCACATCAAGGCACGCTTCGACGGCACTCATGAAAAGCAGGCAATCGAGGGATTCGAGGCCCGCGAGCTTGTAGGGGATTTCATAGATGAGCCGCCAGTGCCCGGCACCGTGTTCGCCCGGAAAGTCCAAAGGAGCCAGGCCGAGGTCCTCGTCGTCCGACGCTTCCCCGCCGCCAATATTCTTCGACATACCCTCCCAGATGGCCTTCTCCATATCTTCCGGACGCGCGTCGCGCACTTTGAAGCTTGGCCGGAGAATGCAACGTTCGCCCGAGAAGGCTACGGCGAAGGGATCATGCGCGCTTGCACGGTCAAGACAGGCGTCGAGCCGCGCGAGATGCGCGCCTTCAAGACGGCACCGTCCGAGGACCAGGGCCATGCCCGTTACGGCGGTCGAGATCATGCTCATCCAGACGAGCTGGGACATGACCGTGGGCTGATTTTCGATCGACTGCGCGAGGCGAAAAAGCATTTCCAAGGCGTAGGTTGCTTCGTCCTCCCTACCCGCGTCCGCGTGCATGACGGCTGTGCGATCGAGCAAATGCGCGCCCGTCTTCAAGGGCGCAAAGGCGTCCATCAACTCCGAACTGCTGTCCGACCACTTCGCGAAATCTATGGGAAAGCGCGCCGCGCCGATGGCGGCAGCCCGCTCGAAGCGGGGCATGATGTGCTCGTGCTTCGCAAGTTCGAACGACATGCCAGCTCGCCATTCCTCGGACAGGGCAGAAGAATCTGAGGGAATTGGGTCCTTTAGAAAATCGACAGGCGTCTCTTCGCGTTTGAGAATCTCATCAAATGCCTGCGTATCATTCGCCGCGAGCGCCGCGGAGAGGGCCTCGTGCTCTTTCTCCATTTCCTCCAATTGCGCCTTGCCTTTTTCCAAGTGCGCGTCCATCTCCTCGTTCAGCGTCTGCCGCTCCCGCTGAAAGACGTCCTCCTCGATTTCGCCCGCCTCGTGGCGCGCCATCAGGGCTTCCAATTTCTCAAACCAGCCATCGAGAGGATCCTGACGCGGCACCCGCTCCCGGCGCGCCGACTGTTGCAGGTCATCCAAGGCCTCCCCCGCCGCGAGAATCTCCTGCGCGGCATTTTCCCGCCCGTCGGGAAGCTGGTAATAGGCGTCCAACGCCGCTAGATTGTCAGGCCACCCCCGAGCGACCGCGCGGCGGTCCAAGCGGTACAGACCCCATGCCAGCGCCGCGCGCCAGCATGCATAGGCCAGAGCCAACCCTGCGATCCACACCATCGTATCGATCCCCTGTGTATTGAAAATCTCACCCGTTTCTACTGCGTTCCCTTATTCACTCCCGGTCCCGTAGCGAGTCTCCGTGCTCAGCCCCTCTTCCAGCGGGCGCACCTCAATCGTCCCCAGCCGCGCGGAGGGCCACTTCGCCGCCAGCGACACCGCTTCGTCGAAGTCCTTCGCCTCGATGAGGAAGAAGCCGCCGATTTGCTCTTTGGTTTCCTGGAAGGGGCCGTCGGTGACGGAGAGAATGCCGTTGCGGATGCGCACCGTTGAGGCGGTGGTGGCGCTCTGAAGCGGATGGGTGCTGATCAGATGTCCTTTGTCCTGTAGGGACTGGACATAGCTCAGCGTCTCTTCTCGGAGGGCGTGCCAATCATCCTGGGACATTTTGTGAAAAATGGCTTCTTCTTCGTAGGCAAGGCACATGAATTTCACAGGGCGGCTCCTTGGGGTGGTCGTGTGGCCCATGGTACACGAGGAAGTCGCCCGGAAGCATCTGGCTTACGGCTCGAGCGAATACACGGCCTTTTCCGTGTGGGGATCGAAGGGAACGGAACAGTGTTCGTGGACGATC
>JBIJDL010000237.1:0-9292 GCA_044344195.1 Candidatus Hydrogenedentales bacterium
ACCCCGCCCCAGCGGGGTCAGCGCAGGCGCGAGCGGCCCAGCGAGCGCAGGCCCGGTCAGGGCCGGGAGCCCTCGCGCCCAGGCGCGAGGCGACTACCGCGCGTTCAGCGCGGGGGCTCCGTTCAGGAGCCCGGCGACGCCGGACGTTCAGGGAGGCGTCGCAGCGCTGCACCCCGCCCCAGCGGGGTCAGCGCAGGCGCGAGCGGCCCAGCGAGCGCAAGGCCCGTTCAGGGCCGGGAGCCCTCGCGCCCAGGCGCGAGGCGACGACCGCGCGTTCAGCGCGGAGGCTCCGTTCAGGAGCCCGGAAGAGCGGCGGCCTGGGAACGGGCGAGGGGCGTGACAGCTTCGCTGGCGCGACCTTCGCTCCCAGGGCGTGGCATCCAGTGAAAGAGGCCGAGCGACTTCCGGGCGCGGAATAAGCGAGGCCTCGGGGTCGGGGCCGAGTCGACAGCATCTCCTGACCAGGGCGACGGGTCGGGAATGCCGAGAGCTCGGTGAGAACTCGGATGAGGATCTTCCGCACGGCGGAAATCCGAGCCGGGTTCGACCCGTATACCAGCCGCGCGCGCAGCGTGCGTCCGAGGAAAGGGCCGCTGCGCGCCCGCGCAGCCGGTGGGGATGGGTCCTGGCGGGTGTGGCGTTGGCCGGGGCGGGGCCATGCCGGAGGCGCCGGACCGGAGGGAGGGGCGCGAGCGGAGGTCCGGTGCCGCAGGCCGGGAGAGCGGGCGAGCGATGTCCCTGCCAAAGGCGGGGAATCGCGAGCTGGCGAACCAGCGAAACTGCGCGCGCAAGGCGCGCGTCCTCAGTCTTGGCGGGGATGGGTTGCGGGGCGCAGATGCCGCACGCCAAGCCGCAGGCTTGAAGTGATCGGCTGTGCGAGCGATCGAGCGATGTCCTGACCGAAGGTCGGGAATCGCGAGACGCGAGCGGCAACACGGCCGGGCCGAAGGCCCGCACCAAGGAGGGGCGGCGCGGGGCCTCCCGCGCAAAGCGGGCGGTGATCGGTCCACCGTCCGCGTGCGCCAGAGACACTACCGGGCCACAGGCCCGGACCATGTTGGGGTGGCGTGGAGTGCCCGCGCAGGGCGGGCGGTGATCGGTCCACCGCCCGTGCGCCAGAGAAACTGCCGGGCCAAAGGCCCGGACCATGTTGGAGGTGGAGCGGGGTTCCCGCGCAGGGCGGGCGGTGATCGGTTCACCGCCCGTGCGCCAGAGACACGGCCGGGCCGCAGGCCCGAACCATTTGGGGCGCTGGTAGCCTTCGTCAGTTCAGGTGAAGCTGAGGAAAGCCCCGGTGGCGCTTCTCTTCCTCCAGGGCATGCATCAAGCGAAAAGCCTCACCCGGCTGGAGCATCCAGAGACTCTCCAGTGAATGACGAGCCCGTGCCATGCGCAGGCCATCGGCCAGGTCCAGGTGAAGTTGAAAAAGCATCGTGGCGATGTAAGCGAGCTGCGCGGGTGTTGGGTTCATGGAGATACCTCAGAAGGGTTGCTAATGAGCCCAGAATCTCCCACACGGCGCGATCTTTGTCGAGGGGTCATCCGGGGCAAAACTTCGGACGTCCGAAGTTCCACGGGGACTTGCTGGTGGCACCAGATCTGCATCAAGGGGCTGGAGAACCGCATATCTTTGCAGTTGAACGTTGACAACGAACCGTTGACAATGGTGGTCGCGTTGCTGGGTGTTGAGTCCGTTGAAAGGTCGCAAGTATGGCTGGAGAAAGCGAGAGCGAATTCGAAGACCTCGACATCATCCATTATTTCGTGGATGAGGCCGGTGACCCCGTGCTTTTCGATGGGAAAGGCCGGGTCCGCGTGGGGACGGAGGGCTGCTCAAAGTGTTTCATCGTAGGGAAGCTCGAAGTGAACGATCCCGACGGCCTGAGCGACAAGCTGGAGGCGCTCCGGGCGGAATTGCTGGCGGACCCTTACTTCAAGCGGGTGCCCTCTTTCCAGCCTGAGTGGAAGAAGACCTCGGTCATGTTTCACGCAAAGGACGATGTTCCCGAAGTGCGCCAGGCCGTATTCAAACTTCTGCGCGAGGCCGACCTTCGCTTCTATGCGGTGGTGCGCGACAAGAGAGCGCTGGTGAAGGCCGTCCACGTGCGCAATGCCCAGGAACCGGGCTACCGCTACAATCAGGACGAGCAGTACGATAGCCTGATAAGTGACCTCTTCCGGCATTTTCACGGGACGGCGGATATAGCGAAGGTGTGCTTCGCGCGTCGGTCGAAGAAGAATCGGACGGCCGCCCTGTTTACCGCGCTGGAGAATGCCCGGGCAGAGTTTCAGCGAAGTTTCCGGTTTCCCATGCCGGGGAGATTCGAAATCGATTGCAGCAAACCGGCGGAACGGGCGGGCCTGCAGGCGGTGGATTACTGCCTCTGGGCACTGCAACGGCACTACGAAAAGGGCGAGTCGCGCTATCTGGAGTATCTCTGGCCCCAAGTTGGAGAGATACACTCCCTGGACGAAATCGCGGAGGGTCGGGTCGGGGTCTTGTACGGACAACGGCGACCCATGGCGTGGGATACGGGTGAGCAGGCATAGAAAAAAGCCGTGGATATAGGATGCGCTCCCTCGGGAACGCACCACGCGGCGTGGAGCCGAATTTCATCCACCGGCAAGTTAATTATGCCTTAATGTCATAATTTTTTCAACATAGGCATCATAACTCACCAATACAAAGCCTTGGAAACTCTCTCCATTTTGGGCCCCGACGAGAAATTAGAAAAGCCGTGGGAGGCGATGCGCGCCCGTCGGCGGAGCATCTGCGGCAAGGGATCAAGATTCCCTTTCTTGCGCTACCCTCCCGTACCTTTCCATGAATCGGAGCCTTGCATACACACAGCAAGAACGGGGCGTGGAAACCACGCCCCGTTCAGGGAATTCTTTCACTTGCTCACGCCGCGCGAAGACTTCGATCCGGAGCCTGAACTCCGAAAATCTCCAACGCCGATAACGCTACTTTCTCGGGGGGCTCTTGCCTCTGCCAGCGTAGTTCACCGAGGGTTCCGCCTGGGTCGCGATATAGACTTCCGCGAACACCATCGAGGCAAGCAGCAACAGCGCGATTGCTCTCTTCATAAGTTCTTTGCTCCTGTGTTTGGACAACCAGTTCACAACCCATGGCGGCACCACACGACGCATGGAGGAGAACCTGAGTACCCAAATCCCGCCCTGGCAGGTCTCACTTGCTTGGAAAGGGTAAAGCATCCAAAAAAAACGCAAGATAAATGCCAAGGGCTCGGCTGACTTTCGAGGCCAGTTTCCGAAGTAACGCGAAAGGACCGAGAACTTCGGACGTCCCAAGTTCTGAATGGGCATTCCCGGCGCTTGACAAACGTGGCCGCTCTGGCTCATGTTGGAGAATAATGTTTACTTTATTCTCCGAGAGTATCGCCCCTGTGGAGCACGTCACCGACAAGATTATGAAGACGGCACGGCGGCAATCCGTCTTTCGCGCGCGCGACATTCGCGACGTGCTTGATCCGAGATCCACGCTGCGCCGTATGGTTCAGCGCGGCAAGCTCGTGCAGCCCGGGCGGGGACTCTATGGACTGCCGGATGGGGAACCGAGCATGAGCCACGCGTTCGTCGAAGCCACTCGACGCTATCCCGGCGGTGTGATTTGTCTTGTCTCCGCGCTCGTCTTTCATGGCATCGGTACGCAGATGCCCCACGAGACCTGGATGATGCGCCGCGACCGAAAGATGCCGCCGAGTGATGAGGCCATCCGTTTCGTCTACTGCACGGTGCCTCACTTCGAGTACGGCGCAGAAGAACACCTGATCGAGGGCGTGGCGGTGCGCTTCTTCAACCCGGCCAGAACGATTGCCGACTGCTTCAAGTATCGAAACAAGATCGGGCTGGACGTCGCCATCGAGGCGCTCCGCGAAGGCTGGCGTGCGAAGCGATTCACCATGGACGAACTCTGGGCGGCAGCGAAGGTCTGCCGTGTACAAAAAATCATTCAGCCCTACCTCGAAATGCTGGTCCAATGAGCGATCCGTCCAATAAAAACATGAGTGCCTCGGTTCGAGCACGACTCCTGAATTTGGCAAAGGCGACGGGCGAGGACTTTCAGGCGATTGTTCTCCGCTATGCGGTGGAGCGATTCCTGACTCGACTGGCTATGAGCCCACACCGGAATCAGTTTGTCCTGAAGGGTGCGATGCTGTATGTCGCATGGAAGCTGGATGACGTCATGAAACAAACAAGCACCCCCCTCGGAAAAGACGGCCTGTTACTTGAAAAGATCGGAATGGGTTCCCATCCGCTCAAAAATCAGGCTCTCGCCGTCGATTTTGTAAATGAGCAGCCAATCCGATTCGATGTGGCAGTCCCGTCGTCCCTGCCAATCTCCGACAAGCTTGTGGTCGCGGTGAATGGGGTCCAGAGGCTCTCCGGTGAGCAGGGTCCGCGCGATGATTTTGAATTTTTCGGGATTCTTTCCGCGGCGCAGGCAACGTTTAACATCCTTTTCAAACTGACGCGTATAAACGGGAATAAACACGTGTCAAAGGCCCAGATTCTTAAACAGGTCATCGGCGTCTTTGCATACCACCAGATCGCGCCCGGCGTCCGTTTTTCCAAAGGTGCGCTGAGTCGTTTCGCTGGGGATAGCGACGTCAAACGGCAGACCCTGATGCAACTCAACCTGTTTGTAGAAAAGGGAAATCGCCTGTGTGGCATTCAGGCCGATCCGCGCAAGTATTTTTTCCGCGCCCTCCTTGAGTTCGGGTTCAATCCGGGCTCTGACCATTGCGCTTTTGCTCATGAATTTATCTCCATTGTTCGATCAATTGTAGCACAAATGGGATACAGGAAACCAGGCTTTCTTCGTACCCAATGAAGCCGGAACAAAGGGTATGCAGCATGAAATAAGCAAGTATCCTTCCAGGGAACATCGAGAGGATATTCGATGCCGGGCTGCAATTTTCCTCAGGGCGGCTGCGGGCTGCGAAGGGCAAGCCATCTCGTTCGCGGTGGACCTCTTTGCTACGGAATGCCAGCAGGCGTCAGGTTCATGGAGATACCTCAGAAGGGTTGCTAGAGGCCCTGGAATCTCCCACCCTGCACGATTTTTGTCGAGGGTGTATCGGTGGAAACTTCGGACGTCCGAAGTTCACCAAGCGCTCGCCAATCACCCGCAGCCCTCAAGATTCCTCAACGCCAGCAGCTCGCGCGCGGGGGTTCGGCTTCCGGAGCGTGCAGCAGCACGATGCGGAAGCCGAGGTCCCGATAGAGGGTTCGCACACGATCCGTGTCGTGGTTCGACAGCACCACCGGGCCGGAATGGCGCACGAGCCAATGGGCGAGGCGCACTTGGTCGTCCCAGCTGAAGCCCTCCGCACCATATTGGCTGAAGGCGGCGCGTAGGGCGGATCGGCGTGGACGAAATCTTCCGCGTGCAGGGCCAGGTGGTCGAATACCAGTGGAATCAGTGGCCGGCTCGGAGCGGAATGGGGGGCCGAGATCCACCAAGTGCACCACCCCACGATCAGGTCAATGAACCGAGTAGTCTACCGGTGTTGCAGTTAGTTTATGAATCTCGGAGATCCTGATTCGTGCACCGATTGACAAATAAAACGCAATTCTATATGATAATGGCTTATCAGGTTCAATTATGGTCCGCGTCTCAGCATTCCTCTCGCAGCAGCACCAACGAAGGAGCACGATGAGCACACGAGGTTTGAGCAGCTCCAGCATGCGTTGGACAGCGCGAAGAAGCGGCATCCGGGTCTTTGCGGTTGTGTTGCTGCTGTTTCCCTCGTGCGTGCTTCCCCTGCACCATCTGGGCGACGAGCACCACGCGGTTCACCTGCCCTTCCAGTTCCGGTCCGATGCGCCGCAAGTGCCCGCCAGCCTGCAGGCGGCGGACACGTCGCGCCACGTCGCCGGGGGGCAGTGCCTGCTCTGCCTTCTTATGGACTTCGCGCCCCTTGCCGAGCAGAGCGGGTCGCCCGATGCGTGCACCCCAGAAACGCTTGCCGTGGCCCATATCAGGTCCGGCGAGGTTTCGCAGCAATTGCATCCGGCGGGGACCGCTTCGCCGCGGGCGCCGCCGCGGGCCGGACAGGACATCGCCGCATCCGCTTAGGCGCGCCCGGTTGCGCGCCGGGCTCTTCGAATCAACCAGATACACCCAAGGCACTTCCGTGCCTTTCGATAGGATTTTACTATGAAACGAAAAGGCTTTACGCTGATTGAGCTGTTGGTCGTTATCGCGATCATCGGTATCCTCGCCGCCATCCTGCTCCCTGCACTCGCCCGGGCACGGGAAGCCGCCCGCCGCGCCTCGTGCCAGAACAATCTGAAGCAAATGGGGATTGTCTTCAAGATGTATGTCGGCGAATCGGAAGGCGGGAAGTTCCCCCGACGCAAAACGTTCAACTGCAATGGTGCCTTGAGCGATGCCACGATCTTTGATGGCACGCAGGTGATGCCCGACTATCTGACCGACGCCAACGTGGTCTGGTGCCCGTCGTGGGCCAAGTACAGCTCTCCCGTGGACCGCTACGACGGCGCCTCCACCGGCAATCAGAATGGTGTGGTTGATCCCTGTGAGTTCCTTAAGGAACCCTACAACTACATTGGATGGCTGGTCATGGAAGACGTCAACATTCTGGGGCCGTTGTTGGGCATGGTGGGCAGCGATGTGGGCGGTCGCTTTTCCGAATTGGAGATCAATGGCAACACGCCCTGGGGCGAGCTCGCGCAGGAAAACGTGGTCACCAACGGCGACCAGAGCGATGAGGACTTCCAGGTCAGCGCGACTTTCGCCGGCACCCAGGCCGGCGGGGGAAACACGCTCTTCCGCCTCAGGGAGGGGATCGAACGCTTCCTGATCACCGATATCAACCATTCGGCGGGCAGCGCGCAGGCCCAGACTTCGGTGGCGATCATGTGGGATCACGTGTCGACCAACGCGAATGATTTCAACCACGTTCCCGGCGGTTCCAACGTGCTGTACATGGACGGCCACGTAGAATACCTGCGCTACCCGAGCGTGGAATTCCCGGTATCCGTGGACAGCGCACGTACCTTTGGCCGCTATAACCGCCCCTTTAACGGCGTATAGTTCCCCGAGACAGAGAACATAAAATCGGGCCCGGAATCCCGCTGGATTCCGGGCCCTTTGCTGTTGGATTGGGATACCTGCGCCGTGCTGGCGTGGCTTTGCCTCGCTCGCGGACGCACTGGCAAAAACGCTCGAAAACGCGCTCGTCCCGCGTCAATCCATGGCACCAGGCGCCGGCGAAGTCTTCCTCGAGCGTGGCCAGCGCGAGATCGCCGGGCAACAGCGCGAGACCCGGTTCGAAATGCTCCAGCGTTGCCGGGAGAAGGGTGCGGACGTGCGAAGTTTTCCGGGTGCACCGCAGATCATCCGCGGCCATCAAGATTCCTCATCGCCAGCAGCTCCCGCGCAGGCGTCCGGTCGCCGTTGGCGCTGATCCGTCTTGGGGCGTGGAGCAGCACGATGCGGAAGCCGAGCTCTTGATAGAGGCTTCGCACGCGATCGGTGTCGTGGTTCGACAGGACCACGGGACCGGGATGGAGCGCGAGCCACTCGGCAAGGCGCACCTGATCGTCCCATGAGAAACCGCCGGCGCCGTAGTGGGTGAAGGCGGCGTCGTAGGGCGGATCGGCGTAGATGAAATCGTCGGCGTCCAGAGGCAGGTAGCCAAAGTCGACGGAGGTGAAGCGCCAGGGCGCGAGTTCGCGCTGGTGGCCTTCGAAGGAGTCGGCATAGCGAATGCCACGATAGCGCCCGAAAGGAACGTTGAACGCGCCCTTGCGGTTGAAGCGGCAGAGTCCGTTGAAGCCGGTGCGATTGAGGTAGTAGAACAGGGAGGCCGCCTCGCGCGAGAGCACGTCGCCCCGGGCAATGAGCGCATTGAAGCGTTCGCGATGGCGGTAGTAGGTTGCCGCGTCGTTGGCCATGTCGAGGGTGATATGGAGACCGCGCTGGACCCAGGTGTAGAAATTGATGAGGTGCGGGTTGGCGTCGTTGAGCAGGGCCCGCTCGGGGCGCAGGCCCAGGGCAACGGCCAGGCCGCCGCAGAAGGGCTCGACCAGGCGGCGGTGCCGGTGGCCCGCATAGAGCGCGGCGAGATCGGGCACGAGCCAGCGCTTGCCGCCCAGCCATTTCAGGAGCGGCGGCAGGCTTGGCGTTGCTGCTGCAATGTGAGTTTTGGAGGGTCGGGGCTTCGGCGTGGATCGGGACATGGGCCCTGGGTAGCACGCGAATCGCGCGGCGACAACCCGGAAAATTTCCCTTGGAATTCTGGGACCTTGTGGTACACTACAATCAGTTACAAAGTTGAATCCGTCTCTTTAACTCCCTTCTTGCCAGGAGAAAAAACACGGCAAGCTGCGCTGGTATTCCGCCTCGCCTTTTTCGGTTAGTCAATTACGATTTATTAACTAGAAAAGGAGACGCATATGAGTACAAGACGCGCAGAACATGTGATCATTTACTTTGGTCACGGAAATTCCGGGGGCTTCGGCTTCTGGTGGGATCGATTGGTGTTAACGCTGATATCCAGTATGGCCGGGTTTTCGGTCGGTATCGGATTAATTCAGTATCTCCGTTAAATCGATTCCAGAGTTTTGAGCCGCACCCCCGGGTGCGGCTCTTTTTGCATTGTGCGGGCCTATATGATCTGAAAGACCGCAGCGAGCACGGCCAGCAGCAGCCCGAGAACAAATCCAACAACGATATCTCTCAAGAGTTGTTTGCGATATTCTTTTTCGTATGGGTACATGATTCCTCCTTAGCAAAATTAATTTCCCTGGTCCAGCAGGGAAAGTCCACGAGAGCGCCCGAAGGCGCGAGAAAAGCCGAGCGGCGCGAGGCCGCCCGGCAAGGGTTGTTAAGCGGTTTCTTCGACCTCGGCCGGATTCAGAATCCAGTCGAAGGCTTTGTCCGCCAGCTTGGCCACCAGGGGCAAATCATCGCGACGAAAGCCGTCGGTCGTTTTCCAGTCATCCCCGTCCTTGTAGATCCGGGACAGGTTGACGTTGTAGAAGACGCCCGAGTCGGTCGGGTTGGCCCAAATAACCGCTTTGACGGCGCCAATGCGGATTTCGTGTGCTGGTCTGTTCTTTTCCATGATGTTTTCTCCTATGAGAAGGTTTATAACGGGTGTGCACACCACGAACGGGTTATGACGAAGTCCAGGAGGAACGTGCGCTTTGCGCAGGTAGGTCCTTGACGAGGCCGGGCCCGGTAGTACCGCGCAGCGGGTGCCCCCGAATAAACCGACAGGGGAAAACGGGAAAAAAG
>JBIJDL010000467.1:0-5132 GCA_044344195.1 Candidatus Hydrogenedentales bacterium
CCTGGGGGCCAAGCCAGGACGTCCGCCGAGAATGATCCGCAGCGGCCCAAGAGAACTCCGCAGCAACACGCAGGCGGCCTTGAGCCGCTCGGCTTGCGTTGGCGACCAACGCTGCCGCCACGACGATTCGTGAGAATGCAGCACGGATCGTTGTGGCGCCAGGGAAAGTGATAGGAGCAGCCACCGAAGCGGAACGTCACGAAGTGACACCGAAGACGTAAGCGATGCGTTTGTGTCTATTTTAGATAGTTATCCCCATAAATACAACATAAGATAGATTATCAGACGCTGGGTGGATGGTAAAGATCCCCCACTTTTTCCTTACCACGTTGTGTCATCCGGCAGGATTCTGCCGCTGACATCCTCTCCGCAGTACATGTTCGAACAGAGTCATCACGTCCGATGATTGACCGGTTGGAAATGCGCCAACGTCGGCTTCGTCCTTTCACATTCCTCGACGTGGCTCAGGCAAAACTTCCGGCCTCGCCAAGAGACGCACTCGGCCTGCTGACGATGATCCGAACGACACGCGATACAATCCACCGCCAAGTCGCGAAGTTGATGCACAACTTGGGCCCTGTACACGCCCACCATTGAAGAACGCCAGGCGCCACCTCGGGGAAAAACGGATCGGCTGATCTCCCCCACTCTCATCAGAAAACTTCGGACGTCCGAAGTCCGCCCAGCATTGCAGCCGGGCCCGTGCCGAGGACTGAGCTACAAGCCCTGCGCCATGGAGATCCACCACACCATCCCCCTGTGCCGCTGAATGACAGCCATCCACACAACCCGCGAGTACGTTTGAACCGCCCGCCGGAAGCCGGGCATGTACTCCCCCACTCCGATCCGAAAACTTCGGACGTCCGAAGTTTGCCTTTCGCCGGCCCCCTTCGAATTCCAGCAACGGCTCCCACAGGAAATCGGAGCGTCCTCGCACCGTCCTCTCCCCCACGCCGATCCGAAAACTTCGGACGTCCGAAACTCTGGCTTGCGGAATGCCCGCAACTCTCCGCTTTCGGTGCACGTGCAAACACCCCACACCAAACGCCAGTCACTTCTCCCCCACGCTGCAACTACCGCGCACTATTTTTTTCTCGCGCTGATCCGACATCGTGCATCAGGCGTCCCCCTTCCATCAGCTCGAAGGAATTACTTGAATCGATCCACAATCGAAGATCATCAAACGTTCCGCACAAGCTGATCCGACGTTATGCGGACCCGTTCATCGGAACCATCGCGCGCGATGACGCCACTCTGTTAGGATGGCCGGGTATTGCCCTCGGGTGTCCGCTGGCTTGTCTCTGCGGGTTGATACTTTTCCGTGACGGCGCGTTCCGGCCTGTCTGATCGCGCATGCTGAAGGATTTCCGCGATGTCTCCGATTCGCCTTTTCAGTCTCGCACTGCTTTTGTCTTGCCTGTATCCGGTGCAGCTTGCGTGGGCGCAGGAACTGGCCGTACTGGAAAACAGCGAATTGGGCCTGACTTTCGACGCGACTTCCGGCGCGCCTGTTGCCCTGGAAAACAAGCTCACGGGCGAATCATACGGGGTTGTCGGGGATCGTGTCATTGTGGAAGCCGTGGAGTTTCGCTTCGATTCTTCTGAAGCCCGTGTCGCATCGGCAGAGTTGTCGGGTGAGCTTTTCCAGGTGCGCTATTCGACCGATGCCGTGGAGGTTGATGTCACCTATCACCTGCGCGCGGACGATCATTTCATGGAAAAAAAGGTCGTTCTTACTCCGGCTCAGGATGCGGGCGTGAAGCGGGTGGTGATAAGCAACCCGACAATCTCCCATGCGGGTCTCCACGTGGTTGAATATCGCTATCCAAAGTTCGGCCGGACCGCAGGCACCGAACCCTCCCGTACCTTTTTCGGGCGCACGGACAAGGGCGGCTTCTTCGCCGGAGTTGCGGAGCCATTCGACGCTTCCAGCGCCCGTGGCAACCAGCTCACACTCGCCTATTCCCCCTCGATGAAGTTGGGCGCCGGGCAGGGCTTCGCGTGCGAACCGGTGTACGTGGGCGTGTACAAGCGGTCGCCCAACGATCAGGTAGCGGAAGGGTTACCGCTATGGTCAGAGTCCAGGGCGATGGTGGCCATGACGTCCACGATACTGGGGCCCCCGCGCCACGGCTTCGTGCCCATGGCCTGCGGCTGGCACAGCGAAATGAGGCAGAACGGCTATGCCGATCAGGCGGAAGTCGAGGCAGACATGGCGTCGCTCGATTTCCTCGCTGCCTGCGGCATTGATTGGTTGTCGGACAGCCACCCCTGGGGCGGCGAGACCGAGAAGTTGCACAACCTCAAGGCGGGAGACACCTTTGCGCCTGGCCCCCTCAACCGACAGTTTCTCGAGCATGCGCAAGCGCGCGCCGTGGGCGTTGCGATGTGGCCGACGATGAATAACAGCCATCCATGGTCCAAGCTGGGAAAGGCACTTCGCCAGGACAGGCCGGATTGGCTGATGACCCGCGCGCCCAAAGAGGGAGAATCTCCCCTGCTGTCCCGTAATCCGGCCAACTGCCTGGCCAACACGGAATTCCTCGACTGGCTGATTGATATCAATCTCCAGGGATTGTCCACCGGCCTCTATCCCTCGTGGGCCATAGACGGGAGCTTCTTCGGCGATGGCGGGTGGTTTACCTCTATTGTGCCGGCGGACTGCACCTCTGATGCCCACGACCATCTTCCGGGCGACTCGAACTATGCCTGCCAGCGCGCGCTCGCACGCCTGATCGCCGCCGTGCGCGAGGCGCATCCGTCAATGTACATTTTCACCTGCCGCCCGCCCATGGATCTGGGTGTGTGGTCGCTGCAGAATGTGGACGTCTGTTTCACACTTCTGGAAAGCGGCACAGCAGGCGAGGAGGTGTCTCCGCTTTCCGGCTTGTCCGGCCAGCCGCTGAACGTTGTGGCCGGGGACCATATTCGAACGTGGTCCCGTGCACGCGTGCATCACGATTTCTTTCCCCACTATCTGGATCAGCCACTGGTTTTCCCCAGCCGTGCCGCCGGGCAGGATAGCGCGCCGAACTGGCCGCGCGGAAATCTGGATTACATTCTCCTGAGCGCGATATCGTCCTCGCCCAACCAGTTGTATTACATGCCGACGAAGACGGGGATTCCGGAGGAGGACCGGGCCGAGATTCAGCGGTGGCTCGACTGGGGCCGCAAGAACGAAGCATATCTCAAGGTGAGAAACGACCTGCCGGGATGGCCTGCGGCGGGGCGTGTGGACGGTTCCGCCCACATCACGGGCGACGGAGGCGTGGTCTTCCTGTTCAATCCCAACCCGGAACCCGCAAGTGGCGAGTTCTCCCTGACGGCGGAAGGCATCGGGCTTGAAGCCAGCGGTTCGCTGCGTGTGGAACAGGAGTATCCGAAGTCGGACCTGCAAAGAGAATTCGAAGTGGGTGAGGTGGTTCGATGGGAGGCTCCCGCAGAATCTCCCGTCGTGCTCCGCATTTCACCAGCGCGATGAAATCACTCCCGGCGGCGGTATTAAGGTGGGGTAGTCGTGCTCGCGTTCTGAGGGTTGAGTCTCCCCCTCATCGCCGCGTCGCAGGGTAGCAAAACTTCGGACGTCCGAAGTTCTTGTTGCAAGGGCGGGTGCCGCTTGAGGGCGCGGAGCGAGTGGGCAGGCCAGCCGCATTTGCAGATCTTGGATTGGGAATGGGGGAGGTAGTGGTGGACGATTTCAGTGGTGGGAATACGTTCCGCTATCATCAAGAGGTGTAGACCGTCGTGTTCGGGCACCCAAGAACAGAATGCAACACACGAGGGCGCAGAGGCGTTTATGCTGGATGGCCGATGCCATTTCGTGAAAGCGCATAGAGACTTCACCCGACATCCTTTCGCGGGCAAGCACCTATATGTGACAGATAACTCGCGTATTGGTTAGCTATCACTACTTACTTCTGGACGAACTTCGGACGTCCGAAGTTTTTGGAAAGCAAGCGGATGTGTATATCAGGCTGGCTGAAACACGTCAGAGAGGATCTGCAGAACTCTCGAAGGCTCTATCTGACTGGGGTTCAACCCGGCTTCTTCCAGCCATTGCATGGCCGCGACGCCACCAATCAGCACGAAGCTGTCTCCGTATGCACCAAAGTAGTCGCGGAAGCGTTCGAGTCCCTGGATCATGCTATTTCCTCGACAAGTTGCTCAAGGGCGGCCTGTATCCGTTCGTCGGGATCATCGCGAAGGCAAAGGAACAGCGACAACGGGTCCACGGTCGCGCCAGTCGCCAGCGACCTTGGTGAATAGGCCCATACCTCGATTATCGCCTTGGCATCTTCATCAAATTCTGCGATCTCGGGTGCTTTCTCCGCCGTTGCCTCGCGGAGTTCAACCTCACTCCATGCTATCGTAAGAACCGTATTCGATACGATATTTGTTCTGTCTGACAACGCAGTCAACCCGGCACGAGGCGACTTCTTGATGCGTCCAGCCAGTTCATGCACGAGCAGCGCCTTCTTGACCGGGCTACGCAGGTGGGGAAGGGCCGTTCGCCAGAGTTCGGGCGACGTCGCGCGAAAACGAATTCTTTTCTCACGCCCGAGGCGTATCCGCTCGCAGAGGTCCAGGGAAACCAGTTCATCTACGGCCTGCGAGATCGCCATGGGGGTATAACCGAGCATCTCGGCGATACGTGCGAGAGGGCATTCTGTCACATCGTGGAAGAGCAGATGTCGGAGCATAACGACCTGCGCTACCCAGCTCATGGTCTTTATTTCGCCCTCGATACGCGGGGCAAAAGTCTCCCTCAAGTCCGTCAGCAACATGGGCAAGTACATCTGCCGGTGGGGGACAATGAAGGGAACCCTCTTTTGAATTAATCGACGCCGCTCATAGGACCTGATTTGGGGAAGCACGAGGACAACCGTCGCGCCAAGTCTCGTCTGGATTGATTCCCGTTGTTTGGCTAACCTGGCTAAGTCCAGCTTTGTATGGGAATCAGCCAGCGCAACGAGTATTTCCTCGCCGAAGAGATTCAAGCGCCAGATTTCGAATTCGTTTGTCAGGTACAAGGGCAGTGTGGCTAGGAGTCTGACTCCGAATCTCGTTTGCGGTGAAAAATATGTTGACAGGCATCTGTTCATATTCTACAACATGTGCGGAGGACGCTATGA
>JBIJDL010000108.1:0-14409 GCA_044344195.1 Candidatus Hydrogenedentales bacterium
AGGTGAAGGTGAAGGTGAAGGTGAAGGTGAAGGTGAAGGTGAAGGCGAAGGCGAAGGTGAAGGTGAAGGTGAAGGTGAAGGTGAAGGCGAAGGCGAGGGCGAAGGTGAAGGCGAAGGCGAAGGCGAAGGAGGCTGTGCCAAGAGCCTCCGCGAAGACATTCACCGTCATTTGGGCGATCTACTGTTGTTAGCCGTGTTGCTGCTGGCATCGCCGCTCCGGTCCCGGTTTACAGCATCAGCTCAATGGTACTGACAGGTTCACTGTTCCCATACGATCCATAGACAAAAGAGGACTGCATGTCTCCCGTATCGCAAAGCTTTTTCCAGTGGCCTGATGCCGCTGAGGTTGCCGATAAAGCCCGCAAACTTGTTGCCCAGGATCCGCGCGCCCTTTCGCGGGAGAAGATGGCGGAAGTCCACGCGTGGTTCGAGACCCATTGCGCGGGCAGCAAGTGCGCCCATGACGAGGCGGTGCAGTACATCCCCGGCGGCGTGCAGCACAACCTGGCGTTCAACCATCCCTTTCCCCTGAGCATCGCGAGAGCCGAAGGCGCGTACTTGTGGGACCAGGACGGTAATCGCTACATCGACTTCCTTCAGGCGGGCGGCGCGACCTTGCTCGGGAGCAACTATCCCGCCGTGCAGGAGGCCGTGCTGAAGGTCATCCGCGATTGCAGTCCGGTCACGGGCCTCTTCCACGATTACGAAGTAAAGCTCGCGAAACTCATCCACGAGTTCATGCCGAACGTCGAGTTGTTCCGCATGCTCGCCAGCGGCACGGAGGCCTGCATGGCCGCCATCCGCGCAGCGCGCAACTTCTCCGGCAAGCGCCACGTCATTAAAATGGGCGGCGGCTACCACGGCTGGAGCGATCAGTTGCTCTACGGCACGCGCATCCCCGGCACGGGTAATTTTGAGGCGGCCGGCATCCCCGAGGAATGCAATACCCTGACCCACGAATTCTTTCCCAACGATCTCGATGGCCTCCGTGAATTGCTGGCGGCCAACCAAAGCCAGGGTGGCACGGCGGCGGTCCTGGTGGAGCCCCTCGGCTCCGAAAGCGGTGTGCGGCTCGTGGATCGCGACTTCAATGCGAAGCTGCGGGCCCTGTGCGACGAATTCGGCACCCTGCTTATCTTTGACGAAGTCGTGAGCGGCTTTCGCCTGGGTCTCGGCGGCGTCCAGGGCTATCTCGGCGTGAAGCCCGACCTGACGGTCTTCGGAAAATGCGTGGCGGGCGGCTACCCTGGCGCGGGCGGCGTGGGGGGGCGAAGGGACATCATGAACACCTTCACCGCCGGCATCGGATCCGGTCAGCAGCGCACGATCGTTGGCGGCACGCTATCCGCCAGTCCCATCAGTTGCGCGGCGGGTTACCACGCCCTCCTCGCCATGGCCGAAACCGACGCCCCCGCAAAGGCGGGACGCGCGGGCGACAGACTCTGCGCCGGGCTACAGGCCATCCTCGACACCCTGGACACACCCTACTTCGTCTACAACATCGGGTCCATCGTCCACCTGGAGACCCACGGCGTGCTCCGGGTCGATCTGAGCGATCCCGAGTTCTTCATGAACATAATGACGCGCAAAAAGATCGCCGAAGAAATGAGCGCCGCCTACGCCGCCGCAGGAATCATCACCATCGCGGGCGGACGTCTCTACACGAGCATGGCCGATACGGATGAGGTCGTGGACGAGGCGCTGATGGGCTTCGCGAAGGTGCTGGGGGCGGGGTGACGTGCCCTAAGCTTTGCCCTTCAAGCGTTTCACATTCCCGTCGTCGATGAGCAATTTCATCTGCTCGATGGCGATCCGGTTGAGTTTTTCCAAGCGTGCGCTTTGCGCCATGCCGTCTTTGATGAACAGCGCGTTCAGGTTTTCGAGATTGGAAAGGCAGATGAGTTGGGAGATATTCGCTTCGTCGCGGATATTGCCTTTGTTGCCGGGATTCGCCGCCCGCCATTCTTTAGCGGTGAGGCCGAAGAGCGCCATGTTGAGCACGTCCGCCTCGGTGGCGTAGATCAGGCTCACCTGTTTCGCGGTCAGTTCGGGCGGGATCAGATTTTGTTTGATGGCGTCTGTGTGGATGCGATAGTTGATCTTCGCCAGGTTGCGCTTGATGTCCCAGCCGAGCTGGGCCTGTTCCTGCTCCTTGAGGCGCTGGAATTCCTTGATGAGGTACAGCTTGAACTCGACGGATATCCACGAGGCGAACTCGAAGGCGATGTCCTTGTGGGCGAAGGTTCCGCCATAGCGGCCCGATTTGGAAACGATTCCGATTGCGCCGGTGCCGTCGATCCATTGTTTGGGGGTCAAGGTGAAGCTGTTAAGCCCTGCCTGCTTTTTAAACCCGTCGAATTCGACGGGTTTAAAATCCGGGTTGTTCAATTGCTCCCAAATCCCCAGAAACTCGATGGTGTTTCGGTTTCGGAGCCAGTTTCGTATCAAATCGTCCGTGTGCTCCGCGTTCTTATACCGCGCAATGTCCGTCAGGCTGATATAGTCCGCCTCGTTATGCGCCTGGATGGAGACTTCCCTGTCCAATACCTGAATCTTAGCCATGCCCACTACCCTCTTCGTTTCGCTTTAATTGTGGCGAATTTGCCGTGGATAAAATCTTAGCATATTGGTCGCCGGATGCACCCTGCCGTGTGACAACTGGGCGAGGGAGAGGACCGATGGGATGGATCTGACCGATTGGACGGATCTGATCCGTCGGATGGCTCCGACGCTCCAGCGTTCCCGGCGTCGATCCCCGGTTTGACTCTTCCCGCCCCCGTTTGTTAGGCTACCAAGATGCCGTCTTGTGCGGTAAATCTTTTTTTCAAAGGAGATGAGACTTTCTCATGAGTTACGAAACTAGGGAATCCAACCAGCAGTTGATGGAAGCCATTATGGCTGACGGGCTTACCGAGCTTGATGCCGAGCTTCAGGCCGAATTAGCTGCCGCCACGATGGAGTCGCTCTTTGGCGAATCCGTCAAGAATTTCAATGAAGGTGAAGTCGTCCAGGGCAAGGTGATGGAAATCGCCGATGACCGCGTGCTGGTAGACATCGGGTACAAGAGCGAGGGGATCGTAGCGACTTCCGAGTTCCTGCAGCCGGACAAGCTGGCTGTGGGCGACGTTTTCGATTTCTATATCGAAGACCCCGAGAACGAAGCGGGCCTGCCCGTGCTTTCGAAGATGAAGGCCGACCGGATCAAGAACTGGGAAAAAGTCCAGGAGATCTATGAGGCCGACGGCGTTATCGAAGGCACCATTGTCCGCCGGGTCAAGGGCGGCCTGAAGGTTGATATCGGTATCGACGCCTTCATGCCCGCGAGCCAGTTGACGTTCCGCCCGATGGGCGATCTCGAGCGTTACCTCGGCGAGCGCATGGAACTGAAGATTATCAAGCTGACCAAGCGCCGCCGCAATGTGGTGGTGAGCCGCCGCAAGCTCCTCGAAGAGCAGCGCGCCGGCGAGAAGGAAAAGCTTCTCCAGACGATAGAAGTGGGCAAGGTCCTCCGCGGCGAAGTGAAGAACATCACGGACTTCGGCGCGTTTGTGGACGTGGGCGGCATCGACGGCCTGCTCCACGTGACGGACATGAGTTGGGGCCGCGTGAAGCACCCGAGCCAGATTGTTTCCGTCGGCCAGGCCATCGAAGTGATGGTCCTGAGTTTCGACCCCCAGTCCGAGCGCATCAGCCTCGGCCTGAAGCAGAAGACCCAGAACCCCTGGAAGTCCGCTGTGGACCGTTACCCGGTCGGTACGGTTGTTCGAGGCCGCGTGGTCAGCATGACCGACTACGGCGCGTTCGTGCAGCTTGAAGAAGGCATCGAGGGCATGGTCCACGTCAGCGAAATGAGTTGGACCCGCCGCGTACGCCACCCCAACGAAATCCTGGCGCTGGACGCGGAAGTGGACGTGATGGTGTTGACCGTCGATCCCGATTCCGAGAAGATCGCCCTGGGTATCAAGCAGACCCAGCCGAACCCCTGGAAGCAGTTGGCCGAACGTTACCCGGTCAACTCCACGGTCACCGGCACGGTGCGCAACCTGACTGACTACGGCGCGTTCGTGCAGATCGAAGAAGGCATCGACGGCCTCCTTCACGTCAGCGACATTTCCTGGACCAAGAAGGTTCCCCACCCCTCCGAGATTCTGGAGAAGGGCCAGGAAGTCACCGTCAAGATCCTCAGCATCGACCCCGATTCCGAGAAGATCAGCGTGGGCATGAAGCAGCTTGAGACCGACCCCTGGCTGGCCGTGATCGAGAAGATGCCCATGGGCAGCATCGTGGAAGTGGAGATTGCCAAGCTCGTGAGCTTCGGCGCCTTTGCCAAGCTGGACAGCGGCATCGAAGGCCTGATTCACGTGAGCGAGCTTTCCTCCGACCGCGTGCAGAAGCCCGAAGAAGTGCTGAACATCGGCGACAAGGTCATGGCGAAGGTTATCAGCATCAGCGCGGCGGATCGCAAGATCGGCCTGAGCGTGCGTGAAGCCCAGCGTGACCTGGACAACAACCTCATGGCCGAACACGGTTCTTCCGGTTCCGGCTCTGTGGATGTGGGTGCCGTGATTCAGGGTTCCGTTCCGGACAGCATGATGCAGGCGGGCCGCAGCCTGGCAGACGTGGCGCACGAGATGTTTGCCGCCGTCAGCAAGGCCGAAGCCGCCCGCAACGCCGAGAATGAAGCGGCCGCAGCGGCGGAAGCGGAAAAGGCCGAGTAACACACCGGCTGGATGTAAGTACGTAATCAAAAGGGCGCCGCCGGGATATTCGCCGCGGCGCCCTTTCTTGTGATCTGCCCGAGGGGCGCCAGAAAAAGCATGCATAACCCGGTGCCTATTCAGGGGCGCCACGATAAATCGCAATCAAGGAGACTGGAACGATGGCAACGGCAATGGCAACCGATACGAAGCACCCCGTGGCGGGCAAAACCATGACAGGCGCGGAAATGGTAATCCAGGTGCTGGCAGACGAAGGCATCGACGCCATCTTTGGCTACAGCGGCGGGGCCATCCTCCCGACCTACGATGCGGTCTTCCGTTGGAACGAGAGCCACCCCGAGCAGGAAATCAAGCTGATTGTCCCCGCCAACGAGCAGGGCGCGGGCTTCATGGCCGCCGGTTACTCCCGCGTCACCGGAAAGGTGGGCATCACCCTCGTCACCTCCGGCCCCGGCGCTACCAACACCGTCACACCCGTCCGCGATGCCATGGCCGATTCCATCCCCATGATCGTCATCTGCGGCCAGGTCCCCCGGGCCGCCGTGGGCACCGATGCCTTTCAGGAAGCCCCGGTTTTCAACATCATGAGTGCCTGCGCCAAGCACGTCTTCCTCGTGAAGAATCCCGACGAGCTTGAGGCCACCGTCCGCACTGCTTTCCATATCGCGCGCAGCGGTCGCCCCGGCCCCGTGGTCATCGACATTCCCAAGGACGTCCAGAACTGGGAAGGCACCTTCACGGGCAGCGGACTCCTCACCATGGTGGGCTACCAGCGCCGACTTGACGGTCTGGAGAATACCCGCCTGCCCCAGGACAAGGCCGAGTCCTTCCTCCGCATGCTCAAAGCCTCCCACCGCCCCCTCATCTACGCGGGCGGCGGCGTCGTCAACAGCAACGCGGGCCAGGAGCTGACCGCCTTCGCCCACAAGTACCAGATTCCCGTCGTCACCACCCTCATGGGCATCGGCGCCATCGACACGACGGACCCCCTCTGTCTCCACATGCTCGGCATGCACGGCACGGCCTACGCCAACTACGCCGTGGAGGACTGCGACTTTCTCATCGCCGTCGGTTCCCGCTTTGATGATCGCGTCGCCGGCAAGCCGAAGGAATTCGCGGGCCGGGCGAAGATCGCCCATATCGACATTGACGCCGCCGAGATCGGCAAGGTCAAGGTGGTCGACTGGCATCACGTCGGCGATGCGGGCGTCGTTCTGCGGGAGCTGATGACCGCCTGCGGCGAGCTGGAGAACAAGCACCAGCATTGGCTCGACCACGTGGCCGATCTGAAGCAGAAGCATCACATGGCGTGGAACACCGAAACCAGCGCAATCCAGCCCCAGGAAGTGCTCGCCCTCATCAACAAGATAACCAAAGGCGACGCGATCGTCACCACCGGTGTGGGCCAGCACCAGATGTTTGCCGCGCAGTACTTTGACTTTAAAGAACCCCGCACCTGGATTACCTCAGGCAGCATGGGCACCATGGGCTACGGCCTGCCCGCCGCCATCGGCGCCCAGGTCGGCGCGCCCGGCAAGATCGTCATCGACGTCGACGGCGACGGCAGCATCCGCATGAACATCGGCGAGATGGAAACCTGCACGAACTACGACATCCCCGTCAAGGTCCTGTTGCTCAACAACAAGGGCGACGGCATGGTGGTCCAGTGGCAGACGCTCTACTTCGGCAGCCGCTTTTCGGGCACGGACAAAACCCTGCACCAGAAAGATTTCGTGGCCGCCGCCAAGGCCGACGGCTTCAAGTTCTCCGAGCGCGTGGAGTTTAAAGCCGACCTGGAAAAGAAGGTTGCCGACTTCATCGCGTTCGAAGGCCCCGCCTTCCTCGAAGTCATGACGGACAACACCGCCTTCGTGTACCCCATGGTCGGCCCCGGCCTGGCCTACAAAGACATGCTCACCGGCCCCCACATCACCGGCCGAGAGGAAGACCCCTTCGCGAAGCTCGACGCCGCCGACGCGTTTTAGTGGATACTTGAGATCGGCCGCAGCTTTCTTCGGGAGGCTGCGGCTTTTTTCATTGGACGGATAAGACTGATAGGACGGATTACATCAGTCGTATCCGTCCTATCGGTCCTATCACCCAATCAGCGCCAGCCCAATTTCATTGTTCAGGTAAAAGCCTTCTGCCGTCGGGCGGATCACGGTTTCGCTTTCTTCCAGCAGACCCCGCTCAATTAGCCCAGCGATGGCGTCGCCAAAATCTTCGTTCACTTCACGCCCGAAGCGCCGGGCATAGGCCGCCTTCTCCAGCCCCGACTGCAAGCGGAAATACTGAATCAAGGTCTCCAGCCGTTCTTCGTCTCCGCTCAGGGGCAGCGCCTCAATCTTCTGCCCCGGTGCGCGAAGATACTCATCCGTCGTGATGGCGTTCCGCGCGCGGACCCCGCCCACGTAGGAATAGGCCCCCGTGCCGAAGCCCGCATAATCGCCGTTGTGCCAGTAGATCAGATTGTGCCGCGATTGATGCCCCGGCTTCGCATAGTTCGAGATTTCGTAATGGTCATAGGCGTGAAGCGCGTCCTCCGCCGCGCGAAACATCGCCAGCGACTCCTCCTCCGAGATCGCCCGGTCCGCACGCTTCTCAAAGGGCGTCCCTGGCTCATAGGTCAGGCCATACGCCGAGACATGGGGGGGATCGATCGCCACCGTCTCCGCCAGCGTCGCGCCCCAGGCTTCAATCGGCGGCGCGCCAAAAATCAGGTCCAGACTCCACATGTCGAAGTGCTCCGCGATGATGCCGCAAGCCCGCCGCGCCGCGTCCGCATCGTGGCGACGCCCCAGATACTTCAATACCGCCCGATCAAAACTCTGCACGCCCAGGCTCACCCGATTCACCCCCATCGCCCGCCACGCCTTCATCATCGACGCCGTCACATCGTCCGGATTCGCCTCCAGTGTGATCTCGGCACCCGCCAGGTCAAAGCGCGCAAACAGCGCCTCCATGACCCGCCCCAGCCCCTCCTCCGTCAACAGCGACGGCGTTCCGCCGCCGAAGAACACACTCCCCGCTTCGCGCGGCCCCTCAAAGTCGCCAATCTCCCTGCACACCGCCTCCACAAAAGGCATAGGCACTGTCGTGCGGCTGCGCTCCTTCACGAAGTCGCAATAAGGACAAAGAGTCCGGCAATAGGGGATGTGGAGGTAGACGCCAAGCATGGGGGTAGTATAACAGGTGTTAGTCTGGAGTCTGGAGTCTGGAGGGCCATACGTTGTACTACCTCCTCGTTCCCAAGCTCTGCTTGGGAATGCAGCACGTGAAGCTCTGCTTCACAGCCGGCGAGAAATGCTGTGTTGATTCGGGCGTAACCCCAGGCGTCGTGAGACACATGAGCGGTCGGCGACCGAAGTCGGCGTGTCTGCGGAGCGGAGCTCCGGAGATTGCATTCCCAAGCGGAGCTTGGGAACGAGTGGTCAAACGTTCGAATCGGCCTGCCCAGCGCCAAAGGATCCCGCCAAAAAGATCCAATTGACGATCAGGCCACAAGCCGCTACACTGAAGCTGTTATCACGACGCCACGCATGGCGTTGGCGGCGCCAGTCTCGGTCAGTACGATTTCCGGGGGGCTCATTATGAAGAGTATTCTGTCACGCAACCATCCCATGGCCACGTGGAAGAAGATCCTCTGCGCGGTCCTTGCCGTTTTGGTTCTCTGCGCGGGGGTATTTGTGGTGCGTTTCGGCAGTGGGGCCTACCGCCTGAAGAAGTCTGCAACCGCCATGAAGCAGGCGCACAGCGCACTCAAGCGTTATGCCGATTCCAATCCCGGCAGCTATTATCCCCTCCGTTCGGCCGAGGCCGGGGTGTTTCTACCGGACATGACCGCATGGGCGGCGCAAGGGGACGGCCTTGCTGAATTTCAGGAGGCGCTGCAGTACTTCGACGGCGATGAACAGCGTCCCCTGTGTTACCTCGCCTATGCCTTCTACGACGAGGCCTCGGCCCAGCGGTTGCTCGATCAACTGGAGAAGAATCCGCAGGCCTATCGGGGTGGCGGAACTCGGTTGGATAAAGAGTCTTATGTGGATTCGCACTCGCCCGAGTTTGAGGAACTGGCCCCGTTGCGCACCGGGGTCGGGCATCGATTTCTGTGGGCCTGGTACGTCTTCGGCGGAGCGGGGATAAGTGACGCTCATATTGACGGCTCCATTCCGGTGCTCTGGCAGATGCCCGAAAAAATAGGAGATCGTGTGCCCATTGTTCAATTGAACGGTATGGTCATGTCTCCACATTACCCCGGCGAGTTTCCTATGACGCCCTTGTTCATCAACCGACTGCGCGGCTTGATGGGACTGCCACAGGATCCCGGATTCTCCATGGATACTCCGATTCTTCCGGTGCTGCGCGAAATACTGGAGATGGGAAGCCGGGATCCGGGGCGTGCCATAGGTGCGATGGGACTTTTCGATTCAGAGCCTTCCGTGATGCGGGGCGACGCAAGGGGCTATCGCATCGCGCTGGGAAATGGTGAGGTTGTGCTGTTCCCGGAGGACGCCACACCAGGACCCTTGGACCCTGCGACATTATTCGAAAAGCCAGAGGAGTTTTACCAGGGTCTTCCTAAAGAGACGGCGGTTCGCTACATGGGGATAGGTCGGGGCTACCACTGGTATGGGAAGCTGGATTATGGTGCGTTCACAAGCTTGCGGGACACCTTTTCTTTCAGCGGAGGTGACAGCCTCTACGAAGCCGCCGTGATCTATTGGCTCGACAAGGACCCCAATGAACCCTGGTTACGCCCGTATCGTAAGGACCCGAGAACCCCGTCCGAAATCCTTCGATACCCTTCTTCACTGACCGACTATGTCCACGCCTACATTACGGTTCGAGAAGACAAAGGGAATCCAATTGCCAAAGAGTTCATTCACACCACCACCCTGCTCTGCGGTGCCGATTACGAAGGTCATGATATTTGTGCCCTTCCAGATGCCGATTTGGTTTCCGAGGCGCAAGACCGGCTTCTATCCGCTGCAGAGCAGGACCCCGAGGCGGTGGCAACGCTGCTGCTCACCCATGTCATGCGGTACCGGGCACGGGGAGGTCGCGATAAAGCGACGCCTGAGCGAGTAGATCTCCTGCGGCGCCTTCCGCGCGAAACGGTGCTGCCCATCGTTAAAGACCTGGCCGACTATATCCAGGATACCGACGATGCGGCCCTTTGTCGGGACTTGCTGCGGAAATTGGAGTGAGAACGGGACTTCCGGTCGAGGCATTCAGTCTGCGGGTTGGCGAGCTGCCATTCCCTTCGAAAGACCACCAACGTGGCTTAGCCTTCCAGGCTGAGATAAAGCACACGTCAACATTCAAATGGCACCAGATCCTGTCGCACAGACCCTGGTCCTCCAACGAATTGCAGTGCCCGATGGGGGCCAAAGCGGGCTGAAGGTCAGCCTAGAAGGCTAACCCACGTTGGTGCGCTTCCATGCCCTGATACGTACTACGAGTTCAGGTGTCTCGTTGCTGTCACTCCTCCGCCCCATGCTCCAGAAAATAAATCAAGCTCACCAACTCTTCCAGGGTCATCGTATTCAGCAGGCCCTCGGGCATCATGGACTGCTTTGATTCCGTCCGTTTCGTGATGCTCCGCTTCGGGATGGTTACGCGCTCACCGGTGATCGTGATTACAGTCAGGGTCTTCGTGTCTTCGCCCGCCACCATGCCGGTGACGGTGCTGAAGTCGTTCAGCTCGACTTCCACGCCGGTGTACTGGTCGGAGACGACTTTGGATGGGTACATGATGGATTCGAGAATGTCTCGGCGGCGGAAGCGGCTGGTGACGGTGGAGAGGTCGGGACCGCCCCCTTTGCCTTTGGTGCCGAAGACGTGGCAGTTGGCGCAGCGGGCTTTGATGAACACGTTGTGGCCGTCTTCGAGTTTCTGGGGCACATAGGCCATGGGATCATATTCGAGGTACTGGCTGAGTTCGTCGAAGCTCATCTGGGCGAGGTCGGTGGCGCTGGTCGGGGCCTCGCCTTCGATCGTGGCGAGGAGGGCCAGGGCGGCGGCTTCGCGCGCGGCGAGGGCCTCCGCCTTGCGGTTCTCGGCCATCACCCGCTCCGCATCCGGCAGGCGCTCCAGGAGCGAGTCCCAGAGGTTGTTGATGTAGCCCTCCATGCTCGCGCCGCCGTCCATTTCGCGGCCCCGGTCGAACCAGGCCACGGCCTGTGCCCGGGTTTCCGGGGTCCAACCGTGCTCAATGGCGCGGAGGGCGTACATCGTGTGGATCTGCTCTTCCTGGGGCTTGTCGGGCGTCAGGGTGGTCATCAGGGCCTCCACCGCGCCGGGTGGCTGGAGATAGGCGATGAGGGTCTGCAGTTCGCGGTTGATGGCGGCATCTCTGTGGGGGAACTTGCCGAGGAGGCGCGATCCGAGCACGACCTTGAAGGTATCGGTGCGGTCGCCCCCCGTCACATCGCGGAGGAAGGCCATCTGCACCACACGCAGGAAATCCAGCAATAGGGCATCGTCCATGGGGGCCTGGCTCAGCGCGTCGATGCGTACGAAAATGGCGTCCGCGTGGACGGCGGCGCGCTGGGTTTCGATGAGGGCCAGGGTGCCCTCCATGACGCCCCGCGGGCGACGATCAATTTCATCGCTCAAGATGCTGTCGGCCCAGAGGTCGCGGTGCATGCGCTCCATGGCCTTGCGGGCGGCATAGCGCACGAAGCGGTCTTCGTGATCGAGCAGCAGGTAGAGTCCGGAGATGAGCCCCTCGTGGGTGTCCACACGGGTGGACTCGTCGAGTCCCGCGCGGACGAGAGCCTCGCACGCGCGGCGGGCCACCACGACATCTTTGTCGTAAAGGGCGTTGATGAGGGGCTCGCGGTAGGTCTTGAGGTCGCCGCAGCCCATGAGGAGCACGGCGGCGGCGCGGAGGGCGGGGCTGGCATCGCGCACGAGCTCGGAAAGCAGCGCGGCGTCGGGCTGGGGACCATAGACCTGCAGCGTTTCCAGGGCCTGCACGCGCAGCGACTCGGTCAGGTTGGCGTCGCGCAGGGCGGCCGTCAGTCCGGGTGCCCAGGCATCACCCAGCGCTTCCTTCGCCTGCGCAATGGCATGGCGGCTCCAGGCGGAGCGGGGCATGGGCCGGGCCAGCACGGCGGCTATGTTCGATGGCGCTTCGGGCGCTCGAATCCCCTTGCCATAGCGGATGCGATAGAGACCGCCCTGTGTGTCGCGGCCGCCGGTCGTGAAGAAGAGATCGCCCCGGGGCGACACGTTGAGGTCGGTCACGTTCAGCGGCTCGCCCACGACGAAATCCTGGGTCTTCCCCGCCAGCGTCGCGCCAGCAGCCTTGGGAAAGAGCACCCGGATGCGCCCGCGCGACCAGTCGCCCATAAAAAAAGCCCCCCGGTACTCTGGGGGGAAGGCCTCGTGCTCATAGAAGCACACGCCCACGGGAGAACCGCGGCCTGCATCGTCCACACTCGGGAGTGTGTCGATGTAGTACGCGGGCATCACCGAGGAGCCCGTGCGCCAGCCATAGTCGCCACCGGGGACCGCATGGACCACGCGGATGGGTCGGAACCAGGGCAGACCCACATCCCACTCCATGTCGGAGTCGAAAGTCATGATTTCGCCGCTGCGATCGATGGCCAAGTCGTAGGCATTGCGAAAGCCACCCGCGAGTTGTTCCCACGTTTTGAATTCGGGGTCCACGCGGACGATGGTGCCGCCGGGGGCCATGATGGTGGTGGCGTGGCCCCGGGGATCCACATAGCGGGGGAGGAGGTGGTCCTCCTGAAGGCCCCGGCTGGGGGAGAGGGGAGCAAGGTCCAGGGCGGGGTGGGCGTGGTTGCCATACATCACATGGAGGTAGCCGTCGAAGCCCCGCGCGATGGCATGGGGGCCGTGTTCCCCCATGCCGCCGCTGGAGGCCATCAACAGCACGGTCTCGTCGGCCTGGTCGTCGCCATCCGAGTCCGTGAGGCGGTAGAGGCCGGGGCCTTGCGGCCCCTCCCCTTGCACCAGCAGATCACCGGGCGCTGTGAACAGCATCCCCATGATCCGTTTTACGTCTTCACTGAAACTTTCCTGCGACTCGTATTTTCCGTTCCCGTCGTTGTCCAGCAGGATGCGGACCCCGTCATCCTGGGCGCCCACGACGGGGCGCCCAAGGTGATCGAAGGTGAGATTGATAACCGAGCCAATCAGGTCGTGGTTTGCGACTTCCTCAACGGAGAACCCGTCGGGAAGCCGAAACCGTTCCCCCAGGTAGGCCAGCCTAGCCTCCCGCGCTTCGGCGTTGGGCATCAGTTCGCCCTCGTTCATGGCTTTCTTCTCGCCCAGTTCCTTGATGGCGATGTCCTTGAAGTGGACCTCCATCTCGGGGCCCGCGTGGAGCTGGAGGGCGATGATGCCGGCCTTCGCGCCAGCGGGATCGACGAAGTCGAGGGTGGTGTAGCCATTCAGCACGATCTTCACGTGATCGCCCTGGCAGGTGATCTCGTAGTCGTTCCAGTCGTTCAGCTTCGCGGCGGCGAAGACGGCCTCGCGCTGATCTTCGGTGTATTCGTTCCAATAGGGGAGGATGCCCCGGCCCTGTTCTTCATAGAGCATGCCGAAGTAGGTCTTCTCCGCCACGTCCGCCTGGTAGCCCTTCACGGCGTGGTCGGGCAGTTGCTCGCTGCGAAACTGGATGCCACTGTTGTGGTTGGTCAGCTTCACCCGCGCCTTGAGCACGAAATCCGAGTAGGTCTTCTCCGTGGAGAGGAAGGTGTTCTTCTCCAGCTTCACGCCTTTGGTGGAGCCGACGATCTCGCCATTCTCCACGCGCCACAGTTTCATATCGCCGGTCCAGCCGCTCAGGTCGGTGCCGTTGAAGAGCGGGGTGAATCCGTCATCGGCGGCGTGGGCCCCGATCCCCGCGATGCCCGCGCAGAGCGCCACGGCCGAGGCCAGGCGCAAGGCGGGACTTGCCAGATAAGTTCGTAGTCGCATATTTGTCTCCATGGGTTGATGTCATGCGTGGAATGGAAGACTCCGCGCAGGGGTGAAAGGGATTGGCCAGACGTCGCGGGGGCTTGAAATGGGGCCGGCGCGACATCGCCGTCTACGGCGCCGGGTTCGCGCGCAGTCACGCGAAAACGAGGCACCTAAGAGACTAAAACATCCCGTGACGCGCTGTCCAGCTTCGGCGTGTAAATAAAAATGGGCCTCCCGGAGGAAGGCCCATGGAAATCGCGGCGTTGGTCGGTATGGATTAAAAGAATCGGCGCTTCAGCGCCAGTCCGGCCGCACCCATCGCGAGGAGCGTGAGGGATGCCGGCTCGGGGATCGGCGTGACCGGGTCGTCTTCCTCGAAGACCAGATCGAGTCCGAGCTCGCGTGATTCCGTGACCTCGAAGTTGGTGAAGGACAACTCGAAAGAATCGTCGGTAAAGCTCACCGAGAGTCCGGCGCCGCCACCCAGCGTGTCGTAGGCGGAGGATACATCCGTCAGGACATAGGTCGGAAAACCGACGTAGTCCAGGTCGGAGAAGGTCACGGTGAAGTTCGTCATGAATTGCGTGGAGCCGCTCAGATCATGCTCAATGAAGATGGTCAGGAAATCATCGGAGAAAAAGAAGCTCAGGTCGTAGTTGACCGGGTTGGTTCCGTCGATATCGAGCGTTCCGACAAATTCGGGGTCAAAGTCGAAGGTGATGGTCTCGGGGCCGGCGTTAAAGGTGGT
>JBIJDL010000560.1:0-4227 GCA_044344195.1 Candidatus Hydrogenedentales bacterium
GATCATCCTGCCCCGTGAAAATGAAAAAGATCTCCCCGACGTGCCCAAAGAGGTCCGCGACGAAATTAAGTTTGTACTGGTGGATGTGGTGGAGGAAGTCTTGGCGACGGTGTTCGATTCGAAGGCATAACACAACGCACTCGTTACCAAGGGGCACCATGATAACGAGTCAAATCTTATTTGCGTCCATTTGCGCAAAAATTCAGTTCAGTTCATACAATCGCGCACCCCGCGTAACTAAGGTATCCCAAAGTGCAGGTTAATTCGTCACGATTCGTCTTGAGCGCCCTTGACCCGGCGCACTATCCCAAAGACCGCTTTCCGGAGATCGCCTTCGTGGGCCGGTCCAATGTGGGCAAATCGAGCCTGCTCAACACCCTCCTCAACCGCAAGGGCCTCGCAAAGACCAGCGGCACGCCCGGCAAGACCCAGACGCTGAACTTCTTTAACATCAACGAGAAGTTCTACTTCGTCGATCTTCCGGGCTACGGCTTCGCCAAAGTCCCCAAGTCCATGAAAGACACCTGGAACAAGGTCATGGTCGAGTATCTCCAGAACCGGTCCAATCTACGTATGGTGATCTCCCTGGTAGACGCGCGCCACGAGCCCAGCCCCCTCGACATCCAGATGCTCAACATCCTCGACGAGGCCTCCGTGCCCACGCTGGTCGTGGCCACCAAAGTGGACAAGCTCAAGCGCTCTCAGCGCAACAAGTCGCTCAACCTGATCCGGGAGACCCTGGGTCTTCCGGATGACTATCAGGTGCTGCCCTTCAGCTCCGTGGAACGCGAGGGGGTCAAGGATCTCTGGCAGGTAATCGAAGATCAGCTCCAGACACCCGAGCGCATCACGGACGACGAAGAAGAGTAGTGGGGGAGGGGGCGATCCGGCACGATCAAGTCGACCCAAACGTGCCACACGATCTCGCCGAAGGCGAGTTCATGTGCCCTGAGCTTCGCCGTCTTCGAGCCATCAAATGAAGACTCGCTCTGCCCTTTTGCACCTTTGGGCGCGAGGATGGGGGAGCAAAAGGACCGCGCCAGGTCGTTCTCATGACTCCCGATATCTTCCTTCAGCGCACTCGAACTCGCCTTTCGGCGAGATCGTGTGGCACGAGCGTCGCCGGGGCCATTTCAGTCACACGCCCGCCGCGATCCCGTCCGCAGGCATCGGCGCAAGCCGCGACAATGCCTCCCGCTTCCTCTGCGCGATCAACTCCTCCTCATAGGCCAGCGTCGTCAGTAGATAGCTGAAGGGGATTGTCGCCAGCAGGCCGATCCCGAAGCACAGCAACCCCGCCAGGTTCACGACGAGAATCATAAGTCCCAGGACTAGCCAGCGCTTAAAATTGCCCCAGACCATCCGCCGGCTTTTCTCCATCGCGGCCCAGAAGCCCAGGTTCTCATCCAATATAAACAGGAAAGTCGCCGCGTACGTCAGGAAAACGAGAGGCAGTACCGGCACAAGAGCGAATGCCATGAGGTGAATGAGAATATTAGCCAGGAAAGCCGGTAGAAAGTACTCGAAGCCCGAGAGAATATCGGAGAGATCCGTGTTCTCGTTGCGCACAATACGCAGCGCGATTTTATAGGCACCCAGGAGGAAGGGGCCCAGCAGCACGTTGCCGCTGATTGTCAGTAGATAGTTTCCGGCGATCAGGATCAGTAACAAAATGACATGGACGCTGACCAGCAGCAGCGCATGGTCCCAGAATAGCCCGAAGGCCCGACGGACCAGCGCGCGAATGCACAGATCACTGATCGCGCAGTGTTCGTCTTCCAGCGAAAATTTTTTGGGCGTGTCTACACGCATACTTCAACCTTTCCAAGGCGCGCGCATCGCGCGATACCCCATTATATCGTGCCCGCCCGCTTCTGCGCCTCCCGCAGAAAAAATTCAGAGAATGCGCCGGTATGGAGCGGGGGCTTTCCAGCCCCCGACTCGCGCAACGCAGTTTGCACGGGCGGGACTATGAAAAAAAGGCAGATCGCAGACGCGCCGAAGGAGGGAATGCCCTCGCTCTCCGCTTCCACGGTCATAACGCGCTCTTTACGCGATGTCCTTGGGGGTAGGGCGTCCAAAACGTGATCGCCCGGCGCTTTCCATGCTAACGTTAGCGCCAACACAGGAGACGACAGCATGGCACGAGGGGACCACATCAAGGTGCGCCGCCGTAGCGGCCTTTACAGCCACCATGGCATCGACATGGGGGATGGCACCGTAATCCACTTCTCCGGCGAACCCTTTAGCCGGAATAAGGCATCCATTTGCCGCGTGACCCTCGCGGAGTTTCTCGTGGGCGGGCGCATGGTTGTCGTGCGCTATCGTGGCACCCAACTTGCCCCCGACGAGGTCGCCGCCGCCGCAGAGGCCGCACTCGCGCGCCAGAAATACTGCCTCTGGCGGAACAATTGCGAACACTTCGCAACGTGGTGCAAGACCGGTCAACGTCGCAGCAGACAGGTGCGCCGCGCGCTCCATATCGCCGCCGGATCCGCCGGCGCAGCCGTCGCGGTCCTGTTGCCGCTCCTGGCGCTGCGCCGTTCCGGTGCGAAATAAACTCACTCACTACGGCCCAAACGGCCTCGAATACAAGCGGGAGATACAATCGCCATGATCGAGCTTTTGAATACCGACGAGCAGCGCGTGATGCTGGAACTGCTCCTCCACATTGCCAACTCCGACGGCACCGTGAAGGATGTGGAGCAGGAGATTCTGGAGAACTACGCCACGCTGGTGGACCTCGATTTCTCGACGATCAACGGAAACCTGACGCCCGCCGATCTCATTCCCCAGATTCCAAGCGCGGTAAGCCGTGCCATTGTACTGCAGGAGCTGTTGCGCATGTCCCACCTCGACGGCATCATCAGCCAGGGCGAAAACGCCGCCATTCTCGCCATCGCCGGCCAGATGGGTTTCCCGGATTCGGTCGTCCATCGGCTCGATGAGTGGGTGGTCGAAGGACTGCGCTGGGTCTGGAACGGCGAAGACATCCTCGACGAGATCGAGGCCGAATTCGAGGTGTAACGGGGACGGTAGCCGATTGGCCCGCGACCCCAGTTTTGAAAGCGTGCCGAGGACCCATTCGGGACTGTACCCGCATTGATTACCCACCGCACTCGTTACCATGGTCCCCCGTGGTAATGCATACCGTTCCGCTCTGCGGAACAGACTGCGCGCCGAGGACCGGGGGAGATCACATCCCCGCCGTCCCTGTAATCGTGTAGAGCCCAGCAATTCGCCAAAGGCGGTTCTGAGGTAAACCCGCTTCATTTCAGGCGGACGCACGGGCCACAAGCCCCGTCCCGTCGAGGCCTTCAACCTCCAGTAAGTCCTTTAAAACAAAGCATTTCATCATCATCTTTCCAAATTGGCACGGACTATGCGAAGCGCAAGGTAAACCGCCGCATGGCGGATGCGAAAGCAAGCAACCGTGTTTTAGATAAGGAGCACTGTGATGAATAAATTAAGACTCACCAAATCAACCCTGGGACTGGCCGGCGCCGCCGTTGCCACCGCCGGGCTATTTTCTCTCTACGATGCCCCCGTGGCGCTGGGCAACGATGAGACCCCCGGCATCGCCGCACTGCAAAGCCTGAGTGATACCTACGTCCAGGTGGCTGAGCAAACCTCGAATGGCGTGGTCTTCATCGAAATCAGCAAGACCATGGCCTCGCCCGCCTCCTTCGACGGAGGCTTTGGCGGGCCGGGTAACCCACTCCGCCAGTTCTTTGGCCCCGGAGGTCCGGGAGGCAACGGCTGGCCGCAAGGACCGCAGGGCGATCAGATGCCCACCCCCGTTGGAACCGGCTCCGGTTTTATCATCACACCGGATGGCTACATCGTGACGAACAATCACGTGGCCGCGGAATCTGACGGACTCAAGGTTACCCTGCAGGACGGTCGCGTGTTCGACGCCGCCATCGTAGGCACCGATCCCCAGACCGAAGTGGCCTTGCTCAAGATTGACGCGACCGGACTGCCCACCGTGACCCTGGGGGACTCCGATCAGGTGCGCGTGGGCGAGTGGGTATTGGCAGTAGGCAGCCCCTTCGGCCTCGACCACACCGTGACCTCGGGCATCGTCAGCGCCCAGGGCCGCAGTGAAGTGGGCATCGTGGACTACGCCAACTTCATCCAGACCGACGCCGCCATCAACCCCGGCAACTCCGGTGGCCCGCTCATCAACCTCCACGGCGAAGTCATCGGCATGAACACCGCCATCCT
>JBIJDL010000559.1:0-4227 GCA_044344195.1 Candidatus Hydrogenedentales bacterium
ACGCAAAAAAAGGGGCAACCAACCATGAACACCGCAGACACACTCAACACCTTTCTCGCCGCGCTGGACGCCCACCCCCTCCTCGAGCGCCTCTTCTTCGCCAGCGCCGAGCTCGCCGTCCTTGCGGCGCTGGTCGCTTTGGCCATCGCCGGGTTGCGCATTCGTTCCCCCCGCGCCTGCGCCATGCTCTGGCTCATCGTATTGGCCAAACCCGTAGTCACGCTCGCCTTTGGCGCGGTGGTTCCCGTGCTGCGGCTCGCACCGCCCGACCCGATCGTCGCGGCAACCCCATTGCCCGAAGCGCCGCCGCTTCGCAGCGAGGCCGTGCCGCAGGTGCCTGCGCTTGAACTCCCGCCCGCGCCGCTGCCAGCCACACCCGTCAAGCCGTCCACAATCGCCATCCCCATGCGACCTCCAATCAACTGGAGCGCGCTCGCGCCGCGCATCCTGGCATCCCTCTGGCTCACGGGCGTCGTGCTCCTCCTTGGCTCCACACTTCTGGACCGCATCCGCCTGCGCCGCTTTCTCGCACGCACTACCTCGCCGTCGGCCCACGCCTCCGCCGCCCTTGCCGAAGGCGCGGCATCGCTCCAGTTGCGCACGGCGCCGCCTCTGCGCGTGACCACCGAACTCGAATCGCCCGCCGTCGTCGGCTGGTTTCGCTCCACCATCGTCATCCCCCAATGGCTCAACGCGCCCGAAAACGAAACCGCCCTCGCCTGGGCCCTGCGCCACGAGCTGACCCACCTCAAGCACCGCGACCCCATTGCCAATGCCCTGAGACGCCTCGCCCAGATCCTATTCTTCTTCCACCCCGTCACCTGGTGGGCCAGCCGACGCTGGGAGGCCGCCGTGGAGCTCGCCTGCGACCGCGCCGTCGTCCGCACCGACGACGACGTCACCGCCTACGCCGAGCAGCTCTACGCCATCCTGGTACAGGCCCGCCAGCAGCGCCAGCGCACCATGGCCACGGGCCTCTTCGCCACGCGCACCCAAATCAACACCCGCATCGCGGCATTGCTCGGCAATTCCCTGAATACCCCAGCGCGCCTCGGCGTCGCGGCGGCGGCAACGCTGACTCTCTTCGCAGGCACCGTGTTTGCCGTGGGTGGTGCGATTGCCGATCGCGAAGAAGCGAAGGAAGAGACCGCTGCTGAGGAAACGGAACAGCCTTTACCCCAACCCCAGGATTCGGCATTGCAGGCGACCTGTGAGTCCCTGCTCGAAGGGGAGGCGGGTGCCATCGTAGTACTGAACGCCGATACCGGCGCGGTGCTCGCCATGGCCAGCGCGCCCTTTGGCACGATGAAAGAGGTGATCGAAGGTCAGAAGGCCTCGGGCAACGCGTCTCCGATCCGGCCCGCCTACACGCGGGCCTACCAGGAACAGTATCCGCCCGGATCGACCTTCAAGATACTGCTGGCCGCCGCCGCCCTGGAAGAGGGCATTATCACGCCGGAGACAACGCACTTCTGCGGCGGATCCTATCGCATTAACGGTGCGGGTCGCGCCTGGCATTGCTGGAAGCGCGACGGACATGGCAAGGTTAATGTGACGGACGCGCTGACCTATTCCTGCGATGTTTTCTTTTACAATGTTGGACTCCTCCTCGGCGAGAAGAGGATCTGCGCCTGGGCCGCCAGATTCGGAATTGGCGAGGTGACCGGCATCGACTTGCCGCGTGAGATGCCCGGCCTGATTCCCGATCCAGAATGGAAGATGCGAATCACTAAGAATAACGCCGCATACTTCGAAGAGTGGAGTCCCGGCGACACCGTCAATCTCACCATCGGCCAGGGCAGTTTCACTGTAACGCCCCTACAGAACGCCGTGATGATGGCGACCATCGTGAACGGCGGCTACCGCGTCACACCCCGTATGGATCCCGAAGCGCTCGTGGGTCGCGGCAAACGCATGCTCAGCGATACCACGTTGGAAGCCCTTCACGCGGCACTCCGCAAGACGGTGGAAAAGGCCCCACCTGACTACCCCGCCGGCACCGGCTGGCGCGCGGGCATCGACGGTATCGAAATCCTCGGAAAAACCGGCAGCGCGCAGATCATGAGCGCCGCGCAACAATCGAAATACGCGTCGGATGAAGAGATACCCTACGAGATGCGGGATCACGCCTGGTTCGTCGCGGGCGTGACGGATCGCGAGCCGAAGATTTCCGTCAGCGTACTCCTGGAGCACGGTATGCACGGCGGCACCGGAGCTGCGGAGATAGCGCGTGCCGTGATTGCCGAAGCCTATGGCATAGAAACCTCTGTCCAGGAGATAACGGTCGTAGTCGATGGTGAGACGGTGATACTCTTTAAAGCGGAAGACGCAGGTCAGGAATCGGCCACAACGCGATCGCGTCGTTCTTCTCTGGAAAAATCAACGGGCCCGGCCGTGAAAGAACGGCCGTACATGGTCCACCTGCTGAGCGGCCAGAGAAACCCTGCGGACACCGTCGCGGAGGATGAATCGTTCTACCTGCTGACCTACGATAGCTACACCTTCAAGATCCGAAAGGCCCTGGTCCGCGAAGTCGTGAAGTTCCATGCAAATAGCATGAGCGAGCTTCCTCAAGAGAATCCAGCCGACGTGAAGGCCAATCGCTGAATAACAGGTGTGCCTCGGAGTCGTGGAATGTGCAGCTTCATAATTCGACTAACGCGGCGCGCGCATATTGGCAGATGGGGAACTATCGAGCGCTGGCACAAAGGATCTTGGACCGGATCAAATTCGCGATTATCTGCGTTAATTTGCGGTTCAGTTTTTAGAGTTGCAACCAACGGCTGCTTTGCGTTCTCAGGCAGCGAATCCTCCCCCTTGCATCCCGCCATCGCTCTTGCGGTATAACTACCCTTACCGAAAGAGAGCCACCCATGACCGCACCACCCCTGAAATCGCCCAACTTCAATTTCCTCGCCGATCACGATCCCCAGCTTTTGGAGTATGCGGCGCGGGCGGAGCGCTATGTCCTCGACGACCCGAACACCACCCTGATCAAGCTGCGCCAGCTCGCCGAGGCCCTGGCGGAGGACGCGGCGGCCTACGACGGCATGCGGCTCCTTCCGGAGGACGATTTCAGCGACATCCTGCGCCGACTCAAGCGCGAGGACATCATCACGCAGGAAATGGCGGACATCTTTCACGGCCTGCGCAAGGCGGGCAATGAAGCGGCCCACGAGGGCGGCGGCACGCGCCAGGATGCGGTGTCGCAGTTGAAGCTGGCCCACCGCCTCGCGGTGTGGTTTCATCGCGCCTTTCGCGATCCAGCCTTCAAGCCGAGGCCTTTTCTTTTGCCGCCCGCGCCGGACGGTGTGGCCCCGGAAGTGAAGGAGGAGTTGGAGCGCCTGCGCAAGGCCCGCTGGGATGCGGAGCGCGAGGCGGACGAAACCGAAGGGGCCCTGGAAGTGGCCGAGCGCAAGCGCGAAGCGGCCGAAGCAAAGGCCGCACAGCTCTACGCCGATCTGGAAGCCGCCCTCGCCCTCGTGCACGATAACGACCCGCGCCAGGAGCACATCGCACGGCAACATGAAGTGACCGTGGAGCAACTCCGCGCCGACGCCCACGCCGCCAGCCATGAAGAGCGCGCCGCGCGCCAGCACCAGGCCCGCAGCGCCGCGCGCGCCTTCGACCTATCGGAGGAAGAAGCACGCGACCAGATCGACGCCCAACTCCGCGCGAGCGGCTGGGAGGCCGACGCCGTCGTGTTCACCTGGGCCCACAGCGCGCGCCCCGAGGCGGACCGCAACATGGCCATCGCCGCCGTCCCCACCAGCGCCGGGCCCGCGGATTACATCCTCTATTGCGGCCTGCGCGCCGCCGCCGTCATCGAGGCCAAGCGGAGCAACACCGATCTCCGCGCCGCCCTGGATGAGGCCGCGCGCTACGGCAAGGCCTATCAGGCTCTCGCCGACGAAACCATCGCAAGCAGTTCCGACGCAACCCACCCCATCCCCCTGCTCTTCGCGAGCAACGGTCGCCCATTCACTTCGGAGTCCGATCCCCGCAGCGGCGTCTGGATGCGCGATGTGCGCACCGGCAAAACCCAAGCAGTGAAGGACTGGCCGACGCCGGAGGAATTGGAAAAGTTGCTGTAGTAGCACCATAGCGACAGGCGGCGAGTCGTCGTCTTCGCGCCACGTCCTGATACTGCAAGAGAAGTGCGCACGGCTGGGAGCGCAGGCGTCCCCGCCTGCATGCACCGCAGGTGCGTCCAGATCACTTCTAAGC
>JBIJDL010000561.1:0-4226 GCA_044344195.1 Candidatus Hydrogenedentales bacterium
TCGGGGTCGGTCGTGTTGACGCGCTGAAGCAGTGCACTCGCTGTGGCGTCGCCCGGCACGATGGCGATGGCCCCGGAGGGCAGGGCCTGCTTCGCGGCGTTCTCGTGATCCAGTCGAAGCCCCGCCTTGCGCGCCGGGGCGTCGGGTCCATGACACGCGAAACAGTTGTTGGAGAGGATGGGCAGAATGTCGCGGTTGTAGGACAGGGGCTCCGTTGCCACGGCGGAAAAGCCGCTCACGAGGGCACAGACGGCGATAGCCGGGACGACTCGGATTGGATCGAACAAGGTCTGGACTCCACGGGTGTTGCGTTGAGAGACTGAAGCTCCAATAATCTTACCCCATCCGCGACCTGCGCGTCCTCCTGGAGAAAATGCACCTTTTCCCCTGCCCCGCCGATTTACTACGACGCTCCCTGGCACCCGCTCCGTACAGGGGTGCCTTCAACGAATCCGCGCGATTCTCGTGGTGAATTCAGGTAAGATAGGCTCAGAATCTTATCACCCACAGCCCCACGTCTGGAGAACGCATCCCATGTCATTTCGACTCTGGCGCGCCGCGCTGGTTCTCGTGTCCCTGTTTGCCGCGGGCGCCCCCGCCGCCGATGTTTCCATGCTGCCCCACGGCAGCGCCCCTGCCGCGCTCTCGGCGGGCTATTTTCCCGATCGCGTCCATGAGTTTGTATGGCGCAACTGGAACGCCGTGGTACCCGCGAAGATCGCGGAAGTCCTGGGCGCGACGGAATCGCAGGTGACGGAGATCGCCACGTCCATGGGTCTGCCCGCGACGCCGGATGTGCCGCCCGCGATGATGGAGCGGGGCTACGTAACCATCATCCGCCGCAACTGGCATCTCCTGCCCTATGAGCAATTGCTCCAGCTCCTCGATTTCACGCCGGAGCGGCTCCATGTGATGCTGCGGGAGGAGGACTTCCTCTGGCACAAACTTGGCCAGACCAAGCCCACCGTGGAGCTCTTGCGCTATATCGCGCCGAGCGACGCGTCGAAAGCGCGCGCCGCCGAGATCCGCGCTGTGGTGGAAGGGGACTTCGGCGCGAAGATCAACGAGCCGGGCGAGCCGCGCTTTGATTTCGTGCGCTATCTGAGCGAGCCCGTGGCCAACTTCACACCGCCGCCCGCCGCGCCTGAGGGCGAAGTGCCCTTTCAGCGCATTGTCCACTCCTATGTGGCTGTGTTCGGAGACCCGCTCATCCATCCGGAATTGGACCCTTATCCCGATGGCTTCCTCCAGCGCCTGTCTCAGTCGGGCATCAACGGCGTGTGGCTCCATGCGGTATTGCGTGATCTCGCGCCCGGCGGAGCGACCTTCCCCGAGTTTGGTGAGGGCCATGAAATACGCCTGGCCAACCTCCGCAAGATGGTGGAACGCGCGAACAAGTTTGGCGTCAAGCTCTACCTCTACATCAACGAGCCGCGCGGTATGCCCCACGCCTTCTTCGAGAAACACCTTGAATTGGCGGGTACAACGAGCGGTGAGCTCACGGCCCTCTGCACCTCGGTGCCGGAAGTGCGCCAGTGGATGGGCGATTCCCTCGCCCACGTCTTTCGCGAGGTCCCCGGCCTCGGCGGCATCTACTCCATCTCCGCATCGGAAAACCTGACCAATTGCGCGTCCCACGGCGGCCAGAGCGGCTGCCCCCGCTGCAAGGAGCGCACCGACACCGATATCCTCTCGGAGGTCGTAGCCATTCAGGAAGAAGGCGTCCATCGCGGCGATCCAAAGGCCAACGTGCTCATCTCCGACTGGGGCTGGCGCGGCCATGGAGACGCGCCGGATATCATTGCGAAGTTGCCGGACAACATCTGGCTCATGTCGGTCAGTGAATGGCACCTGCCCATCTCGCGTGGCGGCATCGAGTCCACCGTGGGCGAATATTCCATCTCATCGGTGGGCCCCGGCCCCCGGGCCGTGCCCCACTGGAAGGCCGCCCAGGAAAAGGGTCTGAAAACGGGCACAGAAATCCAGTTCAACAACACCTGCGAGATCGCCACGGTGCCCTATCTCCCCGTGATGGACCTCGTGGCGGAGCATTGCAACAACCTGCTCACCAAGGCGAATCTGGACGCCATGTTCATCGGCTGGACCATGGGCGGTCACCCTTCGCCCAACATCGAACTCGCCCAGCGCCTCAGCCGCAAGCCCGCGCCGAGTATCGATACGGTGTTGAACGAGATCGCCGCCGAGCGTTACGGTGCGGAGGGCGCGCCCCTCGCCCGCCAGGCCTGGACCGGCATGAGCGAGGCCTTCCGCGAATACCCCTTCCACATCAGCGTGGTCTACACCTGCCCCGTGCAATGGGGCTCGGCCAACCCGCTCTACGCGGAGAAGACGGGCTACAGCGCCACCATGTGGGGCATCCCCTACGACAACCTCGACGGCTGGCGCGGACCCTATCCGGCGGATATCTTCGCGGACCAGTTTGAGAAAGTGGCCCAGGGCTGGAAGCCGGGCATTGAGGCCCTGACCAAGGCCGCCACCACCGCGCCCGACCACATGAAAGAAGCCGTCGCCACCGACTTGCGCTACGCGAAAGCCGCCGCGAACCACTTCCAGGCCGTGGCGAACCAGAGCCGCTTCACGGCCGCCCGCGACGCCCTCGTCGATCCCGCCGCTACCCGCACGCCCGAGCAGACCGAAGTCCTGCGCCAGCAAATGCGCAAGGCGGTGGAATCGGAACTGGTACTGGCGAAGGAGCTCTATGAGCTGGTGAAGGAAGACTCCCGCATCGGCTTCGAGCCCTCCTGCCAGTACTTTTATTTGCCGCTGGACCTGGTGGAGAAGGTGGTGAACTGCCGGTGGCTGCTGGAGAGAATATAGTACCGATGTATACCGAAGAGACTCCATGTCAGTCTTGACCGAACTCAATCCCGAGAATGCCTACATTTTCAGGATAACGCACATCAAGAATCTGCCGTGGATTCTTGAGCATGGGCTTCATTGCCTGAACGCTCCTTTGAAAGACCCAAACTTCGTTCAAATTGGTAATGTGGACCTTATTGCTAAGCGGAAGGAGCATCTAGTTCCCCTGGCACCGGGTGGAACGTTGAGCGACTACGTCCCTTTCTATTTCACCCCGTGCTCCCCGATGCTATACAATATAAGTACCGGTTACAACGGCGTGCCCAAGAGGCCCATGAATGAAATTGTCCTCTTAGTGACGTCTCTGCGGAAGCTGGCCGAGGCACGGAAAGCAGTCCTGTTTACTGATCGCCACGCTTATCTCCGGTCGGCAAAGTTCAGTTCTAATCTTGATGAACTGGCGAGTTTGTGTTGGGAGTTCTGGCGGAATCGAGACTTCAGTCGAGATACCGAGAATCCGGAGAAGTTCGAGCTGTATCAGGCGGAGGCGTTGGTGCATCAGGGCCTGGGCATGAGTGATTTGCTGGGAATCGCTTGCAGCACCAACGACCGGCAAGTCAAGGTCGAAGCACATGTAGCCCGACACAATCTTCAAGTATTCGTACGTACCAAACCTCGATGGTTTTTTTAGATGATTCGCTACACCCAAGGAAATTTACTCGAGTCCGGTGCTGAGGCCCTCGTAAACACCGTCAATGAAGTCGGCGTGATGGGCAAGGGTATCGCATTGATGTTTCGCGACGCCTTCCCCGATAACATGTCGGCCTATGCGGCGGCATGTCGCAAGAAGGAAGTGCGCGTCGGGACGATGTTCGTAACGGAGAATCATGAACTTACCGGACCGCGCTGGATAATCAATTTTCCGACGAAGAAGCACTGGCGGCACGGAACCCGTCTGGAGTGGGTCCAGGCTGGGTTGGTGGATTTGGTCAAGGTCATCCGCGAGCGGAATATACGGTCCATCGCCATTCCGCCACTGGGCTGCGGCAACGGCGGTTTGAAATGGGTCGATGTTCGCCCGGAAATTGAGGCCGCGCTGTCTCTGCTCGACAACGTTGAGGTGCTGGTCTTTGCGCCCACGGAGCATTACCAGAACAAGCCTAAGGAAACAGGTGTTGAAGTGCTCACCGTAGCGCGCGCGCTGATACTCGAACTAATCCGACGCTATAGCGTGATGGGGGTGGCACCTTCCAATCTGGAAGTGCAAAAGCTCGCCTGGTTTCTCAAGCGCTCTATTGACTCAGTCGGTCTGCCGCCCATCAGGAATCTTACCTTCAAGCCGGACCGCTACGGTCCTTTTGCTGAAAACCTTCGCCATCAATTGAATGATTTGGATGGAAGCTATC
>JBIJDL010000109.1:0-14360 GCA_044344195.1 Candidatus Hydrogenedentales bacterium
ATCAAATAAACAGGCATCGCCAATCCAAATTAGGGGCAGGCTCTACATCAAGGGCCGCTATCACCGCTTTTGCCCTAATTGACGGTACGATGTATTGGTCGCGGGTCGCCGCTGAATTGTGAGGGGATATCAGACTGATTGGACGGATCGGCGTGGTGGGCGGACCGCGTTGCAGTCACTTGCCGTTTTTCACGCCTCCACGCCTTCTGTTTTCATCAGCGCGAGGAAATCGGTGTAGTTCTTTGCGCTGTGGGCGTGGCTCAGGGTTTCCGGGTGGCGGAAGAGGCGGGCGATGTCGGCGGCGAGTTCGAGCTGGGCCGTGGCGTCGTCTTTGGGCGTCAGCATGAGAAATATGACATCGGCGAGCTTGTCGTCGGGCGCGTCGAAGTCGATGCCGTTGTAGGAGATTCCCGCGACGATCACCGGGGCTTTCAGTCCCTCGATGCGGGCGTGGGGCAGGGCCACGCCATTACCGATACCCGTGCTCAGGGCCGCCTCGCGGGCCCAGACAGCTTCTTCCACGGGACCCACTTCGAGTCCGGCGGCTTCGCAGGCGAAAGCGGTCATTTCCGCGACCACTTCGCGGCGGGTGGTGGCTTTCAATTCGGGTATGAAGAGCTTGGAGGACAGGGCCTCGTGGAGTCGGCGCCGACGTGCGCTCCGAAGCATTAGGCGCATCATGGGGCCGCTCATCATGGAGGTGACGATGGCCATGATGACCAGGGCGACGAAGAGCTCCTGGCCGATGATGCCCGCTTCCAGCGCCAGGATGCCGAGGATGATTTCCATCGCGCCACGGGAGTTCATGGCGAAGCCCACGGCCCAGGCTTCCCGCTTCGACATGCCGCCCCACAGCGCGCCGAGGCTGCCGCCGAGGAGCTTGCACAGGCAGGCGATGGCCAGCACAGTGAGGACCAGCGGGAGGTTGAAATGGGCCACAAAATTGACCTTGAGTCCGATGCTCGCGAAGAACACCGGTGCGAAAATGAACGAGACGAAGTGCTCGATCGTCACTCGGGTGCGCTCCCGGAGGTGGGAGGAATCGCCGATGGCCACGCCCGCCAGGAAAGAGCCGAAGATGGCGTGAATGCCGATGGACTCGGCCACCGCCGCGCCAAAGAGGGCCAGGATCAGCGCGAAGCCCAGCACGCCGCCGGGCCAGCGGGTGTAGGCCTGCACATAGGGAAAGGCCCTGTGCACCAGCATGCGTCCCACGGTCAGCATCAGGCCCGCAAAGGTCAAAGTCATCACCACGGTCAGGGCCACGCTGCCGCCGTGGGAGCCGTCGCCGCCCATCATCCCCAGAATGACGGCGAAAATAATCCAGCCGATCAAGTCGTCCACAATGGCCGCGCTCACGATCACCATACCCAGATCGCTGCGGTAGAGATCGAGGTCCATCAGTGTCTTTGCAATGACCGGCAACGCGGAGATGGAAAGGGCCGTGGCGAAGAAGAGGGCGAAGATCAGGGGATCCGCTCCCTCGTGGCGTCCCATGGCTTTGGGCAGGATCCACGCCACAGTAAAGCCGATGATGAAGGGGATAACAATGCCGGCGATGCTCACCCGGGGTGCTACCCGGCCTTGCCGGCGCACGATGGACAGATCGACCTCCAGGCCGGCCACCAGGAGAAAGAGCACCACCGCCAGCGTTGTTATGGCGCTTAGGGCGATGGCGTTTGGCCCGGTCGCGGGAAAGAGAAAATCTTTGAGTCCCGGCGCCAGGTTGCCCAACACGGTGGGGCCGAGCAACACGCCCGCCATCAACTCGCCCAGTACGGCGGGTTGGCGAAAGCGGTTGGCCAGTTCGCCCAGGATTCGCGCGGTCCCCAGGAGCATTCCCAAGGCCAGAAACATGACAACAACTTCGTGGTGATTGAGGCCTTGCATACGGTCTGCCCGCTCCTATTCGAAATGGCGACCGCGCCCGACCGCGAAACTGAAAGCGGTCCCGAACGTTAGTTCATGCGGCGGATCTCCCAATCCACGCACCGATCAACGCGGCCATTTATTGAGAATGATACTGCAAGAGCATGCACTGGACACAATTTTTAACCCCCTGCACGGCGCCAGGATCGGGAGGTGCTGCTGCGACTTCTGCCGGACGCGGCACCGTGCATGGTCCGACAGACCGGACTGATGTTCAAAGAAACCCACGAATCCTCGCGACTATCAACGGGTATCGGACGGACGTCAATTCGCTACTCCATGTAGGTCTCTCCGATGGTCACGGGAAACCACTCGTTACCGACGCGCCGCAGGGTGTACTGTGTGCCGCCTACCCAGATGGTTCCGGTGGTGTAATCTTCGGCAATCTCAGCGCCGTAGGAGCCCATTGCATGGATCGATAGCGCCCCCCGAGTCGCCGCGAGCGTGAGTACTATCGCCTCCTCCATGCGTTCGGCATGGGTATATTCCGCCCTGGACTGCGGGGCGTTGGGCATCGTTCGGGCCTGGTCCCGCAGATTCTTCCACGCGGCCAGACTTTCCGGCGTGCCGATGCGGTTGATCGCCACGATCATGACCAGTCGTTCGCGACTGTCCATTGTGGCATCGCGCACGCGATCGAGGAGGGCCGGGATGGCGTTGTTGCCGCCGAGCAGGGCCTGGGCGTTTGCCACTGCGGGTATGGACTGGTAGCGGAGGTGCGGTGGCAGCCATGTGAGATGGCGGTCAAGGTCGCCGGAAACATTTTTCATTCCGGCGGTTACGGCCAGATCGGCCAGGAACGGAAGGGACTCGATATCGGCGAGAACGGGCGCTTTCAGGCGTGCGCGGGCCGCCTCGGTCAGTTGCTTTCGCTCTTTCTTCGTGCGCCCTTCCCACAGCGGTGCAAAGTTCACCAGGGAGTCGTTGCCCGAGGCATTGCGCCATTCGGACCGCAACTGGTCGAGTCGGGCATCGGGCGAGCCCTCGGCATAGGGGCCGTACATAACCGAAACGGAAGCATCCGCTTTCCCCGTCAACTCTGCCAGCACCAGGCGGGCATCCGGCCCACCGCCAGCGGACCTGGCGACGAGGGTATAGCTTCCCGGGGGCAAATCGTCGTATACCACGGTCCCATTGTGATCGGTGCGTGGAAAGGCATGGAGCATGCCGCCGGAGAACTGGTCGATGCCGGAGTAGGGGGCTATGGTGATGTCTGGAACGGACCCTCCCTCGGCGTTGACGACGTTGACCGTAAGCTGGTGCTTCGGATAGAGGATGATGTTGCGCGGGCCCTCCTCGGTCTTCTCTTTTCGCTGTGAGATGTACTGGCGGCAGGTGCCCTCGGCCGCGATGAGGTGATTCACGGGGACGTCGTATCGCCCATCGTCACTTGAAAGTACCGTCGCGGCGCTGTTCGGTGCGGTAACGACATCGAGGATGCCTAATTCGCCGTCCGTTCCTGTGAACATGTATGGCTCGGCCGGATGGATGGTAATCCGGGGAATTGGCTTGCCCTCGGGATCCACGACCTGAATCGCCACCGGCCCGGTTTCCCCTTCTGTTGCGGGCGGGGGGACCGGGCGCTGCGGGGTGGGATCCAGCAGGCGACGGTAGTAGTCGAAACGCATGCGGATCGACTTCCCCTGGATCGCGCTGTCGACCGCCTCCGGGGTCCACGGCGCTCCCGTGACGGTCGTCCACAGCGGCACATCTTCGGGATAGGGCGTGGTGGGGAGGACCACCTGGATATTCTCATTGCCGCGCTGGAAGTCCCGACCCTCCTCGAGAACCCGCGCCTGGTGTTTTTCCAATTGAAACTCGATGGCGAATTTCTCTTCGGGCAATTTGTAGAACTGGAAATGACCGTTCCGAACCTGTCCATTGGTGTATACCGACTCGCGGGAAGCGGTTATGAAATCTGCGCGCGCGTCCACCGGGTTTCCGGCCTCGTCCCGGACGCTTCCGGCGATCATCTGAGTTTCCGGCTGCGCGATGACAAAACGCAGGTTCTCCAGCGTGCCCCCCGGCTCAACCACAGCCGCCGCCGTCGATTCCAGGATCGTGCATTCGATACCGCGCCGGTCGGTGTCGCCCCCCGCGGTGAACGTGCGCATGACGGAGGCCTGTTTCAATGAAATCGTGCCAGCGTGGGGCGTCTCGACCGTGAAACGTCCTTCGCCGTCCGTCTCCACATGTTCCAGTGATCGCTGCCTACGGACTTTCGGTCTTGAATCGATGTTGGAATTCTCCGCCGAAACAGTTTCGGCGGTCGCCTCGGTTTGATGGAACTCGATCATGAGTGAGACGCCGGCCTGCGCTTCGCCCTGTTCATTGACGACCTGGCCCGAAATATGGGCCATGGCCGACGGGCCGGGCAGCTCCAGCGTAACATCCCGCAGGGCGTTCCCCGGCTCGGGGAGCGTTATCGGTAGTGAGACGTCGCCCTGGCGCAATTCCGCCGTGGCCGGTTGCGGGGGCAGGTTGAAGAACTGAAAGTGGCCCGACTTGGCGTAGAATTGCCGCACGGTTTCGCCGTGACTCAGGAGCACCCAGTCGGGCTCTGGGTCCGAACCATCGGACAACTTCACGCGCCCGCTGATCGCACAGCCCCGCGCCACATTGAGCACCAGACCCTCCACAGAGCCCTGACGACAATCCACGCGCACGATGCCGTCTTGTCCATACAGCGTGCTTTTCGTCGGGCGCGCCTGAACGAATTGCTCCGTCCTGGACAAGTTCTCAAGGGTGAAGCTGCCGTCCTCCGCCGTTTCGGCGCGGCTGTCCGCAAAGTAGTCAAACTCGCTCGGCGAATGGCTGATGAATATCCGAGAGCGGATGGGCTCACCCGTCCCCGCCATGACGACCCGACCCGAAATCGATACCGGAGGTACGGGCTCGGGTTCCGTCAGGACGAGGCGGAGGACCTGGGGTGGTCCGGCGGCTACCGTGACCTGTATGGCGGTTGAAGTAAGGTAGGTCTGTTCCCGGGCAAAGGAGGCGTACGCGCTGATGGTCTCACCGGCGGGGAAGGGCAGGGTTTGGACTCTACCTTCGGCATCGGAGCGCAACCGTATGTTTTGATAGCCCACATCGGCGTCGGCAATAGGATTGCCAGCCGCGTCTACCGTCTCCAGGGTGACCTGGAATCCGGGCTCGAGCACGATCTCGACCTCGCCTTTGGGAAAACCAATCCGATTCCAGGCGAAGCCAGCCTTGAAGACGGACAACGTGCCGGAAGTGCCCAATCCCCACACAGTGAATCGACCGTCCTCGTCGGTCGTGGTTCGCGGAAACCACGGGGAACCCAACACAGCGCCAGGGATGGGCGTGCCGTCTTCCGCGCGCACCCTTCCGCGAATCGGTATCTGTTTCACGACCTCGATGAGCGTGGGGCCATCTTTCTTTTCCGTTGGGTGGACCCGCAGGATTCCAGAGTGCCCCTCCCCGGGCTCCACGCAGACCTCGAAGTTGTTGCCCGTCACGTCGGGGTGGGTGGAGAAATCCACTGTGCAGTAGCCCTCGGCATCCGTGGTCGAGCGCTCGCTTTCGTTTGGAAATGTGGTGCGCAGATTTTCCGAGTAGGGTGTCCAGAAGATCGGTGCGTTGGCCACGGGCGCACCGTCGGGCGTAACCGCGCGAAAGCGCACCACGGGCGCTTCCTGGGCCGCGGTGTAGACCGCGGTGAAAAGAAGCAGGCTCACCGCGAAGCCTATACGTATCCCGCAGATCATTGATTTCTCTCCCGGTCGAGTATCAGGTTCATGGGCTCCATGGCGCGCTCCTGAGCGGCCTGACCTTCCTGGGAGCGTCTGGTCGAAGCGACAGCTTCCTCCGAGATGGAAGCGGCGATTTCCAGTTCGCGCTGATTGTTTTCCCGGTCGGGTAGCGCGCCGAGCAGGCCAAGGGCCCTGCCGCGCAAGGCGGGATCGCCGGCATCGGCAAAGGCGTCGATGACCCGCCGGACTTCCTCCGGAATCAGTCGGTGATGCATGATAATCGTGCTTGCCGCGTGGTATCGCACATCCGGGTTGTCATGATTCAGGAGCGGCTGGAGGAGCTCCAGAGAGCGGCTCGCGGCCTGGTAGATATGCGTCTGGCAGGTCGACATCGATTCCCGGTTGCCGTCCGACACGGCATCGGCCCGGCGTTTCAGTTCCTCCGCCAGCGCCGCATCCGCGCCTTCCAGCGGGCAGGCATAGAGCAGGTGGAGGGCGGTGCGCTTGAATGCGTCCTCCCATCGCGGCTCATCCAGGATCTTCCGCAGCGGCTCCATGGCGGTCAGACCCCAGCCGTTCCAAAGGGAGGCGTCCGTGGCGTCGTCCTGCTTCGCACGATGTTGATTGCGGTCCACGACGATTTGTTCCACGCGCGGCTCGAAACGGGGATCGGTGTCGGCCTCCCAATTCACCGGTTCCAACGGCGGCGGCGCGGGGGAGAGTGAGCGTGCCTCAAGCACGAAAAGGGCGCTCAGCATCGGGAGCAGGAATCGAAACATGGTTGAAGGTCCCCTCGTAATGGAACGGTTACAGTACTGCCTCGCCACTACTATACTTCCAATTGCGGGAAGGTTTCATCTGGTTGCCAGGCTACCCGCCCTATCCCCGGTTGCCGCCGATCCGTAAAATTTGCAAATTTGCCCCCCCGCACTCTATAACGTCTGATTCGGCAGCCCGCCCGGTGTCCTGGGCGCGCGTTGGGCGGTGCGGATTGTCCCGGCTTGAGTCTCTAATCCGAAATTCCTCGGAAACTAAAGGTAGAGCAGTATGTCTATTGTTAGGATTTGGCGAGGCGCTGCGCTTTCGCTGTTGGTGGTCGGAGCGAGCCTGACCGGGCCCGTGCAGGCGGCTGAGGCTCCCTTCGCGTTTCAGGAGCAGGAGCGCGTTGTGTTCCTGGGTGCTACGATGTTGGAGCGGGAGCAGGAGGAGGGCTATCTGGAGACGCTGCTTACCGCGCGCTTCGCGGAGAAGAACCTGAGCTTCCGCAATCTCGCGTGGAGCGGCGACACGGTCTTTGGCGACTCCCGTGCGGCCTTCGATACGGCGAAAGAGGGCTTCGAGCGCATGGTGAAACATCTGCACGACGCGAAGCCGACGGTGCTCGTGCTGAGCTTCGGTATCAATGAGTCCTTTGAGGGGCCGGAGGGTCTTACGACTTTCATCGACGGCTACAAGAAGCTGTTGGATGGGATCGCGGACACGAACGCGCGACTTATTTTCCTTGGCGCACCGCGCCTTGAGGCGCTGGGGGCGCCACTGCCCGATCCGGCGAAGCAGAATGAGAACGTGAACCTCTACAACGAGGCCATGCGCGCGCTGGCGTCGGAGCGGGGCGGATTCTATATCAATCTGGCCGCCGAGCTGGAGGGGATGCATGCCGCGTCGCCGCTGACCTACAACACGATGCATTTCACGCCCTACGGCTATTGGGTTTTCGCCCAGGCGGTGCTGAAGGGCCTGGGCTACGATACGCCGCGCTTTATGGCGCAGGCGATCGAATCTTTCACGCTGGCCCCCGAGGTGTTCTTCGCGGCGGACATTCCCGCCGACACACCGAAGCTGGTGCGCGCGGGCGAGACGCTCCACACGTTGCGCTACTTCGCGAATGCGCCCGGTCGTTATCGCCTCGAATCCGATGGCAAGGTGCTGGCCGAAGCCTCGAAAGAGGCGTGGGAGCAGGGCGTTGTCGTCAGCGGCCTGCCCGAAGTGAACCAGTTTGAGGAGCTCCGCGCGGTGGTGAAGGAAAAGAACCGCCTTTTCTTCAACCAGTGGCGTCCCCAGAATGAGACGTATATCTTCGGCTTCCGCAAGCACGAACAGGGCCAATACGCCGCCGAGATTCCCCTATTCGATCCGTTGATCGAAGCGGAGGAAGCGAAGATTACGGAACTGAAGAAGCCCAAGCTGGCCCACTACACCATGGCACGTGTTGCCGATTCTCAATAAAGGTGGCAGGGCCACGGCCAATAGAAATGCGCGCAATTTTCCCGCACTGGGACAAACATTCAGCCCATCAAGAATTTTGGGAGTTCAAAACCCATGCAGTATAAATATCATTCGACAATCTTCAGTTTTACCCTCGCAGCACTGGCGGTTTTCCCCGTCGCCGCGCAGAACCAGGACGCGCTCCACGAAATTCCCGCGCCCAACGTGGAAGAGGAACTTTCCCAGTTCATTGTGGCCGATGGCTTCGAGGTGAATCTCTTCGCGGCCGACCCGATGGTGGCCAATCCTATTGCGATAAGCTGGGATGCGCAGGGGCGCCTGTGGGTGGCGGGTAGTTCCATCTACCCCCACATCGCGCCCGGTCAGAAGCCCGCCGATACCATCACCATTCTTGAGGACACGGACGGCGACGGCGTGGCCGATGCGTCCACGGTCTTTGCCGAGGGGCTCTTCATCCCCACCGGCATTCTGCCGGGTGATGGCGGCGTCTACGTGTGCAACAGCACGGAGATCCTCCATCTCTCCGACACGGACGGCGACGGCAAGGCGGATACGCGCCGTGCGGTGCTGTCCGGCTTCGGCACGGAAGACACGCACCAGACCATCCACAGCCTGCGCTGGGGCATGGACGGTTTCATGTACATCAACCAGTCCATTTACATCCACAGTCATGTGGAAACGCCCCATGGCGTGAAGCGCCTCGGCGGCGGCGGTATCTGGCAGTTCAATCCGCGCACCCTGGAAGCCAACGTGCTTACGCGCGGCTTCGTGAATCCCTGGGGGCACCATCAGGACGCCTGGGGCCAGTCCTTTGCGACGGACGGCGCGTACCACGACGGTATCAACCACGTGTTTCCCGGTAGCGCTTTTCTCATCTCCAAGATCACGCCTTTCCTCAGCGGCATGAACCCCGGCAGCCCGAAGCATTGCGGCCTTGAGATTCTGAGCGGAAACCACCTGCCTGAAGAATGGCGCGGCAACTATATTACCAACGACTTCCGCGCCCACCGCGTGTGTCGCTTCATCGTGAAGGACAGCGGCTCCACTTACACGTCGGAAGAGCAGACCGAGCTGATTAAGAGCCAGCGCGTTACCTTTCGCCCCGTGGATGTGAAGATGGGCCCCGATGGCGCGATCTACATCGCCGACTGGTACAACCCCATCATCCAGCATGGTGAAGTGGCTTTCCGCGATCCCCGCCGCGACCACGAGCATGGCCGCATCTGGCGCGTGACCGCGAAGGGTCGTCCTTTGGTGCCCCGTCCCCAGATCGCAGGCGCCTCGCCGGAGGGCTTGGTTAAGTTGCTCACGAAGGACGAGGAATGGACCCGCATCCAGGCGCGTCAGACCTTGAAGAATTCGCCCATCGATCAGGTCGTGCCCGCGCTGGAAGCGTGGACCGCAAAATCGACCCTGCAAGGTGCTGAAAAAGAGCGTCAGGTGCTCGAAGCGCTGTGGACGTGGCAGACGCTTGATATCGTCAAGCCGGAACTGCTCCTGGAAGGGCTTGCGGCGACGGATTTCCACGCCCGTGCCGCCGCAGTGCGCATTTTGACGCATTGGCTGCCGCGTCTCGAACCGCAGCAGGAATGGTGCGACCGCGCGAAAGCGCTGCCCCTGGATGAGAATCCCCGGGTGCGCCTGGAGGCCATTCGTCTGCTCGGGAGTATTCCCAATGCGGACTCCGCTCTGGCGGCGCTGGACGCTTTCAACCTCGAGCGAGACAAATATCTCGATTACGCGCTGCTGGTGACCCTGCGCGAGTTGAAGGCTCAGTGGCTCCCCGAAGTGAACAAAGAGAATCCGGCCTTCACGGACAACGCCGAGCGCCTTCTTTTCGCGCTGGACGCCGTGGCGGCGGAGGACGTGGTCCCCGCATTGATTCACGCCATGGCCAAGGGGCGCTTTAATGACGATCAGACCGTCAAGGCCGTCACGCTCGTGGCGGCGCACGGTGATGCCGCGCAGGCGGGGACGGTGGTGGAGCAGCTTTGCACCCGTCTTGAGAAGGGCGACGAAGTCGCCCTGTGGGCCTGGGAAGCGCTTGTTCAAGGCACGTCAGGTCGCGGCATCATCCCCACGAGCGGTCTTGATCGCGTTGCGAAGCTGGTAGACCGTGAGTCGGGTTACACCCAGTCCCATGCGATCGCGGCGGCGGGTGCCTGGCACATCGTCGCGGCGCGCCCCGTGCTGAACGCGCTTCTGGCGAAATCCGAAACTTCCACCGATGTGCAGGAGCGCGCGATAAAAGCGCTCCAGGGCATGGGCGGTGATGAGAGCAAAGCGAGCCTGCTGGAGTACTCCAAGACCCATCCGAACCGCGCCACGCGCCTCGAAGCTATTCGCGCGCTTGCGGGCATGGCCCCGGAAGACTCCGCAGCCGCGGCTCTGGCGCTGATGCAGGCGGGCACGAGTGAGGGCGAGGTGAAGGCCCTGCTTGACACGTATCTCAAGAACGAGCCCGCGCTCGAAGCGCTGTCGAAGCAGCTCGAAGGACAGACGCTGCCTGTGGAAACGGCGAAGCAGGCGGCGCGCACGCTGAGCAGCTCCGGCCGCAACGTGGAAACGCTCATGGCATCGGTGCGGACGGCGGGCGGCTTGGATGCATTGGCCGATGCCTGGACTGTCGAGAAGATCGCCGCGCTGGTGGGCAAGGTGAAGACCGAGGGCGATCCGGCACGGGGCGAATTGCAGTATCGGACGATGGCCTGCGCCCAGTGCCACGCCATCGGCGGCGCCGGTGGACTCCTCGGCCCCGATCTCTCCAGCATCGGCGGCAGCGCCCAGGTGGACTACCTCGTGGAGTCCATTCTCCAGCCGGCCAAGGCCGTGAAGGAAGGCTACCACTCCATCATCGTGGAGACGAGCGACCTGGAGACCTTCAGCGGCGTGAAGATTCAGGAGAACGACACCACCATGGTGTTGCGCGACGTGAACGGCGAGCACACCATCTACAAAGACAAGATCGACAACATCGAAGAGGGGACCTCCCTCATGCCCGTCGGTCTGGCGGATACCATTCTGGAGAACGAACTGGCGGACCTCGTCAGCTTCCTATCCTCCCTTGGGCGTGTGCCCGAGTGGTCGCTGGGGACCGACAAGATCGTGCGCGGCTGGGAAGTGCTGCAGAACACGCCGGAAGGGCTGGAGCGTCTATTCCAGGATGGCCCGGAAGTGGTGAGTGCGGGTCACGGCGAACTGACTTGGGGTCCAGCCTACAGCACGGTGGGCGGCGAGTTGCCCCTGGCCGAGTTGCCGCTGCTGAACCACCGCTACTGGCACAACAAGGGCTACAGCGCGGCACGCTTCGGCCTGACGGCGGCCCAGGCCGGTGCCGTAAATCTGGCCCTGGGCGTGACTGAAGGCCTGGACATCTGGGTCAACGGCGAACCGATCCCTAAAGATCAACTGGGTGCCGTTGAATTGCCCCAGGGGGATTCGACGGTGACGATCCTTGTGCGGCACGATACGGCGGCCGCTCCGCTCCGCGCGCAGGTGCAGGAAGCGGGGGAGACGGCGGTGACGTTGAAGCTGGCGGGGAAGTAGGGGGAAGATTAGCTGTAGTTGAGCCCCGCAGGCTGTCATGGTCTGCGGGGCTTTTCTTATCGGACCGATCGGACGGCTCGGACGGATCAGATGGATCTATTTGGTCAGATCCCCATGCCGCCGGTTACTTCGAGCGTGTGCCCGGTAATGTATCCGGCCCAGGGCGAGGCCAGCATTACGATTCCGCCTGCCGCCTCTTCCACGGTTCCTGTGCGTCCGAGAGGAATCGCCATCTTGATCGCGTCGTGCAGGCGCTCCGGAACGCCGAGGCGAACTTCTTCGCCATCGATCACCACCGACTCGCCCGATTCCTTGGCCTGAGTGAGGCGCGTCTCCATATAGCCAAAGGCCACGGCGTTGCAACGGATGTTAAAGGGGCCCCATTCCTTCGCGACAGTCTTTGTAAAGCCCACCATGCCCATCTTCGCGGTGGCATAGTTCAACTGGCCCACATTGCCGTGCAGTCCCGACGTGGAGGAGACATTGATGATACAGCGCGGCGCGGCTTTGCCGACCTCGGCTTCCTCCTGCTTCGCCGCGTCGCGCATGTAGGGGGTCGCAGCACGTACGAGGCGGAAGGGCGCGGTGGTATGCACTGCCATGATCGCGTCCCACTGCTTGTCGGTCATTTTGTGGAGCATGCCATCCCAGGTGTAACCCGCGTTGTTCACCAGAATATGGAGCGCGCCATACTCGGCCACGGTTCTGTCCACCAGTATCTGCGGGAAGTCGGGATCCGTGATATCGCCCGAGATGGAGATTGCCTCGCCCCCTGCGGCCCTGATCGCGGAGACCACCTCTTCGGCGGGACCGGCGTCGCGATCGCTCACGACGACCCGCGCGCCATGCTGCGCGAAGAGCAGGGCGGCGGCCGCGCCTATGCCGCGACCCGCGCCGGTGATGATGGCGGTCTGATTCTCAAAAATCGGGGGCATGAGTAATCCTTTTGTGGGGTGAAGTGCCCGGTGGGCTGAGGGACTGAATTCCGGCATTATCCCACGTCCCGCGTGTGAAGTGAAAGAGCACGAAAGATATCCCAACAAGCAAATCGCCCCCCTGACCATTGGTCCAGGGGGGCGCAGGAATGTATATGATGTCTGGCGAACGCTTACGCGCCGGCAGTGGTCAGCTTCGCCCAGGCCGTGCTGGTCGGAAACTGGTCGTTCTCGCCGCCGCCGCCAATCGGGCTGGCGATGGTGGCCGCGTTCGGCGAGTACTTCTGGAACTCTACGTGTCCGTCCATGAAGAGGACGTTTGCGCCGCCGGGCACGTGGTTATAGATGGAGACGCTCTCGCCCACCACGTCCCACGTCGTCGCCAGCGTGGACTGGGCCTTGGCCGATGCGCCGGGGTTGTTGATGTCCGTGATGAAGAATCGCTCGATGCCTTCGCGGAACCGGTTAAGCGGAATGGTCTGGCCAGCGGTGTACTTGCTGTTGCCGGGGTGGGCAAAGGTATGGTCCCGCTCCAGCGCGGCCTTCACCGCTTCCAGCGCGGGAATGTTGGCCCCGGCATAGGCGGCATAGTAAGGGTTGATGTTGACCACCGTGAAGAATGCGAAAATACCCCGCGCACCGCCGTCGGTGAAGGGGGAGATGATCGCATTTTCCTGAATCGCGTAGCCCAGATAGATGTAGGAGCGGTCCGACGTATCGTTGGAGGGTGCCTGCACGCTGGGGATGCCCGGCGTATACACGCCGGAGGTCCAATCGCCGTCCAGCTTGTCGGTAGCGAGAACGCCATTGACGTCCAGCCACTGGCCACCCGTCCCGGTGAACTTGTCGATGTTGTTTTCCGTGTCCGACGGACAGAAGATGATTTTGATGTCCGTGAGGTACTCGGGGTAGGTCGCTTCCATGGAGAAGAAGAAATTGCCGGGGTCCACGGACTTGGGCGGAAAGGAGCCTCCCTTGGACTCGTTGGAATACATCTTGTAGATTATGCCCATCTGCTTGAGATTGTTCTGGCAGGAGGCCCGGCGCGCCGCCTCCCGCGCGCGCGCCAGCGCCGGGAGTAGAATCGCGGCCAGGATACCGATGATGGCGATGACCACCAGGAGCTCGATCAACGTAAACCCATGACGTTTCATAGTAAAATGCCTCTCCGTCTCGATTTGATATCGAAAAAATGACTCTACCCGATGCTGCGGCCCAATCCTCAGCTCAAGTGGCTACAGCATAGACTAGCTCCGTGGATCTGTCAATCTTATTCGCAGTAAATGGCGGTTGGGCTTGAATTTACTGTAAGCTGTTGACGCAAAAGGGGTTGCTTTAATTGATTTTCGTCAATTGGCGATGCGCGCCACAGGCCTCCCGTGCGTGTAATTTGCTACAATTCGCCCCTGACCTGAGAATTACGAGGGAGTAACCACCATGGCGCTCGATGCCACCCTGCTGCTGCACTGCCCGGACACGAAAGGCATCGTGTATGAAGTTTCTCGCTTTATTTTCAGCCGCGGAGGCAACATCATTGACGCCCAACAGCATCGGGAGGAGATCGACAACCGATTCTTCATGCGCGTTCATTTCGACGCCAGCGAAATGGGCATGCCGCCGGAAAAACTGCGCGCGGAGCTTCTCGAGCTCGTGCGGCAGTTCAAGATGGTCTACCGGCTGGACTTTTCCCATGAACGACGGAAGCTGGCCATCCTCGTGTCGAAGTATGACCACTGCCTTTACGATCTCCTGCTGCGCGGTCGATACGGGGAACTCGCGGCGGACGTGGCCATTGTCGTGAGCAACCACAGCGATCTGGAGGGTGTCGCCCGCCACTTCGACGTGCCTTTCGTCCATGTTCCGGTGGACGCGAGCGACAAAGGTGCGGCCGAGGCCCGGATTCTGGGATTGATGGAAGCGCACGCGATCGACTTGATCGTGCTGGCGCGCTACATGCAAATTCTGACACCCGTGTTGGTCGAGCCTTTCAAGAACCGCATTATCAACG
>JBIJDL010000562.1:0-4222 GCA_044344195.1 Candidatus Hydrogenedentales bacterium
GACTTCCACTACGGCATTCATCGCCTCGCCCTGAAGATGCTGAAAGGCAAATCAGCCTGGCTGCAGAGCCGCCAGGCTGACTTATCTATGGAAACGCCATGGCAGACCATTCACCCCTCCAGCGTAATCAACGCAAGGGTCGAATGCCTGACCGCGAGCCGAAGCGGGCTTACATGGTCTGCGCCCCTACCGTTTGAAGGGTTTCCGCCATGTTGGGCTTACACTCCGCGACAATGGCCAAGTGCGTCCCGATAGCAATCTCGTCCTGCAGCGACCGATCCAACAACACGGCGGCCTCGTGCTCGCCAAGGGCACTCGCATGCCCCCGAAGAGACTCGTAGCAGATGACTCCGTAGTGCTTTATGCGGTGGGCCGCGCCAATCAGCGAGGCATCCTTCATGCGTCCGGGGATTTCGTCGTTGATGATGCACTGGCTGTCAGCCAGGATAGAGGCCATCTTCAGGTTTGGTTTCCCGAGCGGTTCTGTCTTGACACCGTCGAAGATGATATCCAATCGTTCGAGATGCATCCATACCAAACTTATGTGGCCGATGAACAAGCTTGACAACTCCGGCGCCGTGGCCACACGGGCCATTGCGGGGAGTATGCGCAATCGCTGGTGCTCGGCGTGATAAAGCGCCTTGAGCCCCTCAATGTACTGCTCTGCTATCGTATCGATTCTCATAAACACCTCGATTCTTGCCTTCTGCGTGAACCGCGCTAGAGACGGGCTACTCGACGGCAAGCTCCACGTTCGCGTCATCGTTTACGGTGGCTTCTGCGAGTTCGGTCAGTGCTTTGTCGGCGTCGCCTTCATCCTGAAGGGTCTCATCGAGCTGCTCGGCCGCATCGTCCTGCTCCAGGAGGCGCGCGTAAGTGCGGACACATCCATAACCCGCCATTTCATAGTGCTCGATGCGCTGCGCCGCGGCTATCAGTGCCGCGTCCTTGACGTTATCGGGCATACTGTCTAGGAAAACCTCTTCCGCTTCGGCCACTATCCCCTCCATGGCCTTGCAGTGCTTTCCCTTCGGGCTCATTTTCAGACCTTCAAAGATTTCATCCAGGCGTTCCACGTGGACCTTTGTCTCGTCTATGTGTGCTTCGAAAAGCTTGCGCAGCGCCGGGGATGTGGCCGAGTTGGCCATTTTCGGGAGCACCTTCAGGATTTGGTGCTCGGCATCGTAAAGATCCCTGAGCTCCTGGGTGTAGAAATCTTCGAGCGTTTCGATCTTCATGTACTTCTCCTTAGTTTAATGGGTTCCAGTGGCATCAGGGGTTGAAGCAACCCCATCACGTCGCGGGACGCACGCCATCCGTGGGTGCTGTAGATTCGGGCGCTCCCCACGTCTCCCGCGCCAGGGGGGCGACCGCCAAACTCTCTAGAGAGCCATCGCGGCAGCAGAAATCTGGCAGCGGAAAACAGGGGCCGGGTAATGCAAGCCTCAATACGTTATGAATTCCGCCGGCTGGTCGCCTGAGTCACAAGGACACCGAGGCCGATTCCGATCAGCATGGCGGGTACGGGGTTGCGTCGGATCAGTTCGGTAATATCCGAGGCCATGTGGCGCAGTCCGTCTTCTTTCAAATATTGTCCTGAGCTTTCCAGGGCTCCGCCCACAGTGCTGGTGGCTGCTTCCGCCTTCTGGCCGGCGTAGCAGGCGGCGTCAGATACGGAACTCGCTACGTTTGAGGCGGCGTCCCTGGCCATGTCTATCACAGAGCCGGCTTTCTCCTGGGCAGCATGAATGCCTGCGCTGAGGCCTTCTTTCGCTTCGTTGATCGCCTGCCGCCCACTTTCAATCCCTGTATTCGCGGCGTCCTTTGCCTTCTGGGCGGCACGTTCCGCATCGCCATCGTTCGTTCCGGGTGATGCTTGGTAAGGTTTTGGATCCAGTGTGTTGATAGTCATTGGGCTTACTCCGGTTGCTGGTTGGTGGTTAGAGGTCGTCGATATCGCATTAGTGCCATTCCGGCGGTAACTGTTGCGCCAACGTCACCCTCAATGAATCGATTGTAACTTCGCGATGTAAATCTAAGGCATTGGTCAGGCAAGTGTCTGGCAATTTATCGATTGGCGACACTGGATGAACCTTCTCCCACGTCGCCTTGTGGAAATACCGGACGGCTGAAGAAGCATGAAAGTCAAGTTGAACATTTCAGTGCCATGACGTCTGTCAACCTTTGAATACAAGACGCCACGCCAAGTGACTTCAAGCGAGCGGAACTCGAATGCCATTTGGCGTGGCCTGGTTTGGGTGCGGTTCAATAGAAGCTGAATAGGGTACTTTGGAAATTCGGTGTGCGAATTCTCACCCAGAAGCCTGCTATTCTAGACTTCCTTCCAAGTCTGCCGGCTCGGATTCAACCAAGAATTGATCGCGACATGCTTCGCAGCAAAAATAGAACGTTTCGCCATCGAACTCTTCTGATATCGCGATCTCCTCGTCAACGATCATCCCACAAACTGGATCGGTAGCCATCTTAGTACTCTCCTTTCTGAAGCGTTTTGAGCGTGTTAGCGGCCCGGCGACCGCTGCCTGTTTCGGGACCATTGCGGCGTGCGGACAGTTATCCATCCGCCGGATGTTCTGGTTTCGATAGTCGATCAAATCCGCCCGGCCCCGGGAAGGGGCCGGGCTTGATTCATCTATGTAATCGCCCCGGCAAGCGTCATTTCCTTCCGCATTTCCTGTCGGTCCAGACGCTTGCCGCGGTCGTTGGTTGTGCGCCCTACACCGCTTCCTCTTCCATGGTAGCTTCCTCGTTCACCGATCCTTCTGCGATCACGGTGAGGTGGGCATCAGCGGCGCCCTCCTCTTGAAGTGTCTCGTCCAGCAACGTTGCAGCATCGTCCTCGCCGAGCAAACGGGCATAGGTGCGCGCACAGCCGTATCCGGCCATTTCGTAGTGCTCCACGCGTTGCGCCGCCGCAATCAGGGCCGCATCTTTGACCGCATCCGGCCAATCGCACTTGAGGACCTCGTCCCCCTCGGCGAGCAGGCCTTCCATGGCCTTGCAATGTTTTCCGCTCGGGCTCTTATCCAAGCCTTTAAAGATAATCTCCAGGCGATCTACGTGGCCGCGCGTCTCCTCAAAGTGATCCTCAAACGCGCGCTTCAATTCTGGAGACGTCGCCGCCTCTACCATTTTGGGCAGCGCCTTGATAAGCTGGGATTCCGCGTTGTAAAGGTCTTTGAGTTCTTCGACATAGAAGTCTCGCAGTGTTTCGACTTTCATCTCTATCTCCAGCCATGTTTCGTGGCTGTGGTTAGTGCAGATTGTATTTTGTTATTACCGTGCGAGGTGCGAATCTTCAGCGACAGCCGCGGTTTTGAAGGAACCTAGCGCCCCCGGTGCCAGGGGTTTTCCGCCAAACTTCCTGGCGGCGTCGTTGAAGAAATCATCCAGGGGCTGCGCCATCGGTTTGGCTACCGCATCGTGAGCGAAGTCCCGCGCCAGGCTGAACAGCGCGCCGATGGCGAGTTCCCGCGCCAGGTGGGCTTGCGGGGCCAGCACTTCGCCGAGCTTTGCAATGAAACCGGGCTCTTCAGGCGCCGGCACGGATTCAAATGCGATTCCGACGCCTGAAGGACCGGCCTCTGGAGCTTTCTTACTGCCGTTGGGTGAATAAACATTGCGCGCTGTCGTACCGTTTGGGAGCGAACTGAGCAAGGTGCCGCCGATGAAACCCAGTCCCGTGGCTGTAATAAACATCGTCCACGGACGGTGCTCAACCTGATAGTTTATGTCCGCAGCATGTCGGATGGATTCAACAGTTGATCTCACGGAATCGACTCCCGATTGGATGGACTCTTTAGTGGAAATGACGGCCTCATTCACCTGATCGGCGATAAGAACAGCGTCCGTGGCGACCTCGGCGGCGTGTTCCCTCAAGGGTTCCAACGAGTCCAGTTTTGCCTTGGCGCCTGAATACAAGACGATGCCGGCGACCAGCATTGCAGAACCCGCAAGCAGATAACCTGCCCACATCGGCAATTCTGGGACAAATGACCCCAATGCGTGGACGAGGCCTATCCCAAACAGGGTTCCGCCTACACTGAGGACCGCCCATGCGCCCGCCGCCATTCTGAAAGATTCACGCACTTCAATCGAAATACGCTTTGCATCCGTGTTGGCGAATCCGGCCGCACGTTTGAGTAGTTTTTGCGCATCCGAGACTGCCTCTATAGCAATCTGGTACGCCGTGGGCGATTTCTGG
>JBIJDL010000111.1:0-14241 GCA_044344195.1 Candidatus Hydrogenedentales bacterium
CGGGCACCACGCGCAACGGCTTGGCCATGCCCGGCGAAGTGCCTTTGGTGGCGGAGCAGTTTCAGGCTGCGGGCTACCACACCTTCGGCGTGCTCAGCAATTGGACGCTCAAGCACAAACTCAGCGGCCTGGGCCGGGGCTTTGACATTTACGACGACGGCTTCACCAAGAAGCGTTGGGGCTTTTTGAAATCGGAACGGGACGGGCACGAAGTGACGGCGCTGTCGCTGGGTTACTTGGAAAAGCGGCCTGTGGACAAACCCTTTTTCGCCTGGATCCATTATTCCGACCCCCACGCGCCCTACAAGATGCACAAGGGGCTCAATCCTGCCGGAAAGCGTGCTATCATTCAGGGGCGCAAGGAGAAGGTTCGGGTACGCTATGATTCCGAGGTCGCCTTTACGGACCAGGAAATCAGCACGGTGCTGGCGGCCCTGCCGGAGGACACCATCGTGGTCTTTGTCGCGGATCATGGCGAAAGCCTCTTTGAGCATGACTACCTGGGCCATGGGCGGCGTATCTACCATAATAATCTCCATATTCCCCTCATGATTCGCGGTGTCGGCATCGAACCCGGCCGGAGCGCGGCCCCGGTGCGCGGTATCGACGTGGGGCCGACCCTGCTGGGTTTGGCGGGCCTTCCGAAGGTGGAGGGCATGCTCGGGCTCGACCTCCTCCGCGAGGAAGTTCCCCAGGACCGACACCGAGTCGTGGAGACGTACGGCGGCGCGGTGGTCAATCTGCCCGGCGTGAAGGATGCCATGGCCGAATCGGGCCCATCCCACCAGAGCGTGATCCATCAGGGTTGGAAGCTGATCCTTGAAGGGGACACGCCGGAGCTGTATTACCTGCCGCAGGATCCGGGCGAATTGACGGATCGCACGGCCTCCGAACCCGCCAAAGTCGAAGAATTGAACGCGTTCATCGAGGCATGGGAAAGCGCCGCACCCACCACGGGACAGGCCTCCGAGAATCTCGACGCCGACGACCGAAAAGCTCTGGAGGCCCTGGGGTATCTGGAGTAGCTCAGGGACTGACACCACGGACCAATACACCCTGGTGGCGGATGAGCCGGTAATTTGAAGGGGCCTCTATCCCAAGCGGTGTTGTCTGCGAGGGTCCGTGCTTGTCCCGTTGTCGCCCGAGCGCACTTGGCAGTATCGAAGCGACCGTGTTCAGGGGTAGGGGGTCGCGGTTTGGTTGAGCGAGCTTCCCTGGCGACGGGACACCCATACCCCTGCTGGTGTCGTTTCCAGTATGCCATCGCTTGCGGCAACGACGCCGCCGAACGCCACTGGGTTCACTGGGGTGCGTCAGTCCCTCAGGCAGTAAAGAAAAAGAGCACAAAGAAGATATTCTTCTTTGTGCTCTTTGCGATCTTTTGCGGCTTATACTTCTTCAAGCCTTGGCGGGCTTGGCTTTCTTGGGTAGCTTGGTATCCTTCGGTGCTTCCGGCGCTTTGGGTTCCCGCTCGCGCATCCAGACCCAGGCACCTGCGGCGATGGTCAGGGTCTCGAAGCCCCAGTAGACCACCAGCGCGTTCATGATACCGCTGGTGAATCCGTAGCTGTGGAGGCCGACGCCGAGCTGGTTGACACCCCACCAGGAGAAGGCCACGATCATGGCCAGAACCACGGCGCCCTGGGAAATACCCATGTCCTTGATGTAGCGGCCCATTTTCGCGTGCAGGACCACGAGACTCCACAGCACGATCATGAGGGCGCCGTTTTCCTTCGGATCCCAGCCCCAGAAGCGGCCCCAACTGTCGTTGGCCCAGATGCCACCGAGGATGGTGCCTACGGTGGAGAAGAGGAGGCCGAAGCAGAGCACGCCGTAGACCATGCGGGTCAGGCTGCGGTAGTACTCTTTATTGTCCGCCTTGAACTTGAAGAGGCGGCTGAAGATGTAGATGTGGGCCAGAGCACCCGCCAGCATGCCGGCGGCATAGCCCACGTTGATGATGGTCACGTGGGTGGCCAGCCAGAAGTTGGTGTCGAGCACCGCCACCAGGCTGGGCATGGTGTCCACGCCCTCCTTCATCTCATAGCGGAAGGCCATGAACATGCCCGCCATGCCGAGGAACGAGCCCATGGCCAGGGCGATGCGCTGGCGGTTGGCATATTCGATGAACATGGCGACGAGCACGGCGCAGGCGGTGATGAAGAGAATGGTCTCGTAGAGCGTGGAGATGGGGGGCCTGTCGCGGATTATGCAACGCAAGGTTATGCCAATGATGAGCAGGGCCGTGGGCACCAGCACACCGGCGATAGCCGCCTTGTGCAGGGCATTGCTGCGTGGAAAGAGCCAGCCCAGAGCGACGAGCAGGAACCCCAGGACGTAGAGCCACTGGCTGTAGAAAAGGTACTTGCCTTTGTAATAGTGGACTTCGAGCGGGACCCTGGTGTATTCGCCACGGGCTTCCGCGCGGGCTACAGTGCCTTCGTGCAACTCCTGTGCGGCGGCCAGAAAGGCGGCGCGGTCCTTGACCACAGCGGGGAGCTTTTCCAGCGTCCCCAGCAGCGCAAAGGTTTCGGGCTCGTTCTGGGTCATGTTGATGGCGGCCGCGAGGATGTCAGCGGGCGTCTGCCAGGCCTTGGTCTCGGCGCTTGCGGGCGGGAAAAGTGGCAGGCCCTGAGCGCGGGAGGCTGTGGCGTCGAGGTCGTCCAACAATTTGCTGAAAGCCGCGACTTCGGCCTGGACCGCGTCGTTGCCCAGACCGGCGGGATTCCCCTTCAGGCTGGCGAGGACTTTGGCGGCCCGCTCCAGCGCAACACTCATGGCCACGCCGTCAGCTTCGGGAAAGGACTTGGCGAGGGACGTATCCCCGGTCACGTTGAAGCGCTGGCCCGCGAAATCCATGAAGTGAATGAGCTGGGTGAAGGTAAAGACCTTGTTGGCCAGATCGAGCACGCCCTGCTGAACGAGGTCGCGCTTCTTGGCGTCGATGGCGGTGTACTGGCCCGCCAGCTCCATGAGCTTAGCCGCACCGGGCTCCAGCTCGTTGTAGGAGTAGCGGCTCCGGCGTTTATCGTGGATGTCCACGCCGATGGCGGAGATGACGTCATAGTTGTCCACCACGAAGTGCTGGTAGGTCTTGGCGAGCTCGGGGTAGAAGAGCGCATCGAGCAGCCAGGGAATCGGCGTGAGCTTCTCACCGGATTCGGTCTTGAAGGTTCGCTTGCCGTTCATCTGGAGCATGGCGAACTGGGCATAGGTATCGAGGGGTTTCACGCGTCCGCCATCCTGCACGGGCAGGGTCGCGAAGGTCGCCACGATCTCTTTGCTCCAGGGCTCGCGGGCTTCCGGGGCGGGGGCGGCTTCGGGCGTGGGGGCCGCTGCCGCTTCGGGAGCGGGAGCAGCGGCTTCTGCGGCGGGGGCATCCTGGGCCTGTGCGCCCGCCAGCGTGGCGAGGCCGAGGGCCAGGGTGAGAATCAAGAGCAAGTGGTTACGGGCGATCATGCGGTGCGCCTCCGGTTTTCGGCTCGCAGGTACGAGATGAGTTTTTGAAGGAAGTGGATCAGCAGGCCCGCCGAGATAACGAGACAACTGTAGAGCGGCCACTGGTCGGCCGGATTCTTGACGACGGAGAAGGTGGAGAAGAGGCGCTCGCCCGGTCCCGCGTTCTGCGGGCCCCAGCCCGACTGGAAGAGGGTGTAGCCGTTGTGGCGGAGGGGCTCGTTCATGCGGATGTTGACCTTGCGATCGGTGGGACCTTCGGTCTGGGTGACCACGCTCTCAAAGTTCGCCGCCATGCCCGTGCGGGGATGGAGATCGCGTATGAACTCGTCGAGGGTGATGGTGAAGGGGAGCGGAAAGGTCCTGTGGCGCAGGTCGATGGCGTAGTCCTGACCCTTGACGGTGACTACCCAGGGGGCCATCGAAAAGCCGAAGAGGATTCCGTTTTGAACCTGTTTAGCTTCCTTGTCCATGACCATGGCATAGGCACCGGCCACGTTCTGCTCCGCCGCCATTTCCGGTTCGCGGGGAATGAGGCGAAGGCCGTCCACGCCGGTGCCGTCCGTGGCGGGGGCGGGCGCACAATTGAAGTGGAAGTTCTCCACCATCAGATTGAAGGGCAGGTTGGGGTGGCGGAACTCCCGGGTATCCTCGGGGTTCATGTCGGAAAACTGCTCGTCCTGGATGATGTAGGACTTGCCATACGCGCCGTCTTTGATCTCGGAAATTTCGATTTCCCAGTCATAATAACTCTGGTATTCACTCGACTTGTCCTCGGGATAGAGGGTCATGTGGCCCGAGGTGGAATAATGAAAGGTCACAAAGCCTGCGATGAGCATGTAGAGAATGCCGCCGTGGGCGATGATCATGCCGGGATGGCGCCAGTCTTTCCTCACGCGGATAATCGCGCCGCAGGTCAGGTTGATAAAAAGGAGGACCGAAAGCAGGTAGACGCCAGGCAGCGGGATGGGAATCTTATTGAACAGGTGATGGACGAGAATGAACGAGTTGAAGTACTTGTTCTGCACGTCGAACAGGCTGGATTCGGCCTGTTCGAGCGTTCCGAAGAGGGTAAGTATGGTCAGAAAGATCAACACGACCACGGCGAAGCCGTAGGAGGCGAAGAAGTTGAAAGTCTTTTTGAGGATTGAGTTTTCAGAAGTCATGGATATCACGCCGTAAGTTGGGTTCAGTTCAGCGAAGCGCAGAAGGCGGTGAAGTTTGCCTTCTGTGCGTCCACTTCACTAGCGGGTCCGGTCAGTTTGATAAAAATGGTGCTGCCGCCTTTGGCCGCCAGGGCACCCAGCAGCTTATAGTCCGGCTTGGCCGCGCCACCCATGTCGGTGAAGCTGCCTGAGAACTCCACCAGGGGTGATTCCACGCCGAGGACGGTGATCTTCGGCAGGGCTGCAATGGCGGCCTCGTCCAGAGGAGCATTGCCCATCTGGTTGGCCCAGCGGTTGATATTGGAAACCGAGCCGCCGCCTTCGCCCGCCAGGGTCGTAACATAACATTCCACGCCGCCAACGATATAGGTCACCGCGCGCATCATTTTTTCCGGTCCCAACTGCCAGCCTTCCGGCGCCGTCCACTGGAGGGCATCGGGATTGAAGCCGCCTTCGGGGGTGGGGTCGGCCACGCCGTGGGGATTCTCCGCCGCCGCCGCCGCCACAGGCGCGGGGGCAGCGGCCTCGGGCATGGGTGCGGCCTCGGGCATGGGTGCGGCCGCCGGGGCGGGTGTTGCCGCTGCGGGCGCGCCTGTGCTGTTGCTCAGGGACGCGGCGAAGGCGAGGAAATTGGCTTCTTCTGCGGCCAGGAGGTCCTTCGGACCCGTCATCTTCACGAAGTAGGACGTGGTCTCGTTCATGAGGGCCAGGCCGTACATGCGGAAGTTTTCTTTAACCACGGTACCGCTCATGCCGCCGTAGGAACCATCGATGATTACAAAAGACGCTTCGCCGCCTAGAAGGGGATGCTTCGGCAGGGCCGCAATCTGCTCCGGGGTAAGTGCGGGCTGGTTCATCTGCTGCTGCCAGCGGTTGATGTTCGAATCCAAGCCACCGGCGGAGCCGCTAAGTTCGGTCAGGTAGCATTCCACGTCGGGCTGGCCTGTGATGCCGAGATTGGCCACACGCATCATGCCGGGCTCTTTGTTCTCCCAACCGGCGGGTGTCGTCCAGGTGAAGCCAGTGTCGGCAGGCGTCGGGGTGGCCTTTACCTCGGCAGGGGCTGCCGCAGCGTGATCGTGTCCATCGCCTTCGGTGTGTACATGACCGTCGCCCTCGGCGTGCTCCGGCGTCTCCGCCGCACCGTGGCTGTGATCATCACCGGGTGCCACAGCGTGCAAGGTCGATGCTATCAAGTCAAAGCTGGCTTCCTGACCTTCAAGCACATCCTTCGGGCCGGTCATCTTCAGAAAGAAGCCCTGCTCCCGGCCGGACTCGGCATCCGTGTGGGTGAGCATGAGGCCGTACATGCGGTAGTTCTCGCGCGGCGCGATATCGCCCATTCCGCCGAAGGTGCCATCAATTAAAATGAACGTGGCGGGCTGGCCAAAGATCTGTTTTTTCGGCAGGGCCTCAATGGCCTCGGGGGTCAGGGGGTCCAGGCCCATCTGGCCGCGCCAGCGGTTCAGGTTCGCATCCAGGCCTCCTCCTCCGCCGGGCAGGAGCGTGAAGTAGCACTCGGCCTCCGGGGTCGCGGTCATGCGCAGGTTGACTTGGCGCATCTCGCTCTTGGCCACGGCTTCCCAGCCCTGGGGCATGTCGTGGTGAAAGGTGATACCGGCAAGGGGATCTTCCGAGGCCCCTGCCTGCTGGCCACCGTGGCCGGCCATGCCGCCGGACTGGGACATGCCCAGGCGCTGCTCAGTGGTGGCTTTGGCCGGGGCCGGACGCGCTACGGAGCCGGGCTCGCGGACTTCGGTAATTTCCTGCTGGGCGGGCTGAGAACAGCCGACCAGAGCGAGGAGGGGGGCAACACAGGTCATAGCGAGAGCACGAGGGAACATGATGATGACGTAATCCTTTATGCAGCGGTATCCGGGGCTAGATAACGCCGTTGGGGAATATCCAGTGGCTTTCGCGAACCGGTATTCGCGACCGCCCTGCCCCCGAGCTATTTGCGCAGAACTGCGCGCCTTGATTCATCCACAGAGAATAGTTTAACCGGCTGGGCGAAGCTAAGTCAAAGATTGGGGGCAGCTTGGGGCGCTTTGGCGCATACCCGGCGCGGGTGAAAAGGTTCCAGGAAAAATTCACCCCAATGATCGGATTGAACTGATCTGAACGAACTGAGCAGTTTGATCAGGGTGCTTTTGACAGCACTTCCTCTTCGAGGACCGCCACCACATCCGCCAGGTGCAGAATCTGGTTTACGTGATACTTTACGGGATTGACGGTGCGGTAGCGGGTGTCCATCTCGGGACACGCCAGCACGGTGGCGGGATCGAGGATGATCCGGTCGCCGCGCTGAACAAGTATCTTCTGGCGCTCCAGGTAGCCCAGTGTGTCCTCAAAGTCGCGATCAAAGTCACTGTACAGGGCGGGATCGAGATAGCGGTGGCGCAGGGCATCGCGGAGCCGGCGTACGGTGTCGGCCAGATCCCGAGGGGCCAGGTCGGTGGACAGATGGTGGAGACATTTCAAATAAATGAACATGCTCAAAAAATGAAGCATGTGCAATTCCAACAAGTCGGAGAGGTCGCACAGGAGCGCCGCATCGAAGTCACGCTGGGCTTCCCGTCGGGCGTTCGCCTCCAGATAGCGCGGCTCGCCCACAATGACCGCGCTGACTTTCTTGATGGGATTGAAGGTGCGGCCCACAGGGACGCCGGGCACGGGTACCTCGGGATTGCGTCGCTGAGCCTGGGCAACAAAGAAGGCCATGGAGCCGGGTTCGTCCCCGCCGGTGTGGACTTCGAGCCAGTGGCCGCTGCGACTCCGTCCTCCGCAAGGGAACATGACGAAGGAATCGGGCTCCACCAGAATATCGATTAGCGGCTTGAGCTGGGCCAGGGAGGGGCTGCCCTGCGCAATATTGTAGGAGCCACCCATCTCGGCGACTTCGTTCATATCGATGGGGATCCAGTCCCAGGGAAAGCCACCGAAATAATCGTCGCGCATGACGAAGCGCGTCTTCATGGTGTAGTCGCTGGCTTCCTGCACGGCATAGCACACAAAGAATTGGTCGTCGAGCTTGAGGTGGTTGCCGACGTACAAAGCGGGGTGGCGCTTCGGGCAGCGCTCCGTGTGACGCACGCGGATGCGCGGATCCATGCGGGTGATCTGGCGATAGGCCACTTCCACGCGCCACCAGTGCTCGGTGAAGCTGGGGCGCTTGCCGAGGTGCAGGCGATAGAGCCCATAGCGAAAGAGCAGATAGAGGGTCACGGCCCAGCACCAGAGCCGCGTGGGGAGCGGGGGATTTCTTCGGCTCATGGGGACTGTCCCGCGTAGTTAAATGCGTGGGACAGTTCGCGCACAGAGACAACAGAAACAGCAGGAATAACCATAGTGTGTAGGCGCATTTTAAAATTGTCCCTGCCTGCTGTCCTTGCTGTCGCTGTAGTCCCTGTAACGAAGCGGTGCCACTTGAAGCGCCGAACGATGCTATACGCGCTAAACTAGAACACCAGCACAGGCTCACGAATCATCCGCTCGATGAGGGTATAGCCCTCTTCGATCAGCACATTCGTATTGGCCGCGATCTTCTCAGAATAGGCCGTCTGGCCATCCACGGGCACGCCCGCGCCGCAGAGCCCGAATGGAACCGGGCCTCCCGCGTGGGTGCGGGTCTGGATGGTCGTGTAGTGATCAGGAGCGATGAGAATCCGCATGTCCGGGTGGCTGTCGTGATAGACCAGGGCGGGGGCGACAATGCGCGCGTCGTAATCTTCGATGGCCTGAATCTTTAAATCCGCGCGACCCTGGTGGGCGGCCTCGTCCGGGGCTTCCAGATGGACGTACACAAAATCGTGGTCCTCCAGGGCCTTCAGTCCCGCTTCGATCTTGCCCTCGTAATTTGTATCGATCCAGCCTGTGGCACCTGGCACGTCAATTACATCGAGACCCGCGCAGACGCCGATGCCCTTGACCAAGTCGACTGCGGAGATGACCGCGCCAGTGAGGCCGAAGCGATCCGCGTAGCTCTCCATCTCGGGCGCCTTGCCCTGGCCCCAGAGCCAGATGGAGGAGACTGCGGGCTTGCCCTCGGCTATACGACGCTGGTTGACGGGGTGGTCGCGCAGGAGTTCCTGCGAGCGGGCGATCATGGTTCGGGCCATATCGCTGCCCTTGCCTTGGGGAAGCCACGCCTCAATGGCCTGATCCGTAATGTTGTGGGGTGGCTCACAGCGCATGCGGACCATATCGTCCAGCGATGCGGCGGGGGACTCGCTGACGATTGCCAGGTGGCGGTAACTCACGCCGGTGTGGAAGACCGCCGGGAATTCCTTACCCAGGGTCTCGTTCAGAATCGGGATGATCTCCGCAGCTTCTTCCGTGGGGATGTGGCCCGCAGTGAAGTCGCGCATTATGCCATCTTCAATGGTCACCAGATTGCAGCGGTAGGCCACCTGGTCCGCCTCCAGGTGAATGCCCTGGTTCGCCGCTTCAATCGGCGCGCGACCACGGAAGCTTGCCTTGGGGTTGTAGCCAAACAGGGAGAGATTGCCGATATCGCTGCCTGCGGGGAGACCATCAGGGATTGGGCAGAACTGGCCCGTCATGCCCCGGGCGACCAGGGCATCCATGGCCGGGGTCTTCGCCACTTCGATGGGCGTACGACCGCCATACTCGGGCAGGGGCCAGTCGGCCATGCCATCGCCAAGCAGAATGAGGTATTTCACGACACTTCTCCAGTAATTTAGGGTGATACAGGCACGTGGGACATACGATAGCACATGGGGCGTGGGTGGTGCATTTTTGGGGAGCGGGCTTGAGTCCTGAGTCTATGGGTCAAGTGGGAATGCATATCTAAGGCTCACCGCCTTCACCCTTCATTCTTCATCCTTCACCCTTCATCCTTCACATTGTGTTGTCCTCTCGTGGGCGCGTAGGATCGTTCCAGTAAGTTCCAATCCTCTACCAACCTCCCAGGAGTCTCCGAATGCCCGATATCGAATGGATTGACCGTGTTGCCCGTCATGGGGTGAAGCTGGACGCCCGCCAACTTGAACAGTTGGCTCAGTACGGTTTTCTGCTGCGGAAGTGGAGCACCTTCACGGCGCTGGTATCGTCGGGCAATCTGGCGGAATTAGAATCTCTCCACTTTGTGGATTCCATGAGTCTGGTGGACGTGGTGCGGAGTAATGTTGCGCCGGGGGAGACGGTGTTGGATATTGGCACGGGCGGGGGCTTTCCAGCCATTCCGCTGGCGGTGTTGCTGCCGGACCGGAACTTTGTGCTGATGGAGCGGAGCGCGAAGAAGGTTTCTTTCCTTCGGAAGGTGATGGGCGCGTTGGGTCTGGGGCATGTATCGCTGATCCACGGGAGTTTCCCGGACGATGTGCCGGAGGCGCCGCCGGTGGCGATTACGGCGCGGGCCGTGGAGCGCTCGGACGCGGTTCTGGCCGATATATTGGATATTCTGCCCGAGAGCTGCGTGTTTCTTTGCCAGTCCGGGGATCCGACGGAAAAGCTGGACGGGAAAATGTTCCACGTGGAACATTATGAGGATGCATGGACCCGGAGCGGGGATCGCCGGGGCAGTCTCCACTTGGTGCGCCTACGAGAGCAGGGCTAAGGACCAGAATGTTCCACGTGGAACATTTCGGAGCCGGGGGTTGCAGTTTTTGGACAGGATTTATAAGATGTGAGAACGCATGTTGTTGATCCTGTAAGTCCTGTCCGACTTTGTCTTGAGATCAAGCATATGGTCGTACACAGAGATGTGCGCTCGAATTGCCCCACTCGCTCCCAAGCTCCGCTTGGGAATGCCGTTCTCGAAGCTCTGCTTCGCACACATGCTCGGTTCCCGGTGAGCCCCACCAAGTTTTTTGATTGCAAACGAAGATATCCAGCCAAGGGCTCTTGCGCGGGTTCGTGGTGCGTCGGTACGCTTTCGAAGCGGAGATTTGTCTAAGGGCCATGTTAACTTAGCCCAGGGCTGAGCTATGGAGCACTTTCGGGGCGACCCTTCCACGCTCCAGTCACTTGGCTGGCTTGGGCTATGCAGAGCATTCTACACGCTTCCCTCCGCACAGTTGTTGTTCAACCTCTTGAATGAGACTAAAGGCGGCGCTTCGGGGGGCTTTCGAGGCGGCGCTTCAGGAACTGCACTCCCAAGCGGAGCTTGGGAACGAGTGGGTGCCGAAATCCCTCCTCGGTATGGTCAGGATGGAATCAGCCGCGAAAAAGGTCTTGCTTCTTTCTCTTTCCGTGAATTTCCGTTTTCACCTAAAAGAATGCTGACTACGGAGGGCACGGAGGCACGGAGAAAACTATATGAGGGAGGGAGGGAAGAACGAGAGGCATTTTCGAACGTAAGCGTGCCGTGACTCGGCATCGGTGCCTCTAAACCCCCTTTTACTCTCCGCGCCTCCGTGGTCCAAATCTTTGGTTGCGGCCAAAGGCTGCTCCACGCCCTTCCGTGGTCAAAAAGGAGCATAGACCACGGAAATTCACGGAAAAGGGAATATAAGGGAAATCGCATCGATATATAATACAAGTCGTGCTGTGCTGTTTTAGTAAAAATTATGGGCAGCGAATCAGCGAACGGGTGTATTTATTGGGGATTTCTATGGGATCCGACTTAGCTGTGGAGCAGCTCGACGCAGGTGTCGTAGACCATTTCCGGGGTAATCTTGCGGAAAAAGGCGTCCGCGTTGGCGCGGTCGATGCTCTTCGCGGGGATTTCCGGGCCCGCATAGAGCACCTTGGAGGGCTGGCGCAGGGGAGCATGCTGGCTGGGGTGCGTGCCGCCGAAGATGGCCACCACGGGGGTGCCCATGGCCGAGGCGATATGCATGGGGCCCGTGTCGCCGCCGCAGTAGAGGTCGCACTGGTCCACCAGCGCGGCGTAGTGCTTCAGGTCCGGGGTCTCGGGTGCCACATGGGGTTTGCCGTGTATGAGCTTGATGAGCCGGTTGATCGTGGCCCGCTGGCCGGGGCCCCAGGTCAGCAGCACTTCGTAGCGCCCGTCGCTCATAATCATCTCGGCAAGCTCGGCGTAGAACTCCAGGGGCCACTGTTTCTCCGGGCGATCCACCGGGGCATGGAGGGCGATGACCTTCTTGGCGCCGTGGAATACCTTGTGGAAATAGGCGTCGATGGTGTCATCCACATCCTCGGGGATGTCGATAACCACATCCAGCGAATGGCACTTGGCTTCGAGGACTTTGCAGAGCTCCAGGTTCTCTTCGATCCGGTTCATGAACACGGAGGGAAGCCTGACCCGGCGGTTTGTGGAGAGGAAGCTGAGCTCCTGGCTGCGCGGGCGGCTGAAGCCATAACGCAGACCCGCGCCAGAGGCCAGCGTGAGCAGGCCGGTCTTGAATATGCCGTGGAAATCGAGAACCCAGTCGTAGCGATTGGCCCGGATGGTCTTGCAGAGTTCGAGGAAGCTGCCGACGCTATGGGGCGCATTGCCGCTGCGGTCAAAGACGTGGATTTGGTCGAGGGCGGGGTGGCCGGAGAGAATCTCGTAGGACTTCTGCTCGACGACCCAGTCGATTTGGGCGGTGGGATAGCGATTGCGCAGGGTATGCAGGGCAGGGAGAACGCGGACCACGTCGCCAATGGCACTCAAGCGTATGATAAGAATACGTGGTACACCATTGATCATCGTTTCGGTCCAACCAATCCAGAATACCCTTTGGGTCAGGAATGTCTGTCCGGACCCCAATCCGCCGCACACACGCGGCGCAACGTGCCGGAAGACAGGTGCATAACCAGCGCCCCCCGGCTGGACTGTGTCAGCCGCCTGCGGCTGGAAAACCTTAAAAAAAATGGCGGAGAGTGAGGGATTCGAACCCTCGGTACGCTTTCACGCACACACGCTTTCCAAGCGTGCTCCTTTAGCCACTCGGACAACTCTCCACGGGGCAGAGCAGTATAGGGTTTTACGGGGCGGGAAGTCAAATTTGATTCGGGGCGAGCTTGTCGGACGGATCAGACGATCCGATCGGTCAGCGCACCAGATCGGTCCGATCCGTCTGATCAACCCTGAAGGTTGGCGAAGGATCAGGAACGCGTTCCGTGGACCCCCATTCCTAACTTTACCAGAGTGCGTGGCCTCGGCTATAATTTAGACCTAACTGGACAACCGCCCTTCCCGTCGGCACGCAGGAAGGTTCAACGCCAAGGAGCTTCTTTCAATGAGCAATGCCACGGAACTTACAGAAGACAATTTCAAGGACACGGTCGCGACGGGCGTTACCCTCGTGGACTTCTGGGCCGAATGGTGCGGTCCCTGCCGCATGATTGCCCCCGCGCTCGACGAGCTTGCCGTGGAATTTGCCGGCAAGGCGACGGTCGGCAAGGTGGATGTGGACAGCGCCGCAAACCTCGCGCAGGAGTTCAGCGTCTCCAGCATACCCACCCTGCTGGTGATGAAAGACGGCGCGGAAGTGCGTCGCTTCATTGGTGTGACGAGCAAGACCGAGCTGAGCCAGGCGCTCACCGCCGCCATCGGGTAGTTCGAGGTTTTCTAATGGCCCCGGCGATTGAGCCGGGGCTTTTTTATGGGCCAAAGAAATTCTGTCGTTGTAAAGGGACACCAGAAAAGAAGACAGAGGTCTCTGCCGTCCCTGTTGTCCCTGCAATTTCGAGCAAAGCCCCAACTTTCGTTGGGCTCCTGCGCTGCGCTATACTAAGGTAGTCCGCTTATGGACCCGTCCGGGCCTTCCAGCCCCGTTACCCTTTGATTACCCGAAGGCCCCCGGTATGCATAGGCCCCCATTCCACTAAGGAGAGTTTCCCATGAATCCAAAACACGTTGCCGTCGCGGGCGCCACCGGCGTGGTGGGCCAGCAGATGCTGCGGGTCCTGGAAGACCGCAATTACCCCATCGCTTCCATCAAGTTACTGGCCTCCGCCCGTTCGGTGGGGCGCACGCTCTCGTTCAAGGGCGAGGAAATACCGGTGGAAGAGTTGACCGAGCAGTCGTTCAAGGGCATGGACGTAGCCCTCTTCAGCGCGGGTGGCGGGACGAGCACCCATTTCGCGCCCTTCGCCGCGAAAAACGGCTGCGTCGTGGTGGACAACTCCAGCGCCTGGCGCATGGACCCCGAAGTGCCCCTGGTGGTTCCGGAAGTAAATGCCGCCGCAATCCAGCAGCACAAAGGCATTATCGCCAACCCAAATTGCTCCACCATCCAGATGGTTCAAGTGCTACAGCCCATCCACGCGGCCGCCGGGATCAAGCGCATCGTGGTCTCCACCTACCAGGCCGTATCCGGTGCCGGCAGTGCCGCCCTCAACGAAATGATGGACCAGATGATTGCTGTCATGAAGGGCGAGACACCAACCTGCACGATTTTCCCCAAGCCCATCGCCTTCAACGTGATCCCCCAGATCCCCCACAAGAATGCCTTCGGCGACAATGGCTACAGCTCCGAAGAGATGAAGATGGTGAAGGAGACGAAGAAGATCATGGGCGATGAAAGCATCATGGTTACCGCCACGACCGTGCGTGTACCCGTGCATACCGGCCACAGCGAATCAGTCAACGTTGAAACAGCGAAGAAGCTCACCGCAGCCCAGGCCCGCGAATTGATCGCCTCCGCGCCCAATGTCATCGTCATGGACGACCCGAGCCAGGATCTTTTCCCCACGGCCCTTGATG
>JBIJDL010000113.1:0-14214 GCA_044344195.1 Candidatus Hydrogenedentales bacterium
GGAGGGGCTATCCTCCTCTATCGAAGTGCTCACCCACCAGCTTGGCCATGCGGGGGCTCAGCGTGACGCGGCCCTCGCGAACGAAGATTTTAAGATGGCCCAGCTTTCCCTGAGCCGGCTGGAGGCGGAGCATCATCAGGAGCAGGAGCGGCTGGACAATGAAAGGACAAAGCTTGGCGTTCAAATAGAAGGGCTATCTGGACAGCTCAAGGAGGTCACCGGCGATCTGGTCTATCTCACCGCGCCCTATGACGGCACCCTGGTTTCGGTCGCCCGGCAGCGCACCGGCGATGTTGTGTCTGTGGGCCAGGAATTATGTCAGATCGCCCCGGCGGGCGCGCCGCCACTGGCCCACCTGCAATTGGAAGAGCGGGGGATGGCCCGACTTCGTGAAGGCCAACCCGTCAAGCTGCTCTTCGAGGCTTTCCCCTATCAGCGATACGGTGTCGTCGACGGATCGCTCGCCTGGTTGAGTCCCGCGGCAATCACGTCAGGGGGGGAGGCCCGCTTTATCGCCCACGTCGAGCCATCCTCCCTGGAGATAGGCTCGGGAGAAGCGGTCCGGCCACTGAAGGCCGGCATGCGCGGCGAGGCGCGGGTGCAGGTGGGGCGCAGGACCTTGATTGAGTACGCCTTCGAGCCCATTCGTCAGTTGCGTGAGAACATGCGCAGCGCGGGCGAATGAGATCGGCGATCCTGCTATCGATGGGGCCTCAGGGCTCCGAAATGAGCGCCGGGGACGCCTGCCGCGCTTCGCGCCGCGTGCGTCCCCGGAACAACTCCCCGATTGCGCCTGTCTCTCCCGTGACCGCCGGCTATTTCAGACCGATTCTCAGCGCTCGTAACTCGTTCCATCAAGGCTGACCGAGTCCTTGTGGATCGCGATGATCGACGCTTCCCGGATTTTCTGCACGGCGGGGAGCAACAGGCCGATACCGCCCTTCACGTGCTTCAATTCCTCTTCTGAGATGGTCATGTCTTCCTGCAGATCCGAAATATCAATCCTGGCCATGTCCTGACCCTCCTCGGCGATAGTGCCGAATATTCAATCCCTGCGCTTCCCAATTCCTGCTTTCGTGATCATGGTCTATCCGCGTGGTTCAGCGGTCCAGGGAAGTTCCGTCCAACTGCACATTTAACTTGTAGGAAGACAGTGACGTCAAAGAAACCGCCTCCCCCTTGATGTCGCCCAGCTTCATATACGCCGGACCACCCTTGACATGCTTCAACTCTTCTTCCGTGATCGCAATGTCTTCTTTCAGGTCGGTAATTTCAATACGTGCCATGGTTCGTCTCCTTGGTGTTTGTCCCGATCCGATCATTGTCCTGTCCGGCCATTCGGGCGATTTCTGTTTGCTGTTAAACGGACTCTCAAACGCCAACGGAGGCGTCGGAGGTGGATATTACTTTCCTCGTGCCGGCGGCGCGTTTCCGAAGAGTCCGGCAAAGGGGGAAGCCGATTCCGGTTGTTCTCCGAAAAGGAGTTTCTCGCCAGCGCCGCCAACGACCACTTCGTCTCTATCGAGATCGTCGAGTCGGATCACACGCTTGGTCGATTTCGGCAGGCTTTCAACGCTCTCGTTGTGTTCTTTTTTTTCCATACGATGACCTCCTCAATTCGTCTTCACAGGTTACACACAGCCAATTGCGTACCAGTTTTAGTCGTCTATCTAAGACGTTGTAATTATTGTACTTGCGCGCCATGACCGGGGCCACCGCGTTTGGCTGGACTCGTTATAAGCCCGATCCGATGCTGGCTGTGGGGCCATAGTCCCAAAATCGGGCCGCTGAATGCCCCGCTCGTACCATGTGAACACCAAAGCATACAGGGGCGTTGCCGAACGCTTGTTCCGCAACGCCCCTGCTCCTCAACCCCGATGGGCCCATGGACTGGTGACCGCAACGCGCAGCGTTTATCTCCGCTGCAAGCCAGAATTCACGTTGTCGGCCAACCGGTCGCTCTATATCGCGTGAAACCCCGATTGGGACCCCAAGCGTCTTCGCCTGATTATCTCGCCACCGCCACTGACCGCTTCTCGGGCCAAATCCCCGAAACACGCGAGTCTCCCATCAAGGCAGAATGGCGAGGAAGAAACGCGTGCGAAAGCAGAATCACCGTAATTAAACTATTCCAGACTGTACTCCGTCAATTTGCGATCCAGGGTGGAACGGCTTACCCCCAGGGCTTTCGCCGTCTGGCGCTTGTTCCCCCCGTGGCTGCGAAGCACCCATTCAATATGCCGTTTCTCCGCGGCGCTCAACGATTCTTCCGAAGGGGGCGGCGGAGTGGCCGCGCTCTCCCGTTTTTCTTGTACCAATTCCGCCGTGTCGGGCAATACGAAATTGTCGAAATGGTCAAGCAGGATCGCGTCCCGCGTGATCACGTCGGACTCGATCAGCGCAACCGCAACATGAATCACCTGATTCAATTCCCGAAGATTGCCCGGCCAGGGATGATCCATCAGGCTTTCGAAGGCGTCCTCCTCAATGCCGGACACCGACTTATTCATCACCCGGGCTGCCCGCACAATCTCCCGGCGGATCATGCGCGGCAGGTCTCGGCGGCGTTCCCGAAGGGGCGGAACAAAGAGGGTGATGCCTTTGATGCGGTAGAATAAATCCTGGCGGAAGCGGCGATTGGCCACGAACTCCTTCAGTGGATGACAGGTGGCGGTGATGAGGCGCACATCGGCATGAAGGAGTCCCTCGCCGCCAAGGCGTTCAAATTCTCCATCTTCCACCGCGCGCAGGATTTTCGCCTGGCCCGCGGCGGAAAGATCGGCGATCTCGTCGAGGAAGAGCGTGCCGCGATGGGCCAGCTCGAACTTGCCCTTGACCTGTCGGTCCGCCCCGGTGAAGGCTCCCTTCTCGTGGCCAAAGAGCTGGCTGTCCAGCAGCGTGTCGCTCAACGCGGCGGCGTTGAAGGAGATATAGGGGCCCCGGGCCCGTGCCGAAGAGTGGTGGACAGCCTGGCTGATTACCGTTTTTCCGGTGCCGGATTCACCGAGCACCAGCACGGGGAGGTCGGTGCGCGCGGCAAGTCGCGCCAGGTGGAGGCAGCGCTGCATGCACTCATCCGCGCTGATGTAATCATCCAGCGAGGCCGCCTGCGACGTGTCGACCGTGCGGCGATCCACGCTGGTGTCGCTTGGGTCCGTGCGAGGTCTGAGCTCATTCATAATCGGGGGGTTACCTGCATGTGCCCTACCCAGGGTGCGTTCCCGAGGCTTTTTCCAGAATCCCAAAATCATAGAGGCGGCGCACGAGTCCGGGGTCCAGACGGATGCGCGTTTCCTCCCGAATCTCCTCCAGCACTTCGTCAGTGGGGCGCCCGTCGAAATACCGCAAGAGCGGGAGCAGCACGGCAGGTGCCTGGAGCGGCTCGGTGCAGGTCAGGGCTTGGAGCGTGCTCCGCTGGTCGTCCTGCCTCAGAATATTGTAGGGCGCGATATTCAAGCGTTCCGGCACGCAGTCCGACCGCAATTCCTCGAATCGAGTGCCCAGTTCCATGTGAAAAAGGCGGGCATCCATGCCGGCGATGGTAATGGCCTCCATCGCGGCCAGGGCCTCAACCTTGTCCGCGCAAGCGTTGTAAAAGTCCAGTTTGGTTCCCCGCCAATGTTCCCAGGCGTCGCGGCGCAGCGTTATCCGGTTCAGGTCGTTTACCCGCGGCTCGCCCACGGAAACCACCGCATCGGGGCGCTCCAGCACCTCCGCGATGGCCCACCACGAAAGGGACCACTCCAGACTCGCGAACAGGCCCTGCACCGCCCGCCAGAAGCGAATTCCCGTTGTTCCACGCCCATGCTTGCAGAACCAAGTCGAACAGACCGAGTTGCGGTGCTGCCAGATCCCGCACAGGGGGCCCGTCTCCGAGTCCTTTTCTATCGCATAGGGGCAGAGCATCTCGGGGTCGCGGCCGAATCCATCCTTGTGGTGATGGGCATAAACGGTCGCCCACTTCGAATTGGGTTGCACCGCCCGCATCGTGGCCGTTCCCCGCGTATCGCCAGGGTCTTCGATAATGGAGCGAAGCGCGGCGCCGCCGGGATTATCATTGGCCGCCGCCCGGCCCGCAAGGAAATTGGGCAGGTCGGGAAAGTAAGTACAGCATTTGGTCGAGCGGCTGTAGTAGCCGATCCCGCTGTCAAGGCGCGGCGCGTGATGGGAACACATTGCACAGTCGAGGCACGTCGCCTCCCGCTCACGGGGAATCCCCGCGGGGAGAAGTTCCTCGACCCAGCGCTGGTAGAGCACGGGCAGTTGTTCAAACTCCTGTGCTTCCTGCGGATCGGCCATGAGAGCCCTCCTTTTGCACGCTGTGGAAGGCGACCCGCGCTCCACCCCGTGCCGTCACTCCGCGATTTTGCGGTTCAGCCAGTCTTCCACCGACAATTCGCGGATCAGCGCCTTCACGGCGGGACGTTCGGCGATGGTGCCGGCACACGCCTCAGCGATGTGATCGCGGGCCTTGCTGATGCGGATATTCTCTTCCAGATGCTTCTCCAGCACATCCGCCGTTATGCCGTTGTTGCGCATCCAGGATACGGTGTCACTGGCTTTGTGCAGTCCGTTGATGGCGCGATAGGCATCGGCCGCCCGCTGGAGTTCCTCGGTCGTCGCCGAAAGGCCGGCGTCGTCTGCCGCCTCCAGCAGGAACTTTCTGCGTACGACATTGGAGAGCGCTTCGGAGAAGCCCCCTTCAATGCGAAGGTAGGAGACCACATCACCAACCGAGACTTCCAGCGCACTATTTCCGACTTCCGACATCGCAAATCTCCCATGTTGGCCCGCACGCGGCGGGCGCTGCCTCTTGGAGCGCGGGTTGGCGGTGAGAAACCCATGCGGCCTTTCCGGGCCACTTCCCGGCACGAAGGGTTTCACATTGCCTGCGCTATGCCAGTTGCCATTATGACCCAAGTTGCAAACGGATGCAATACCCCACGCGGCAGGGCCCCAACTGTTTAAGACCCCTGTTTCTGTCGCTCAGATAGGTGGTATCGTGGTCGGACTCTCTTGTTTCCATCGGCTGAAAATCCAGGGTTGCCGCATAGTATGGAAAATTCGACAGTTGGTAGGCCCCGAAGGACACGAATTGGGCTGGAAGAGCCGCAAACCGGAATCCCGTGGTCCAGACCACTTGGCCTGGAGATGTATTGGATCGAGCAAGCTCAGTATTTAGATCTTGTTTCGTGCCACATGCCCCTGTTGAAAGAGTAGAAACTCCCGTTGACGAAACGGCACTTGATCGACTCGGCTATCGCGTCGATTGACCTCGCCAGCCTGCTTGAATAACCAACGGGCCCGTTGATTCTTTCATAGATTGGGGTCGCGGAAAAAGGGTATCGGGTCATTTCGTAGGGTAAGTGTGCCTTGCGTCAAGCTTGGAGCTTAACCCACCTTCGGTTGTCGAATACGTTCACGGTCTGCCTATGGCAATCGCACCCACCCAGAACTCACGATGGCCCATTGATTAACACGCGTGTGCGAGCTTGGATAGCCCCTTTCGGGCTGATAGTAAAGGTAGTAGAACATATCTGAGGCGTAGTGATTCCGCACCTTGTGCAATGAAACACTCAGGTCATAGCTTGCAACTTTGGGTTTCGGAGTATTCATCCTCCGGTACGGCTGCCCTGAATCTCCAACTTCGCGACCATTGCTGACATAGACGAACTCGGGACACACGCGAATGCCCGCCAATGGAACCTCCGCCAGATACTCGGGAACCAACTCCATCAACCTATCCGGATATTTACCGTGTTCCTTATGGTACACCCCCAGCGCGTCGATGATCGGTTCGGCTCGCTCCGTAAGGCGGGCATACTCTTTTGTGTAGAAATCTTCGATATATGGACCAGGCCAAAGCCGAATGAGATAGAAGGTTGCCAAAGGTAAAACTGCGCAGATGAAATAGACGCAGGCGGTCAAACGTTGCTTGTAAACCGTTCGACGTATTTCTCCTCGCACGAAGAAAACCAACATCCACATCGCCACCGGTATAGAAAAAACCACCACAATGAATACGATGTACGGACGGGTTGTCGGCATGGCCGAAAAGGACTTGATAACAAAGTCCACTACCACCCCCAAGCGCTCACGACTCGCGACCGAGTCGCCCAAGAATTGGATGCCATGGTCGGTTTCCTTTGTTTCCACCGGCTGAAAATCCAGGGTTGCCGCGTAGTATGGAAAATTCGCGAGTTTGTAGGCCCCGAAGGAAACGATTAGTACCATGAAGACGGCGAAGCAAAAACCCGAGGTCCAGACAGGTCGCTTTGAAGACGTATTGGATTGAGTGTGCTCTGTATTTGAATCTTGTTTCATGCCGCATGCCCCTGTTGAAAAGGTTGAAACTCCCAAGAGTTAAAACGGTACCGGATGGGCTTGGCTATAGTGACTATTGAACTCGCCAGCCTGCTTTAATAGTCGACGGGCCCGTTGATTCTTTCATAGATTGACGTCATGGATAAACACTGCCGGGCCATTTCGCAGGTTAAGTGTGCCTTGCGTCAAGCTGGAAGCTTAACCCACGTTCGGTCGCCTTTTACGTTTGGGGATTAATTGCTATTTTCAGAGGCTCAACACGGTCGAAATCCGCACGGCGGATGTTGAATGTTCACGCACATTTCGCGCAGGACAGGACAGCCCCGCCGGTTATGGTGTGTCGCGCTTGCCTCGGATTGTTTTGTTAGCGTGAAGTGTCTGATGCCTATCCATACCACGGGGCGACGCTGTCCCTATGCGCCGCATGCCGCCCCGAGGGGCGGCATGCGGAGATATAACCTGCGCGTCTTATGACACTTATTCACAGCCGAGACGCCCGCCCCCGCGCGTCGTGGAGCTGTGCCACATTCTTCTGACGGTACTCTACAGTCCCTTGACCTCGAAGCCTTCGCGGTATTTGCGGCGGAGGAGTTTGTTGGCTTCGGCGTTGCCGTTGAATTTGCAGCGCTTGGCGTTCCATTCGAGGGTCTGGCCGGGCATGCGGTTGGCGATGTTGCCGAGGAGCACGGCTTCGGCGAGGGGTCCGGCGAAGTCGAAGTTGGACCCGCAGATGACGCCCTCTTTGCCAAGGCACGCGTCCACGAATTCGTGGTAGTGGTTGCCGTCGGGCTGATTGGGGACTTCGTACTTTTCATAAGCTGCGACGGGGTGAAGCTGGGGCCGGCCCACGTGGGGGATGATGAGCGTGCCGGTCTCGCCCACGAGCATGGAACCGCTCGGCGGCAGTTCGTAGTCTTCTGCGAGGTGGGGCGACAACTTGGTTTCGGGTTTCAGGAAGCCATCGCGCCAGGTGCCGATGATCGTGTCGTAGGCGGTGAGCTCGGTGCCGGGGAAGAGGTAGGTGGAAACGGTCCAGGCCGGGTGCACGATGTCGCTGTAGCTTTCAGCGTAGGAACTGATGGAGATGGGGTTCGTCAGGCCGAGGGACGAATAGATCGGGTCAAAGATGTGACAGCCGAAGTCACCGACCGCGCCACCGCCATAGTCGCGGTAGCGGCGCCACCAGAAGGGATGGTACTCCTTGTCCTTGTAGGGAATGAGGGGCGCGGTGCCACACCAGAGGTTCCAGTCCACGTTGGGGGGAATGGGATCACTTCCGGCGGGGAATTTCTTGTCGGGCGTCGTGAAGATGGTGCCCACCCAGGAGTGCCACTCTTTCACCTTGCCGATGGCACCGGTCTTCACGAGTTCAACCGCCGTGCGATAGAACTCGTGGGAGTGGATTTGATTGCCCATCTGGGTGACGACGCCGGCCTTGCGGGCGGCCTCGGTCACTTTGCGGGCTTCGTAGACCTCGTGGGTCAGGGGCTTTTCGCAGAAGACGTGAAGGCCCTGGCGAATGGCGGAGATGGAGGCCGCCGCGTGGGTGTGGTCGGGCGTGGAGACGTTGACGGAATCGATCTTGCCCTCTTCCTGAACCAGCATCTCGCGCCAGTCGCGGTAAAGGCGGGCGTTGGGATAGAGCTCGGCGGCGCGATTGAGGTTGACCTCGTCGATGTCGCACAGCGCCACAACGTCCACCATTTCATGGCTGGCGATGTTGCCGAGATCGTGGGCGCCCTGGGCGGCGACGCCGATACCGGCGTGCTGCAGCTTGCTGTTGGCGGGCTGGGCGAAGCTCAGCTTCGGCAAGATGAGGGGCGCCGCGCTCGCGAAGGCGGCCTGTCTGAGAAATGTTCTACGCGATTGGGGGTGTTTCATGGGCGTTGCTCCGCGTCTTCACGCTGTAGTGTCCGGGCCGCACCGGTTGGGGAATCACCGATTGCCAGCGGCCCGCAGGATTGTCGGCGTGTAGTGTAGCGAGCGGACCGGCGGAACGCAATCTCAGCGACTCCCGACTTTTTCGCCGGAGATCGCCGTATCGGATTCATCCAAAGGGCGGGCCTAAACCCACAAGTCAGATCCGGCGCTGTAGTCCATACTGGAACGCGGTCCTGCGGGCAGGACCATTTATCCACGTAAACATCGCGCTGCCGCACAAGGGGCGGGCGAGGAGGTGCCAGGGAATGGAATCGATCAATCGTCGTGAGTTTATGCACTTGTCGACAGCCGCCGGGGCGCTGGGCGCCAACCTGGTCCTGGGCGGGGCGACGGCGGCCCCGGCTGCGCGTGGGGTCGAGAAGGGCGCGGGCTGCTTCGTTGACCGCATCGCCTTTGGCCCTTGGATGAACGACACGCGTACGTCCCCCCTTCCCTTCGCGTCGTGGCCGGTGGATGCCTTTGACGACGTGACGGTGCAGAGTCTGATCGATACCTTCGAATTGAACGAGCAGTTCGGCTACAACATCTACGACATCTTCGGGCTTTTCTCCACATGGGGCTGGCCGGTGAACATTGTGAGCGCCGCCACGCCGGAACGGGCCGCGCGCGTTCAGAAGGTGCTGAAGGCGGCCCACCGCCGGAATATCCGGGTGATCTGCGGGATGGGAATCTACAGTTGGGGTTTTGACGAGATCATCAAGGCCCACCCGGAAGTCACCTCGCCCAACCAGCAGTACCCGAACGAACACGTCATGTGCGCCTCGAAAGAGGCCTCGTGGGAGTGGCAGAAGAAGATCGTTGACTTCATGATGACGTGGGAGATTGACGGGTTCCACCTGGAGGCCGCCGACCTGGGTCGCTGCACGTGCCCCGAGTGCATGACGAAGTGGCCGCGCAATCCGGCCTATTTCTGCGACATCACGGCGCGCACCGCGCGGTACATCCGCGAGAAAATGCCGGAAGCCTACATCATGCTGACCACGATAAGCTGGGCCGACTGGAACGTGGGCTTTCTGGAGGAAGACCGGGCGGCGCTGGCCGCGATCAGCGACACGGTCGATTGTGCCTTCGATCAGGGCCACCACGCCTGCTACATACGGCCACCGGCGCGCAAGCCTTTTATCGAGGAACTGAAGTGCCGCTTCGGGACCTCGGGCGGTCTATGGGTCTACCCCACCTGTACCTGGGATCGCCTCCAGTGGTTTCTTCCCTATCCGCGCCAGACGGGCACGCACATGAAGGAACTCTACGCCGACGGCGGTCGTGGGATGCTGTATTACCAGGGCCCGCCCAACAATCCGGGCGTTGAGATCAACATCGCCTTCGGCGGGGAGCTGATGATGCACCCGGAGAAGAGCATCGAAGAGAACTTGGGGGCCGTACTGGAGGTCCTGTACAAGCCGAAGACGCCGGCGGCGCTGGATGCCCTCGTGGCGCTGGTGCTTGCGGCGGAGGACGCCTACTTCAACAATATGGACTGGGATGAGCAGCACATGTACCTGAAGGGCCTGTCACTGTTTCCCGGACCGGGCGAGCTCCATCTGTCCCGCCCGATCACCGGTATCTACGGCACGCCGGACTATCTTTTTGAGCCCCACATGACCTTTGACGGGCGTATGGCCTACAACCACGCGCTGGCCGCCGTGCTGGAGCAGGCCTACGCCATTGGGGACCAGTTTGAGGCCCAGGAGAAGATAGTTCGACTGCAGACGGCGATCTTGAACGCGCTCATGATGCTTCGCAGCGCCATCACGACCCAGCAGTGGCAGGAGCAGCAGGCGGCGGCGCGTCAGAAGCCACCGGCCTGAGGCCAACCCGGAACGGGCGCGGTTTAAAGAGCGGACGGCAGCGACTGTTTCTGCATGGCCGCTACCAAGCTGCGGGGTCGTTCACGCCAGAATGGTCGTTACCACGTTGCCGAAAACATCGGTGAGGCGAAAATCCCGTCCCTGTGAGCGGAAGGTGAGCTTCTTGTGGTCAATGCCCATCTGATGAAGCAAGGTGGCGTGGAAGTCGTGGACGGTGACGACATCCTTCACGGATTTGTAGCCAAGTTCGTCGGTTTCGCCGTGGGTGATGCCGCCTTTGATGCCGCCGCCGGCCATCCAGATGGAGAAGCCGTTCATGTGGTGGTCACGGCCCGGACCGCCTTTGTTTCCCTGGATCATGGGCGTGCGGCCAAATTCGCCGCCCCAGACGATGATGGTGTCTTCGAGCATGCCGCGCTGCTTCAAATCGTTCACCAGGGCCGCCGTGGCCTTATCCACGTCGGTCGCGCAGCCCTGCATGAAGTGCTTCAGGTCGTTGTGGTGATCCCAGTCGCGGTGGTACAGCTGGATGAAGCGAACGCCCCGCTCAGCCATGCGCCGCGCGAGCAGGCAGTTGAAGGCGAAGGTGCCGTCTGCGCCCTGGGTGCCGTATGAGTCCAGAATGTGCTGGGGCTCGTCGGAGATATCGACCAGATCGGGCACGCTGGTCTGCATGCGGAAGGCGAGCTCATATTGGCTGATGCGCGTGGCGATCTCTCCCTCGTCCACATGGGCGTCGTGGATCGCGTTCAGTCTATTGACCGAGTCCACGATGTCACGCTGTTGGCCGGGGGTGATGCCTGGGGGATTGCTGACGAAGTGAACGGGGTCGCCCGTGGATTGAAACTTTACGCCCTGGAATTTGCTGGGGAGGAATCCACTGTGCCACTGGCGCGAGGAGATTGGTTGCGGGCTGCGGCCCTTTCCCAATGAGGTGAGCACGACGAAGCCGGGCAGGTTTTCGCATTCGCTGCCGAGGCCATAGAGAAGCCAGGAGCCCATGCTGGGGCGACCGGAGATGGCGGTACCGGAGTTCATGAAGGTATGGGCGGGGTCGTGGTTGATCTGATCGGTCTTCATGGAGCGGATGATGCACATGTCGTCCGCCAGGGTAGCAATGTTGGGCAGCAGGGTGGAAATTTCCTGGCCCGATTTGCCGTAGCGCGCGAACTCGAATTGGGAGCCCATGCACTTGAGTTCGGCTCCCTGTAATTGGGCGAGTTGTTCGCCCTTCGTGAAGGATTCGGGCATGGGCTGGCCGTCGAGCTGCCGGAGCGCGGGCTTGTAGTCGAAGGTCTCCAGATGCGAGGGTCCACCGGCCATGTAGAGGTAGATGATGCGCTTGGCCTTCGCGGGATGGTGCGTCGGGTTGCTGATACCCGTCCAGCGTTCTGGTGCGGAGCCGCCTGCCGAGGCCGAGCCGGGGTTCAGCAACGAGGCCAGTGCCATGGTGCCGATACCTTTGGCCGTGCGCCCGAGGAACTGGCGTCGGGTCTGCTGGAGGATGTAGGTCTGTAAGGGGTCCATGATGGATCTCGCTGAGGTCTTTTGGGGACGCGGGCTATGGGTCTTATGGTCCGTATGGGACCTTTGAGCGTTTGCGAAGCGGAGCTTCGGGGACTGTATTCCCAAGCGGATCTTGGGAACGAGTGGTACACTCAATATCGATAAATCATCTCGTGCGTATTCAATATCGTCCTGCTTACCGAACTCCAGGCGGCGAGCTGTACAGGGTCCATGCCCTCCGGGGCGGGTTTCTCCCCCACATTCAGAAAGCTTGCGGCCGACGCCGGGTCACCCGCGAACTGGGCGAGGTGCTTCTCGTACAAGTCGGTCAGAATCTGTGCTTCTTCCGGCAGCGGCGCGCGGGACAGGGCCTCGTTCCATGCCCAGCGGATACGGGCGGTGGTCGTGTCGCCGCCTTCCACGAGGATGCGTTCGGCGAAGACCCGCGCGGCTTCGACGAAGATCGGGTCGTTCATGAGGGTCAGGGCCTGCTGGGGCGAATTGGAGATGGTGCGCTCGGCGGTGCACTCTTCACGGGTCGGCGCGTCGAAGGCGAGCAGGCTGGGGTGCAGATAGGTTCGCTGCCAGTGGGTGTATACACCGCGACGGTAGAGATCCTGGCCTGTGCTGGGCTCGTACTCGCGTGTGGGGAAATTCAGCTCTTTGTAGTAGCCTGCGGGCTGGTAGGGCTTGGCCGCCGGACCGCCCATGGCGGGCGAGAGCAGTCCACTGATCTTGAGGGCGTTGTCGCGCACGAATTCGGCCTCGATCCGGAAGCGGGACTGGCGCGCCAGAAGACGATTGGCCGGGTCCAGCTCCCGTAATGCAGCATCGGCCATGGAAGACTGGCGGTAGGTGCTGCTGGTCACCATGACGCGCGCGAGGTGCTTGATATCCCAGCCGCTGTCCATGAACTCGATGGCGAGGTAGTCCAGCATTTCCGGGTGTTTCGGCCACTCGCCTTGCGAGCCCAGATCGTCCAGTACGCGGGAGATGCCGGTGCCGAAGTAGAGCTTCCAGAGGCGATTCGCAAAGACCCGGGCGGTGAGGGGGTTCTCGCGGTCCGTTAGCCAGTTAGCCAGATCGAGGCGCGTGGGGCGCGCGCCGTTCAGCCAGAGTCCGCCGAGAAACTCCGGCACGCCCGGCTCCACCACTTCGCCGGACTCATCCATCCAATTGCCCCGAGGCAGCACGCGGACGGTGCGCGGCTCCATGGTCTCGGTGATCACCGAAGTGTAGATGTTCTGCTCAAAACCGAATTTCTTCTTCTCCGCCTCCTTAAGTTGCTTGTCCAAATCTTCGCGGCTTGGAGGGGGGGGTATTCCCTCGGTGGAGACCGGAGGATCCACAGCAGGAGGAGGCGTGGCGAGGATGGCCTTCAGATCGGCGATGCGCTTCAGGATGGCATCGTGCTCAGGCTTTTCCTGGGCACTGGCGAAAACGAGGTAGGGCGGGAAGGGTCCTTCGTTTCCGCCTTCATTCTGTACGCCCATCTCTTTGATATCCGAGAAAAAGGCGCCGAATTGATAGAAATCCCGAATGGTGAAGGGGTCGAACTTGTGGTCGTGGCACTGGGCGCACCCGAGGGAGGAGCCGAGCCAGACGGAGGCCGTGGTACGCGTGCGGTCCGCCGCATAACGCACGAGGTAATCCTGCTCCTGCGCTCCGCCTTCCCGGGTGACCATGTTGAGCCGATTGTAACCCGTGGCGATGCGCTGGGCATCCGTGGGCTCCGGCAGCAGATCGCCCGCGAGTTGTTCGCGGGTGAACTGGTCGAAAGGCATGTTGTCGTTGAAGGCCTTGATCACGTAGTCGCGGTAGGGCGCGACACCGCGCACCTGATCACCGTGAAATCCCACGGTATCGGCATAGCGCACGAGATCCAGCCAGTAGACGGCCAGGCGCTCGCCGAAGTGGGGCGAGGCGAGGAGACGATCCACCAGGGACTCATAGGCATTGGGCGAGTTGTCGAGGAGAAAGGCCTGGACCTCGGCGGGTGAGGGCGGTAGTCCAAGCAGATCGAAGTAGAGACGACGGATGAGTGTTTCGCGGCTTGCTTCGGGGGCGGGTTTGAGGCCTTCCTTCTCCAGATTTACGAGGATAAATCCATCGATTGGATTCCGCATCCAGACAGCACCCTCGACTGCTGGGGTCGGGGCGGCTTTGGGCTTGATGTAGGACCAGTGGGGCTCGTATTCCGCGCCCTGCTCCACCCAACGCTTGAGCAGGTCGATCTCGCTCGGGGACAAATGGCGATTGGAGTCCGCCGGGGGCATTTTGTCGTCGGGGTTGTCGGTGATGATGCGCGCAATCACATCGCTCGCCGACAGATCCCCTGGGACGATGGCGTGGCTGCCCTCGCGATCCGCCAGCGCCTCGGCGCGCAAGTCCAAGCGCAACCCCGCTTCACGCATGTTTCGGTCGGGACCGTGGCAGAGAAAACACTTGTCCGAGAGAATGGGCCGGATGTGGCGGTTGAATTCGACCTGCTCAGGCACGGGGGCATCCGCCTGAGCGGCGAAGGAAAGAGCGAGGACTAGCGAGCCGAACGCGGCGATCAAGAGATTGGCCTGTATCAACTTCAAGACTTGGGCTCCTCGGGAAGCAATGCAGCATATCGTGGCTTGATTATACT
>JBIJDL010000565.1:0-4170 GCA_044344195.1 Candidatus Hydrogenedentales bacterium
GCGCCTTCTCCGCGCCTACCGCGACATGGTGGTCATCCGCGAATTCGAGAACATGCTCGACAGCATCAAGAAGACCCAGAGCTACCAGGGCATCAACTATAACCACGCCGGTCCCGCCCACCTTTCCACGGGCCAGGAAGCCGCCGCCGTGGGTGAGTGCTTCCACCTGGCTGTGAACGACCATATCTTCGGCAGCCACCGTAGCCACGGCGAAGTGATCGCCAAGGGCATGCGCGCCATCAGCGAACTACGCGACACGGGCCTCCAGGGCATTATGGAAAGTTTCTGGGACGGTCGTATCCTTCGCATCGTCGAGAAGAACGAGCCCGACTGGACGGGACTCAAGGCGGGCGCAAAGAACGCGCTCAGCACGATCGACAAAGAAGAGATCGGTATCGACTTTCTGCTCTACGGCCTGCTGGCTGAAGTTTTCGGCCGCGAGACCGGCTTTAACAAGGGCATGGGCGGCTCCATGCACGTGTTCTTCACGCCCTTCGGCGTTTTCCCGAACAACGCCCTCGTGGGCGGCAGCGCCGACATCGCCACGGGTTCCGCACTCTTCAAGAAGGTGCAGCAGGCCGGCGGCATCACCATCGCGAACATCGGCGATGCCTCCATGGGCTGCGGTCCGGTGTGGGAAGCCCTCGGCTTCGCCTCCATGGGCCAGTTCACGCGCCTGTGGGAGAAGGACTACCGCGGCGGTCTGCCCATCGTTTTCAATTTCATGAACAACTTCTACGGCATGGGCGGCCAGCCCATCGGCGAGACCATGGGCTTTGATCGCCTCGCCCGCGTCGGCGCGGCGGTGAATCCCGACTGCATGCACGCCGAGTGCGTGGACGGCAATAACCCCCTCAGCGTGGCGGACGCCTACCAGCGCAAGCTCGAACTGCTCCACTCGGGCAAGGGCCCGGTGTTGCTGGACGTCCAGTGCTACCGCCAGACTGGCCACTCCCCGAGCGATCAGTCTTCCTATCGCGAGCGCGACGAAATCGAGATGTGGCGCAAGGTGGACCCCATCCTCGAATTCGGCGGCAAGCTCGTGGACGCGGGCGTCGCCACCCAGGCGGACCTCGACGCGGTCCAGGCCTACGCCACCCGCAAGTGCACCAAGGCCTGCCGCCTGGCGGTGGACTATGACCACTCGCCGCGCCTCGTCCTCGGACCCCGGACCGGCATCGCCCCGATGATGTTCTGCAACGAGATCGACGCGACCCTGCCCGGCCTGCGCCGCAAAGACGATGTGAACATCCCCATGGAAGAGATTCCCCGGGTGAAGGCCATCGCGAAGAAGTCGCGCAACGGCATCGACGAGAACGGCGCGGTGCTCAAGGGCACCAAGGCCGTGACCTACGGTGAAGCCATTTTCGAGTCCGTCGTGCACCATTTCTACAACGATCACCGCCTTGTGGCCTATGGTGAAGAAAACCGCGACTGGGGCGGCGCATTCGCCGTGTACCAGGGCCTCACCGAAGCCCTGCCCTATCACCGCCTCTTCAACTCGCCCATCTCCGAAGCGGCCATCGTCGGCACCGGCGTGGGCTATGCCCTCGAAGGCGGCAAGGCCCTCGTGGAGCTGATGTACTGCGACTTCCTCGGCCGTGCGGGCGACGAAGTTTTCAACCAGATGGCGAAGTGGCAGGCCATGTCCGGCGGCTACTGCAAAATGCCCATCGTGCTGCGCGTGTCCGTGGGAAATAAATATGGCGCTCAGCACTCCCAGGACTGGACCGCACTCTGCGCCCACATTCCCGGCCTCAAGGTGGTGTTCCCCGCCACGCCCTACGATGCCAAAGGCATGATGGCCACGGCCCTCAGCGGCAACGATCCCGTGGTCTTCTTCGAGAGCCAGCGCCTCTATACCGTGGCCGAAACCGTCCACCCCGGCGGCGTTCCCGCGGAATACTACCGCGTGCCGATCGGCGAGCCCTTCGTCGCGAAAGAAGGCAAGGACCTCACCATCCTTACCTTCGGCGCGACCCTCTACCGCGCGCTCGATGCCGCGAAGCAGTTGGAAGAGCAGTACGGCATCTCCACCGAAGTCATCGACGGTCGCAGCCTCGTGCCCTTCGACTACAACACGCTCTACCAGTCCGTGAAGAAGACCGGCCGCCTCATCCTCGCGAGCGACGCCTGCGAGCGCGGCAGCTTTATGCACACCATCGCCTCCCAGATCAGCACCATGGCCTTCGACCACCTCGACGCCCCCCCGGTCGTCCTCGGGGCCTACAACTGGATCGTGCCGCCCGCGGAGATGGAAGACGAGTACTTCCCGCAGCCCTTCTGGTTCCTCGACGCCTTCCACACCCACATCAAGCCGCTGCCGGGCTACACGCCCACGCTGAATTTCAGCGCGGGCGAGATGATTGGTTTGTCGAAGATGGATGTTTGCTGAAACAGAGTTAAGTAGCTAAAAAGTCGCAAGGGCCGCCCGATTGGGCGGCCCTTTGGCTTTACACAAGTTCGGTCCAGCAGAACGTGTTGGGTCGTATGGTTTTTTGGGAGTGCCTTCAGGGCGTTGGAAGCGTTGTTTGATCCGAGTACTGACGGATTTGTACTCTGTATGTCATCAGAATGGTAATGCTGTGAGATACTGAGCGGATTCGGGAGGGCAGGTATGCCAGAACGGTCGAAAGCTATCAGCTTTCTCGGAAATACACATCGCATCGTGCATGAGCTTCCAGAGGGGGCGCGAAAGAAACTCGGATTCGCCCTCCGCATCGTGCAAATGGGTAGCAGACCCGACAATGTCAAGCCACTTTTTGGATTTTCAGTCCAGGTTCTCGAGATTCGTGTGAGAGACGACTCGGAAGCCTATCGCGCGGTTTACACCGTTGCATTGGGCGATGCGGTATACTTATTACATGTCTTTCACAAGAAGTCGAAAAAGGGCATCGGCATTCCGCCGCAGGATTTGGAAACTATTCGCCAGCGGCTCAAAGAAGCCATTCAAATGGAGGCCGAACAGAAATGAGCATACCGGAAGGGTTCCAGAATGTGTTCGACGCATTGGGTCTACCGGGGGCTGAGGAATTGTCGGCGAAGGCGGAGCTCGCGGCAAAGTTTATTGACGTCGTTCGCGAGCGAGGTCTCTCCTATGAAGACGCGGCAAATGAGGTCGGCTCCACGCCTTCCCGCGTGGAAATGATCTGTTGCGCGGATCTCGACGACTTTACAATCGACGAGTTGTGCCGATTCCTCGTTGCGCTCGGCCAGAATGTCGAGATTGGCGTGAGGCGGGCCGTGGCCGCGCCCGCGCATCTGAGCGTTCGGGCGTAGGTTTCCGAGTCGCCTGTGCGACAATGCTGCGGAGTTGGGCATCAGGATTCTTGCGTAAATCGGCAGGGAGCTTCAGCCGGGCAAAAAAAGAAATATTCCGAGAGGCGATAGATTATCCCACCGGCAACGCCAACGGAAAGGTCTGAGATCTTGAAGATTACCATTGATGTCGATGAGAAACTCTTCCAGAACGCGTCTCGGCTCTTGGACGCCAGCGATGATTCAGCGGTGATCAACGCCGCGCTTCGGACGCTTGTGGAGCGTGAAAGCGCGCAACGACTCGCGAGGCTCGGCGGTACGGATACCGACCTCGCTCAAATCCCGCGGCTGCGTTCGCCGGAAGGGCCGATGGAGCTATGATAGTCCTCACCGTGGCGCTCGTAGTGGTCGGAATATTGCCTGCATTTATGAGCGCCTTTACGGGACTCCTCTTTTGGAAGCATGGCGCGGGTTGGACGGAGAGCCCGTCACCCCTTTTCGTACCTTTCCTAGGGCCATTGAGTCTGACACTTGCGATCCTGCTCAACGACCTTTCACTGTGGCTCATACCAATTGCCTGGGTGACAGACCTTGGGACGTTGGTCGTCCTCTGGAGTCTTCCGGCAATCATCAGGCAGGAGTGGAAGACGTCAAGGTACACCTGCGTACTGCGTCTGAAAGGAAGCGAAGAGAACGCCCATGCCGTGTTGACGTTTCACTCTTCTGGAAAGTATCTGCTCCGAAAGCGGTGGGTGCGCCCCAAAGGAGAGGAAGGTATTGTTGGAATGGGAGAATTGGGCACATACGTGGAAGCAGTCGATGGCTTCACGTTGAGATCCGACGAGCAAGTTGACAGGAGTGTAGTGAGAGAGGGTGTTGTCTTTCGGATAGATCGGAAACTGTTACGTACTG
>JBIJDL010000566.1:0-4160 GCA_044344195.1 Candidatus Hydrogenedentales bacterium
TTCGAACCCTGGGAAATCACTTCGGGCGCGGTGAACGGTATTGCCTTTGCGGCCAACGGCCAACTCTGGGTCGGGTGCTGGGGCGGCATCACGGTGCTGGAAAATGGGGCCTGCGTCCGCAAGATAACGACGGCCGATGGACTGCCCTGGTGGGATGTGCGATCCATGGCTTTTGCGCCCGACGGCACGCTCTGGGCCGGCACGGCGGAGGGTGTGGCGCGCTACAGCGAACGGCCGGACTGGATCGCGCAGAACAATGGGAGCCCGTGGTCGCTGCGCCACAGCAAGCGCTGGCTGCTGGACGACGAAGTGCGGGACATCGACTTTGACGCCGAAGGCACGGCCTGGATCGCTACGGCGAAAGGCGTGAGCGCGATTAAGCGCCGGATGATGACCCTGGCGGAGAAGGCGGACTTCTATCAGGCGATACTGGAAGAGCGTCACGTGCGCCCGCCGGGCTTCGTGGAAAAGTGCAAATTCAAACGGCCCAACGACCTGACCGAATGGGACGGCGTGGACGATGACAACGACGGCGAGTACACGTCGCTGTACACCACGATGGAATCCATTCGCTTTGCGGTGACCGGCAGCGAGAAAGCGCGGGCCAATGCCACCCACGGCTTTGAGGCCCTTTCCTACCTCCATGAAGTGACGGGCGGAAAGGGATTCTTCGCGCGCACGGTGGTACCCTCTACCTGGACGGAAGTCCACGACAAGAACCAGGCATTCACGCCGGAGAAAGTGGCCGCGCAGCGCGTGCGCGATCCCCGCTGGCGCTATGTGGAGCGTCGCTGGCGGCCCTCTGCCGACGGCAAGTGGCTCTGGAAAGGAGACACGAGCTCGGATGAAGTGAACGGACACTACATGGGCTTCTACTATTTCCACAAGCTGGTGGCGGATGACGTACAGAAGGCGAAGGCGGCGAAGGTCATCACCACGCTGACCGACTATATCATTGCGAATGACTACACGCTGGTGGACCCCGAAACAGGCGTCTACACGCGCTGGGGCATGTGGAACGAAGATCGGCTCCAGAACAATGATGACTGGTGGGTGGAGAGCTTCATCAACCGCTTTGAAGTGCTCGCCTACCTGCGCATCGCGTACTACATGTCGGGCGACAAGAAGTACCTCAATGAGCATGACCGCTTTATCAAGGAGCATGGCTACAAGGAATTCCTGCGCCGTCCCAAGGCCCACCGCATCTCGGAACAGAGCCGGATCGATGACAGTATGATCTATGAGCTGGGGCCGGTGCTTTATGAACTCGAGACCGACCCCGAGCTGAAGTCTCTGTTACTTGAAGGCCTCACCTGGGTATACGGTTACGTGGCGGATGATCAGAGTCCCCTTTTCAACTTCTCCATGGCCCAGGTTGGCGGGGCCGACACGCGCCTGGATGAAAGCATCGCCTTCCTCCGCGATCAGCCCCTGGACCTGCGCCAGTGGATCGTGGACAACAGCGTGCGCGAGGATATTGACCTAGTGCGCAAGCCCATGCAGGACAGCCGCCAGACCAGCCGCATGCTGCCCCCGAGCGAGCGCGGCGTGATGCGCTGGGACAAGAACCCCTGGGAGTATATCTCCGGCGATTTCCCCCACGAAGACGGCCTGATGGAAAGCAGCGGCGTGTTCTGGCTGCTGCCCTACTGGCTCGGTCGCTATGTGGGACACATCGAAGCCCCCTGATACGTTTTCACGCATTCTATCCGCGCCCACTTCCGCCCGAAGTGGGTGCGGATATTTTTTCCCTTGGCATGGCGTCCGCCACTTCATGCTAAACTCTTCCTTTGTCGTGAAGCCGCAAATTGGAGAGTCTCAGCCCATGCGCACCGTACCACATTTCATCCTGACCCTTATGGCCGCCGTTTCAACGTTATTCGTTGCCGCCGACGCCCCCTACCTGGGCAATGGCATTAAATCAGGCGAGGCCACCCAATCTTCCATCATCGTGTGGACACGCCTCTCGGCTCGTCCGGACATCTCCAGCGAGGGCGTGCCCTGGCCCCTGGTTGAGCCTGAGCGCGATGGCGACAACTGGACCTTTTCCGCACCCCAGATTCCCGACGGGCACAAACTGGAGGAAATGGCCTACACATTGCCCGGGGCCCCCGGCGAAGTCCGCATTTCGTACTGGCCGGAAGCCACGAGCAACATGTCCTCGACGTCGGAATGGCATGCCGTCGATATTGCACGGGATTTCACACACCAGTTCATGCTCGACAAGCTCGAACCCGGAACGCGATACCAGTGCGTCGTGGAGGCGCGCACCACAGGCGGTGGCGCACCCTCGGACCGGGTACAGGGTTACTTCAAGACGGCCCCGAGCCCGTCGGAAGCTCCTGGAATCACCTTCACTGTGGTCACCGGACAGGAATTCTGGCGGCGCGACGACGATGTCAACGGGCACAAGATCTATCCGCTGATGCAGAAGCTGAATCCGAATTTTTTTGTCCACACCGGCGATATCGTCTATTACGACAACGACGGGCCGTGGGTGGTCAATGCGGAGCAGGCCCGGCACAAGTGGAATCAGATGTATGCCCTGCCCTTCCAGCGCGCTTTCCACAACGAGGTGAGCAGCTACTTTATTCGCGATGATCATGACACCTGGCAGAACGACTGCTGGCCCACGCAGCAGAACAATAAGATGGGCGAATTCACCTATGCGCAGGGGGTGGACATTTTCTTCGAGCAGGTTCCCGCGCCGAACCGCGCCAAGCCCTGGCGCACCATCCGGTGGGGAAAAGACCTCCAGATCTGGATCCCCGAGGGGCGCGATTTCCGGAGTCCCAACACGGACCCCGATGGCCCTGAGAAAACGATCTGGGGCGCGGAGCAGAAGGCCTGGTTCAAGCAGAGCGTTCAGGAATCCGATGCGGCCTTTCGGGTACTCATCAGCCCGACGCCCCTCGTCGGACCGGATCGCGGCAACAAGAAGGATAATCACGCCAATACCGTCTTTGCGCACGAAGGGAACGAACTGCGGGCGTTTATGGCAGCGCAGAAGAACATGGTCGTCGTCTGCGGGGACCGCCACTGGCAATACGTGAGCATCGACCCGGAGACGGGACTGCGGGAATTCTGCAGCGGGCCCACGTCCAATGCACACGCCGGCGGCTTCAGTGAGGATCAGCGCGAGCCCATGCATCAATACCTGGCGGTCATCGGGGGCTTCCTTTCCTGCACCTCCCAGCGCCTGGACGGAACCCCTTCACTGACTTTCCGACATTACGACGTGGATGGAAAGATTGTATACGAGCAGACGATTACCCCGGAGACGGCCGTGGCGAAAAAGTAAGCCTGCGGATACGCATGGACAATCAATAGCAGAAGCGCCGGAGAGTTGCCTCTCTGGCGCTTCGCTATTTTCGGGTTTCACTCAGAAATCGACCGCATTTCAGCCGATCACCGTTCAACAATCATCACTGCCCTTCACCTTCACCTTCACCTTCGCCTTCACCTTCACCTTCACCTTCACCTTCACCTTCACCTTCACCTTCACCTTCACCTTCACCTTCACCTTCGCCTTCACCTTCACCATCGCCTTCACCTTCTCCTTCACCTTCGCATTCACCCGCGACGTCTTCGACGATCACGATCGCGTCGGCATCCAGGCTGCCGTCAACATTCAATGTTCCGAGTACAGAAACGGTCTGACCAAGGGCCAAATCCAATTCCGTACCGGTGGGGGCTTCCAACGGGTCGGTGGGAAGGGCCACGGTCGTAACATCCGTGTAGAGAATTTCGATGCTCCCCTCCGCGAGGGCCACCGTCAACGTGTTGGCCGCCGTATCGAGTGCCGTAATCATGCCGACCACCGTGGCCGCCGCGTCGGTAATCGAAACGTCAACATCCAACTGAGGCGTCAGCGTGTAGCCTCCGTTACCCTGCTGGCGAAGGGCGATACCTCCCAGGTCCAGCACGATGAGGCTGCTCTGGCCCTCGGGCAGCTCGAAAGTCTCCGAAACGAATACGCGATTATTCGCCGTGAGATGCACATCGGTAATCACGGTTTCCGGATCGCTCACCAACACGAGCCGCGGATTGGCGATGCTGATGCGGATTTTTGTGTAGGTGCCTGCGGGAATTTCCGCTTCCGAGATGATCTCTGAAACGTCAATCAAGTTGAGCAGATCGACCTCCAGCGCGCCGGAGAA
>JBIJDL010000114.1:0-14164 GCA_044344195.1 Candidatus Hydrogenedentales bacterium
AGCTTCCCGGTATTTTCAACTGGGCGCTGGTCGGCTACGACCGGTTGTACGCTCAGGGCCGCTTCACCGCCTCGAAGAGCAAGGCGCTGGAGAGTTTCCGCCGAGAGTCTGACCCGGTCGGCAAATTCATCGAAGAGCGTTGTATTCTCAACGACACGTCAAGGGTGCCCACTCAGAGACTCTTTGATGCTTGGTGCCATTGGTGCCAGGAGAATGGTGGTGAATACCCACAGAGCGAAGGTTGGTTCGGAAAGGCGCTAAAAGCGGGTGCTCGCTACATCGAGAGGAAGCGGGTGGCGAAGGAGGATGAAACGGGCAAGCGCCCCTGCTTCTACGCAGGCATAGCGCTGAATCCGTCACAGGTCGTCACGGCATGACACGGTAGCCGTCACGGATGATAACCCTATAAATAAAGGGCCGTCACAGTTGTCACAGTAGTTTTCAGGTTATTTCAACAAAAAGAAGAGATAGAGCCAGAGTATACAGGCTTCATCTAGGCGTAGGGAATACCTGACTCTTACCGTGACACTGTGACGGCCCAATATCCATAGGGCATTCACCCGCCTTTGTGCTGTGACGGCTTCCGTGACGTGGGGACCTGCGAGCCGTATCCCGGCTCTTACCTTTCTTTTCTACTTGTAGTGCCGTAGCCGAGTCCGTTGACGATGGGCGGGACTGGCAGAAGGGGGGCTCAGGAGGGAACGGGTTCGCGGATGTTATGTACACTTGCGTTCGCGGTCCTGAAAAAAAATCAAATTTGCGCAACGTCCGCGATGATAGGTCAGAAATGAGGCGTTGCTATCTCTGCCAGAATCCTGTAACGTGCCCACTGAAGCACGGCAGGTGGGCTGTTGGGCAGAGAGAGGGAGACCAATGGATTCTTCGTTTGCGTTCGTTAGACTCCGAGTGTGGGGCCGGTATCGGTCGCGGTCAACCCAAATCAGATGGGCGCAACTGAACAGCGAATGTCCGGGAGGCAGTTGATGGAGTCCTACATCGCCCCAGATGGCAGCACGCGATACCGGATGACGCAGAGCGAGTACGACAGGACGTACAACGTGCCCATAGTACCTAACTCGCCGGTGCCTCCACCGGAGCTCACACAGGCTTTTCAGGACGACCTAAATCGCCGTGCGGCTATGCAGCAGGCTCCAAGCAATGAGTTCCTTCGTGGTCTTGGCGGGTTTCCTCAGGGCCAAAGCAACTTGGGTTCCACTGTCGCCAATACTGCGGGGCACCTGACTCGTGACATTGGTATCTTCGGGGCGACAATCATCGTCGCAATCTATCTGTTGCGTTTTTTGGCTCGCATCCTCCTTGTTGCGATTAGGTTGTGGGGGAGCTTTGCCAATACCAGTGCTGGCACAAGGCTCGGTGGGTGGTGGACAAAGATTCTGCGTGACGAGTAGCCTCAATGGAATCATGAGTTCCAGCAACGAAACTTCGAGAAACCGAAGGGAATTGTGAGATGAACGACGAACAAAGTAGCACCGAGAGAGAGGGTGAAATCGTGGCGGATGCAGAGGCATCAAATCGGCTAGTCATTCAACTCAGCTCGCAAACCAAAGTCATCGTGGTCGGCTCGGCTCTGGTTGTGTCGGCGGCGCTGGCGTGGGGGCTATCTCACGCGTCACCTAGATACGTGAGCATGGGGAGCGGTTCGATGGAGAGAACCCTTATGATTCTTGATACTTGGACCGGCACCACCTGGATACCACGCTTGAAGGATGGTGTTTATGTCGCACAAGAGGCAAAGCTAGGCGAGCCTACACCCATGAACTAGGGTTGACGCCACTGTAACGACAAGCATTTCCTGCGCGACTCCAGATGCCCTATCTGCTCGGGCAACACACAAACATTCCCTACACGGGCGCGAGGTAATTAATGCTTCAGTATACCGCAGAAGACGGAACACGCCGAATCAAGATGACCGCAGAAGAAAAGGCTGAGGCGGGCATCCGGCCTAGCGCTAAGGTGATGGCCGAGCAGCAGCAAGAGGCGGCGCGGCTGGCAGACCTCCGTGCGCGTATTGCTGCTGCTCCGGCGGCCCATGAGACCGATATCGCGTCAGGGGAGTTGGTCGTCCCTAAGAGAGAGCGTCCAGGCAACTGGATCGACTCTGCAATGGCTGGCGCTATGGGTGATACATCGATGGCCGACTCTGGGTTGGTTCGTGGCGGGGCCAACATGGCTGGCAACCTGGCCCGTGACTTTGCCATCATCTCGGCGATCACTATCGCCGTTATATGCCTGTTGCGCTTTTTGGCCCGCCTCCTCCGCGAGCGAACTGGTCTTACCGTTACCGATGCGCCGAAGAAACTTGGTGCGTTGTGGGCAAAGTTCCTGCGTGATGAATAACCTCAGTGGATACATAGCCTCCAGCGGTGAAGATAATATCACTGGAGACGCTCCTCAGTGCCTTGCGGCGATACTGTTGAGCGTCTGGGTTGGGGCGACATTGCCGGGCAAAAGCAAATCCGCGCCTGGATTGGAAGTCAGACGCGGATTCTGGGAGTCCTCTGGTGGTGACTGGGGAGGGAGGTGAGGACTCCGTCTTGCACAATCGAAGTATAGACCAGGATGGCAGCGTGCGAGCAGCAGTTGGGTAAAATTTCTCCAGCCCTTTCACAGGGGCGCATTGCAACAGCATCAAAGATGAAAAACCCGCGCGCGGGGATCAATCGCACGCGGGTCACATGGGCCGACCGAAGGCCTGCGGTGGGCTCCGTTGAAATACTAACTCGAGCCTGCAAACTTGCGACAGCCAATGGGCAAAATTTAAGCAGTATTATTGTGGCCTCTACATCCTGCCGATGTCCGAGTCGAGGGGGCAGAGGTGGGCATAGATCTCGGTGGTCGTGATGGACGTATGACCCAGCCACTTGCTCACCTTGTACAGGCTGACGCCGCTGCCTGCCAGCAGGCTGGCGAACGTGTGCCGCAGCATGTGAGGGGTGACCTTGCGCCCAAGCTGGGTGCTCATCTCGATGAAGGCCTTGCGTGGATCCCATCGGTGGCCGCTCGAGTTGACATGGGTGAAGCGGGGGCGCACCACGTAGCGGTCCTCGTTCTCATCCCGGTGCCGGGAGAGGATGTCCTTCAGCACAGGGTGAAGGGGCACCACCCTCGAGGCGGCTGCTGTCTTGAGGCGCACGCCCTCCGCCTCCCACACGTAGAGGCACCCGATGATATTGCCCGCGTCATCCACCCTGTCCGCTTGGATGTCGGTCCACTTGAGGTTGAGTATCTCCGCCTTGCGCAAGCCAGCATACAACCCGATGGCCGTGAAGAGGTACGCGTCCAGGCTGTAATGCTGGGCAGCAAGCAACGCCCGCTCAACTTCCTGGCTGGTGAGATACTTGGGCCTGCGCTTGGGGGTTGGGATGCGAGGGGTCTCGCTCGTACTGAAGGGGTTCACCTTCGCATGCTTCAGGACTATGAGCCTAGCCCAGATGGTAGCAAGGGCACGCAGTGCGTCGTTGACTGAGTGAGCCGAGCGTGCCGAGCCTGTGGAGCAGGGCACCCGAGCGTACTGGTCCCTCCACTTGAGGGTGTGCTCCGACGTGACAGCCAGCAGGTTGGTGCCCTTCTGCCACGCCCAGAACTGGTCCCAGAAGATCTTCTCGTGGGTCACCGTGCGCTCACGCTTGTGGCGTATGGCCCATGAGTAGTACAGTTCCCAAGCATCGCTCGATGAGAGGGTGCCCCGTGCCTGCTTGACCTCGAGTTCTCCCCTGTCCAGCAGGCGCTGCATCTGTCCCGCCTTGCGCTGGGCGTCTTCCTTATCGGAGCAGCCTGTGCTCCTGCGTACGCTGCGACCCCTGTCATTGAGGATGGCGTAGTAGACTGAGCAACCACCCACCTCCCGCTTGTACACGCTCTGCATGATGACCTCCTACTACACAGTGTGCAGTGGTTTGGTCGTAAGTCCTTGATATGACTGTACTACTGTACTGCTCCGGAGGCAAGCGCTCTATCCAGCTGAGCTACGGGCGCGTGTGAATCGGTATAGTATCATGGCACGCGACGGGAAGTCTAGCGCGTGGCGGGACGGCCCGGCTTTTTCGCCGCGCCGTTCCTCCGATTCATCCCATCAGCGCCGCCAATAAGGCATCCAGGGGCACGGTTGCGATGGCGGTGGCTTTGTCGCTCATGGCGTAGGGCAGGATGAGTTGGCCACCGTGTATCAGCGACCCGCAACTGTACACGACGTTGGGGACGTAGCCGTCGCGCTCGCTGCCTTCGGGGGAGAGGAGCGGCTCGCGGAGCCTTCCGATTACCTTGGTCGGGTCGTTCAAATCGAGGAGCGCCGCGCCGATGCAGTACTTGCGCATGGGCCCCACGCCGTGGGTGATGAGCAGCCAGCCGGCCTCGGTTTCTATGGGGGAGCCGCAGTTTCCGAGCTTGACTGAGTCCCAGGCTTCGGCGGGCCGTAACAGGATCTGGGGATCGCTCCAGTAGTGGGGATTGTCGGAGAACATGACGTAGAGGTTCTCATCGTCATGGCGCGAGAGCATGACGTAGCGCCCGTTGATGCGGCGCGGAAATAGCGCCATGCCTTTATTCTGCGCGGCGCTGCCGTTCAGAGTCAAAATCCGGAAGTGGAGGAAATCTTCGGTCTCGATGAGCTGGGGAAGGATCGCGCGCCCGTTGTAGGCCGTATAGGTGGCGTAGTACATCACGGCCCCGTCGTCTTCCGTGAATCGAACGAAGCGGGCGTCTTCGATTCCGTTGCTCTCGTTGGTGGAAACGGGAAAGATGATACGTTCGCTGAGGGCGAGTTGGGATGGAAAGAGCAACTCGTAGTTGGAATCGGCCAGCCACTGGACGCATTCCAATGTACGTTCGAAATCGCCGGGGTTGGCCAGGGTTTTTTGTCGGACGTGGGAAACGGCACTGGCCAGATCGCTGCGGGTGAAGGTCTCGCCGAGAGGCTCCATAACCGCAGTGGCCGTGTCGTTTTCGAAGCCCATCTCGTGCAGCTTGATGGCGAAGATTCTTTTCCGATAGCGGGGATTGGGAACGATCCCGGGCACAGTAACGTAGCGGGAGACCGGGTTTATGCCGATATCGCCCGATGCGGCGATCACGCCCGTGCGAAACTCTATCGAAGAGATGTGCCCTTCCCCCGTCGCGCGCAAACTCATGATAAAGCGCAGGCCACCTTCCGCCAGGCCGTCCTGATCGGGATGGGGAATGATGGAAGGGTTGAAAAGCGCCGATGATTCCAAGGCATATTCGCCGGAGAACAAGGCACCGATGAGGAGCTTTCGTGCGGGTGACAAGGGGCGCTGAGTGAGAATATGGGGCTGAACTTTTGCGAAGTGCTCGCGCAGGGGCGTCTCGACGTCGATGTGGCGCGCGTCGAAGCCCTGGTGCACAGCCTGAAGCTCCCGCTCCACTTCATCTTCTTCGAGCGCGAGGGCGCGGCCGATGATGGCGGATACCAAGGCAATGTTTCCAGGGATAAAGGGGCGAATGATGACCCGAGCGCTTTCGGGTTGAAGCACGATGTTGTGGCGGCGGATGCAGAGCGCGCTCATAGGGGCGACGGCAGCGGGTGACCCGCGTAGTTCATTTCGGCCAGGGCGAGGTGGAACGCCAGGGAGGATTCGGCACCCTGGTTCTCGTTCACGCGGTCGTCGTGCAATCCGTCGCAACACCCACCGGTTGTCGAATCATAGAGCGAAAGGCCGAGATCGTTGCGACCGAGGAACCACTCAAAGGCGCGCTGGGCCTCTCTTGGCCAGTCTGGATCCTGTGTACCATGGTAGGCCTCTAGGCAGGCGGCGACCATGGCCTGGGCCTCCACAGGCTGCTGGTCGTAGTCGGCCCGGGCGCCATCACGCACATAGAACCCGTTGCTGCCGATGGGCCGGAAGTGGCCCGCCTGTGTCTTCTGGATCGAGGCGAGCCAGCGGAGCGATTTCAATCCTATCTCCATCGCCTCGGGATTGGGTGTCCAGCGACCGCTCATAATCAACGCCTGGCAAAGGCGTGCATTGTCATAGGTGGCGCTCGGCTCGAACCAGGGCCAGGTGTCGGTGGCGCAGTTTTTCCACAGCCGGACGAGCAGGGTCGTTAGCACGTCCCGTGTCGATCTGGCCGCCACGCTGTCGGGGTATCCCCGCAGATATTCGTGAATGCCGAGGAGCGTGAAGGCCCAGGCCCGGGGCGAAATAAACGTCTCCACCACGGAAAGACTGCGCTCGAAAAGTTGCGCGGAGAGCCTGCGCCGACCGTCGTTTCGCGAACGTCCCGCGCCATTGCCGAGCGCCCAGAGGGCCCGGCCGTGGCTGTCTTCGCTACCCGCCTCTTCCAGCCACTGCCGACCGTGGCTCATGAAGTTGCGGAAGCGCCCTGTCTCGCGATTTACGGCGGCAGAGAGGAAGGCCAGATAGCTGGTCGCGAGGCCGTCCAGATCCTGGCCGGGTGGCTTTCCTCCAAGTTCCTCCAGGAGATTGCAGAGTATGAAGGCGCGCGCATTGTCATCCGTGCAGTAGCCTTCGTGGAAGTCCGGCACATTGAAGTGGGCGTGCTGGAATATCCCGGTACCATCGCTCATTCGTACGATGTGATCCAGCCGCAGCGGCGGCAGGTCGTAGGGGCGGCTGCCGAGGGTCCATCCCGCGAAGGCCGCGCGTGGCGTGGCGCTGCGATCCGCGCGTGCGTGCTGGAAAGATTCGAGGTACTGCTTGGCCACCGCGGGCCAGATCATCTCGCGCCCGAGTCGATAGGCCTCGTGGCGCGTCTTTTCCATGCGTTCGGGGTTATCCAGAAACTCGCAGACGCCTTTGGCGATCGCCGAAGAGTCCCGGAAGGGCACAAGGGTTCCACGCCCATCGGCGAGCAATTCCTGTGCATGCCAGTAGGGCGTGGAGACCACGGCCTTGCCCGCGCCAAATACATAGGCGAGGGTGCCCGAGGTAATCTGGGCCTCATCGAGATAGGGCGTCAGGTAGATATCCGTCGCGCATATGAACTCGCCGAGATCTTCGATAGAAACGAAGCGATTGTAGAAGATGACATAATCTTTTACGCCGCGCTCTTCCGCGAGCCGCTCGAGACTCAGGCGGTAGCGTTCCCCCTCCCGCGCCACGAGTTGAGGGTGCGTGGCGCCGAGGATCAGGTAGACTACGTTCGGGTGGTTTGCCACGATGGCGGGCAGGGCCTCGATGGCGAACTCGATACCCTTGCCGGGCCCGAGCAGGCCGAAGGTCAGCAGCACCGTGCGCCCTTCGACGCCAAATTGCTCTTTGGAAAGTAGGGAGTCGGCGAAAGGCAGATCGGGGATACCGTGGTGTATCACATCAATCTTCTGATGGGGCACCCCATACGTCTCCCGGAGAATCTCTGCACCCCGCTGCGCCATCACCACAAGACGGTCGCTGTGCTGCACCAACTCCTCCATGACTTTGCGTTGCGCGGTATTCGGGTCGCGCAGCACGGTGTGGAGCGTGGTCACCACGGGCATGCGCACTTCTTTAAGGAGCGCGAGGAGGTGGCTGCCGGCCGGGCCGCCATAGATCCCGAACTCGTGCTGCACGCAGAGCAAGTCCGCATTGTTGAAGTTCAGAAAATCCGCCGCCCTGCGGTAGGAGTCCAGATCCTTTTCCTGCAGCTCAAAACGTACGCGCGCGGGATAGTGGTAGCTCTCCAGTCGGTCATTGACGGCACCGACGTAGCATTGTGCCTCGGGGATTGCCCCGCTCACCGCTTCGCAAAGATCGTGGGTGAAGGTGGCGATTCCACACAGGCGCGGCAGAAAGTTGCCAAGAAATGCGATGTTTTTGGGGAGGGCTGGACGGGACGAAATAGGACTTCTCCAATGCCGTTCGGAGTCTGCGGAGTTCATCCCCGCATCTCCATAATTCTAGGCATGGATTAAGAGTAACAGATATACCCCGGCCAAGTGAGTATAGGGCTGGTAAAGGTTTGGTAAAGGTTTGGAAGAGAAGCCTTCCGGGGAAGTCGCGATAGCGGTTTTGCGGGGATTTAGTGCCCGTTCAGACCCATTACTGCTGGGAGGCCGTTTCCGCCTTTCCAGGGCGCCGTGTTCAAGCGACGTTTCTCGAAGCGATGGATTCTTCAATCGTCCGGAAGAGATGGGCCACTTCGAAGGGCTTACGCAACACCTGGCGTGTCACGCCACCGAAGGCAGCGACCTCTTCCACGTTGGCGGCGGCACCGACGAGCAATATGACGGGGATTTCCGGGCGGCGCTTCTGGATTTCGTCGACCAGTGCCTGGGGGGCGTTTACCCCGGGCACGTTGCCATCCAGCATGACGAGATCGACCCGATGGGCGATGACTTCTGCGAGGGCTTCCAGGCCGTCCGACGCCGTGCGAACGCGATAGCCGCGGCTTCGCAATGCTTCCGCGAGGACTTCCCGCAATTCAGAATCGTTGTCCACGAGCAGCAGGCTTCCCTTGCTGTCGAGGGCCACCCGGGAAGTGGGTGGTGTTGAAGGCTCCGCCTGAAATACAGGAGCGGAGACTGCGGCAGCGGGCTGCGCTGATTCCTGGCGCATAGTCTCGTTGCGTGTGAGGATGGCTGCTTCCACCTCGGGGGCAAGGCGAGTCTGGGCACGCCGCGACTCAATCCCACGCTCTACCACCGGATGTTGCACGATCCCCGGAGTTTCCCCGCCGGGGCTATCGGCGGCGGCGGAAGCGGGTACGGCCCTTTCCGTCGCGACCGGCAAGGTCAGCGTGCAGGTCGTTCCCGAACCTTCCTGGCTGTGAAGCGTTATAGTCCCGCGATGGGCATCGACGATGCCGTGACACACGGCAAGGCCCATGCCCGTGCCTTCATTCCCGCTGTGGGTCGTGAAGAAGGGTTCAAAAACTTTGTCCATCACGTCGGCGGGAATTCCCTGGCCCGTGTCGATGAACTGGATGATAACGGCGGTACGATCCTGATTGGGCCGGACGCGGATGGTGAGTTTATCGCCCTGCCGCGCCATGGCCTGCTCGGCATTCTTCAGAATGTTCTGGAATACCTGCTCCATCTGGAGACGATCAAGCTGAACCGAGGGAAGGTCCGGTGCGTAGTCTTCGACCAGTTGAATACCTTCGTCTTCCAGGCGTTTCCTGGCACGGTCAACGGTGCCCTGCAACAACTGACTTACGCGGCTGGGCGTGAGTTGGGGCGGATTCGGCCGGGCAAACTGGAGGAGATCGCGCAAGATACCGCTGGCGCGCTGACTGTGCTCGATGATGACCTCAAGCGCCTTCTGATCTTCGGCGCGCTGCGCGCTTCCCAGTAGGAGCTGTGCCTTGCCGGAGATGACGGCGAGGGGGTTGTTAATCTCGTGGGCCGCGCCCGCAGCCATCTTGCCTACGCTGATCAGGCGCTCGGTCTTGCGATCATGGCGGTGCGTCAACTCCTGCTTCCAAACAGCGGCGGCGAGGGATTCGGCTTCCTCGTTGGCACCGCGAACGGCATTGCACCGGGCCAGCGCCGTACCCGCGGCTCGCATGAAGCGCATAAGCGAATTGAGGAAATTCTCGGAGAGCACGGGGCCGCCCTGGCCGCTCTGGAAAATGAGCTGGCCCACGCTGCGGTTGCTGTGGAAGAGCGGTAGCGCCATGAACCCGTGGCGGTGAACCGCCGAGGCGGGGGCACGTCCGCTCGCATCGCGGGGGCCGCCCAGGGCGGAAATGAGTTCGTCAAGCGAGGCTGCGGCCAGGCCGCCCATCTCCTCGCGGAGCGGGACAACTTCGGGGGGCTCCGCGAGGCTGTGCCAGCGCAGCACGACCTGGGCCCCTGACCGTTCTTCGGTCAGGTAACAAAGCCCTGCGGGGATAGCGAAGGCCTGTCGCAGGGACTCTATCAATAGCGTAAGCTGGCCAGTGGTGGAAAGGCCAGGTTCCAGGCGTTCATAAAGGTTGCATAGGGCCTCGTAATACTCCCGCTCCTGGCGCAGTCGGCCCACATCTTCGCGAACATCTGTTCGCGAGGCGGTTTCGTGACGCGGTACGGGACGGGCAGGCGCATCCATTCGCTCTTCGGAGGAGCTTCGCAACATCTCGATCACGTCCACGCGTTCCAGTCCGAGGCGCATCCACCGCTGCTCGTCCATGGCGGCCATGCGCTCCTGCGGGGGCGCTTCGAGCTCATCGCCATGGGCGAGGAAATTGGCCAGCGCAACGATTTCGATCAGTTGCACGGGATAGGGCGTGTTGTCGAGGGTTCCCGGGGGATGATGGTGGAGCCAGATCGCGGCGACCAGCGTGGGCGGGAGACCCCAGCCCTCTGCAAGCCATTTTCCAGCTACGGTATGGTCCGCACCCAGTTCACGACGCTCGGCCTCCAAAGCATAGAGCCCCTGCTGGCGAACGAGCTCGAGGGCCCGCGTATAGCCGCGGACCACGACGCGATCAAGCGCCGGCTTACCGATATCATGGAGGAGACCCGCCACATACGCGAGTGCCTCATAGCGGCTGTTAATCTTCCGGGCAATATTCCGCGCATAACGGGCGGTCGTAAAAGCGTGAGTCCAGAAGCCCTTGAGATCGATGCCGTGGCTGCGGGGCTCATCAAAGAGGCCGGGGGCAATGCGGGCAAAGACGACTTCGCAAACGCGCGCTATACCCAGACCGAGCATGTGATCTTCGAGGGGGGCGTGGGCGCTGGCATGATTTTCATTGATGGACGCGGTGCGGAGTGCGGACGCGACATCATCATCGAAAGCGGCGATGGCCGCAAGTTCTTCCCAGTGGACCGAACCGGCATCCAGAGACAGCAGAATCTCCCGTGCGAGATGGGGCAGCACAGGAAGTTGCTGTAAGGAAGTTATTCTCTGTTTTACATCCGTGTTCGTCATCTTCACCCGTAAAAGGTCGACGCCACATCCACTGAAAGTCGTTCAATTCGCACCGGCCCGATGGAGGAACTGTCTCTCGGCCCTGTCCCTTGCGATACTATATCATGTAGATCCAATATTGGCCAAACACAATATATCCCACTTCTCGGCGAAATCCGTACTGCACGAGCCGCAGTAGCTTTAAGGCGCTATACTGATTCTACCGCACGATCCTAACGGATAGTAGCAATACCAACCGCCAATGTGTCAAATTTCTGCCGCATGATTTTCCTGGCTACTTCGCGAGGCCCTCGTAGAGCCGCTGACTTAGCACCACTTTCTCCGGCTCGTTCGACACGCGCCACGCATCCAGCAGTGTTTTGACCTGAGGCTGGCACGACCGCAGCCCCCAGTGGATTCGCTCGTACAGTCGTGTATCTGATCGGGTCGCCGCCACTTCGAGGAGCCGTGTAATGATTTCTTCGTCTTTCGGCGCTATGGCCGAAAGTCCATAATATATGGCGTTGTGACAAACGAGGCCTGCCTCGTCGCGGCTCAGCGCGAGCAGGATATCCACGGCCCTCGGGTGCGCATAAGTTGCGGCGAGTATCCAGCGTTCGCCCACCATACGGGCCACCAGCGCCCGAACACCGGGGTCGGCGTCGGACGCACATGCGGCAAGACTGGCCAGGGCCCTCTCGGGCAGAACAGAGAGCACTTCATTCCGCAAGATAAAATCGAGGGCCTGCCTCCGTGTTTCCGAAGTTCCAGAGGCAAGCTGCTCCAGAATCCTGGGAAGCTCGTCCCCGAGTGTTTCTCGGGCTCGGGCCTGTTTCAAATCACGAACCCAGTCGTGGGTCTTCAGCTCCCGATTCCAGAGACGCCGGACAACGGTCACTTTTTCGCGGTCGACGTTCTCCGTATGATCCGTATACTCTTCCAGCATGGCCAGGGCCTCTTCTCGCTGATCCGCGATGGCCCACACGATCCGGCTGAGATCGTCGCCATCTTCGGACGCAATGCTGAGCGTGGCCATGGCCCGGAGAAGGTTGGGGGACAAGGGCCGTACAACGGATACCCCGAATCGAATCGCGGCGCTGCGGGTCGCCGCCCCACCTTCTTGTTCGGGGTTGACATCCAGCGCGTGATACATGATCTCCACCGCATCCGGGTCTTGCGGGATTTGCCCCTCGACGAAACGGCGGCCCACCCAGCGAAGCAACTCCGCGCGGTTACCCTCGTAGCGATGCAATCCCTGTCGAACGATTGCGAGCAGGCGGCTGGCTTCGAGTTCCTCCCGCTCTGGGGAGGTCCAGAGCGCGGCCAACTCCGCAGCGCCGCGCGCACTGTCCGGAAAGAACCCCTCGTAATCCGGCGGCGAAAAGCGGGACTCCTCCTTCCAGGAGAGAAGGGAGTCGGAGTCGCCTGCCGCTCGAGCTGAATCAGGCGGCATGAGGCAGAAGAAGACGAAAAAGGCGGCCAATCCTTGTGCACGGCAATGTCGACGCATCGTTCCCTCCTTGGGCGCTGGCACCAGGCCCGGCTAGAGCGCTATGGCCGCAACGATTCCCTGCACCAGTTGATGAATCGCAAACTTGCAGGGCCAGAGCAGCAGAGAGCAAAGCAACCACGAGAGGCAGAAGCTCATGGCGCTCTCGATGCGGAGCGGGTATCTCTCCGAAATCATCATCAGTTTGATCATGAGCGCGACCGTGGCCGCCAGACCCACCAGAATGCGGTAGAGGATCATGAACACCATGAAGTAGGTGGCGGCCAGGGTGACCAGTTCATTGAGTATGGTGAATACGACGGCCAGATAGGCCACCGTCGGCCAGTTCTCCTCGATACCACCCTCGTAGGCGATGCGGGACCACGCCAGGGCGGCGTAAAGCGTGATGCCCTGGCCGATGGTGCTGACCGCGATATTCACCACACGCACCACCCAGTACCACGCACTCGGCAGGTCCGAGGCCTTGTCCAGATCGGATACGAACACCATCGCCATCCACTTTTCCACCGGAAGCACATTGATGAGAATGAGCGTCACCACGGCGACGACGGAGAGCGTGATGATCTCCTTCCGCTTCTTCCTTTCCTGTTCTTCCGCATCGGGGTGGGGCTGCTGGTGAACTTTGCGCGGTGGCGCGGGGCGATAGAGTTCTCGCCGGAGCCAATCTTCCGGCTTTATATAGTCCTTCTCCGCCTGCGTGTGGCAGATGTGACACACCACCCCATCCGGCTGACGATGCATATCCCAGTCGCCCCGGAAGGCCCGATCACATCGCGCGCAGCGCGCCGCCTCGTCCAGGGTGCGGACCGTCTCGCGCACACGCCCCTCCCACGCGCGCTGGACCGGTGGGGGTGCTGGCTCGTCGGCGATGGACGAGGGACTCTCAAAGGCGTGGGTTGTGCTGAAATCCCCACCGGTCTCCGTGGAGAGGCCTCCAAACAAAGGGGAAAACTCTTCTGATTTGTAGTCGCCACCTCCCGAACGAAGGGGCTGGCCGCAGGCGAGGCAACTGGGAACCTCTCCGAATCCGAATCCGTCGATATTATTCCGCTGTCCGCAGGAACAGATAATAGAACGCCCCATGATGGCTCTCGCTGGTTGGATGCCCTGTTCAGCCCTTTTCTACGCCAATCCCGGTACGAAACGCAAGTCCGATGCGCATATCCAGATACAATCAGGGGGACACTTCATTAAAGGACCTGTTTCTGGAGATCACGTCGTGGCAGCATCACTGGAGTCGCTGGGCTTCCGGCCCTGCTTTAGATCGGCTATGGAGAGCCATGGCTGGACCCACCTGGAACCCGGCCGCGTGGTTGAAGCGCACCTGGAGAAATATCTAGTACGAACGGTCCAAGGCGTCTATCGGGCGGATATTTCCGGAAAGCTTCGATTCTCACTCGAAGAACGCGCCGACTTTCCCACCGTTGGCGACTGGGTGGCCGTCGCCTTGCTTGAAGAAGGTACGGCGGTCGTGCACCAGCTCCTGCCGCGGGAAACGGCGCTATGCCGGCGGGCCGCCGCCCATCAATCGACCCGGCAGATTATCGGCGCAAACATCGATGTCGCACTAATTGTCCAGGCTGTCGAGCGGGATTTTAACCTGAACCGTCTCGAGCGTTATCTGGCCGCAGCCCACGGCGGCGGTATCGAGCCGGTGGTGGTGTTGAGCAAGTGCGACTTGATGGTGCCGGAGGAGGTGGAGGCCCAGACCGCAAGAATCGAACTACGACACCCCGGCCAGCGGGTACTCTGCACCAGCAGTATGGAGGCGGGTGGTCTGGAGGCGCTGAGGTCCTTTCTGGAGGATGGCAAGACCTATTGCGTGCTCGGTTCCTCGGGGGTGGGC
>JBIJDL010000115.1:0-14132 GCA_044344195.1 Candidatus Hydrogenedentales bacterium
CAGCGCCGCGCCGGTTTGCTTGAGGAAAGCCCTGCGTGGGATGGATATTGACCTTTTCATGGCGTCAACCTCGCTGGTTGATAAGACAAACCGCTATTGAATCTTTGACTGGCCCACCAAGGCTCGCAGCTTTTCTTCATCGACCTCGATGCCCAAACCCGGCCCCTGCGGGATACGCACCTTGCCCCCCTGGGGGATAAAGGGCTCTTTGATCACACTGGCGCCGAGAAATTGGGGACCATTCAGCGCCGCGGGAAACTTGAGACCATAGGCGCCGTAGAGAATGAGTGATGCTGCCAGTGAAACATCGGGATCGGTAAGGCCACTACCGAGAAACAGGAGCCCCTCGTGCTCCAGTATCTCCACCTGCTGGGATGCGGACAGGAGCCCACCGCAGCGCGCGGGCTTCAGGGCCGCGCCATTGCAGCAGCCCAGTTTGACGAACTCGATCAGGTCGGTCGGCGAGACGACGCCCTCATCCAGAATAATCGGCAGGGCACCCTGCCGTATCAGTTCCTGATATCCGGTCAGACGGTTGGAAGGCAGCGGCTGCTCCAGCACGGCGACTCCGGCATCGGCGAGGCGAGGCGCGGCGTCGAGCGCGGTCGCCAGATCGTAACCACCATTCGCATCGGCCCAGAGAAAACCCTCGGGCACCAGCCGCTTCAGCGTGCGGCACATTTCAACGTCGAACTTGGTATCGGGCGCGACCTTGACGTTGAAGTTCTCGTAGCCGCGCTCCCGTCCCTTCTCAATTAACGGTTCCAGTTCCTCCAGGGTCTTGGGATTCAGCGTCCAGCTCAACACGAGCTCTTTCCCTGGCTCGCGCCCCCAGAGTTCGGCAATATTCAGGCCGGAAGCCTTCCCGATCAAATCGTGAAGCGCCATGTCAATACCGCTCTTGGTGATGGGCGCGCCGGTGGAAAAGGAGTTCGCCACTTCGCGGTTCATCGCATCGTGAATGCCCTTGAGATCGAAGGGATTGCGCCCGAGCAGCACTGGAGTCAAGTAGCGCTCGATGGTGCTGACCGCGCTTTCCAACGTCTCGTAGCTCCAGCGGGGCACGGGTACGCTCTCCCCCCAGCCTACGGTGCCGTCGTCCGCCGTAATTTTGACCAGTACCGCGGGACGCCCCGTGCCGGAAGGGCCCTCGAAGAACTTGAAGCGCATCACGGTGGGATAGATCACCGGGAAGGTCTCGATTCGCTCAATGCGCAAGGTGCCGGCCATCGCCATTGCATTGTCGCTTAACGCCATGCCTGCAACTCCAAACAGCCCCGCCGCGAGAAAGCCTCGGCGGCTCCAGGCCCGCTGCTTTTTGCGTTCCGATTGCATGTCCATACCCGATCCGAGGTTTGCGTTTCCACGTCGTGGCAAACAGGTTGCACCTGTTAGTATATCAATTCCGCCCAGCGACCGCTCGATTCAAGTCCCTGCCGAATGGCCGACCAGGCCGCCTCGGAATCGGCGATCTTAATCATCGTCTTGTTGAAGCTCTCAAGCGCGGGCTCCAGACCGGCGATATAGACGTAGGTGTTGGGATCCTGCATGAGGTTCCAGACCTCTTCGCCGTAATCGTTCATGTGGGCTTCCCAGGTGACCGGTGCCTGGAGGTGGGGGCGCGGACTTACTGCTTCGAAGGACTTGAAGCTGTCCTCGTCATAATACAGGTTGAAATCGTTCGCGATGTCGTTCATGTAGAGCAACTCCAGTCCGTGATTCGCACCGTAGAAGAGCCGTACCTGGCCGCGCCAGAAGCCCTTCTCGTGAAATATGCGCTTCACGAAGGCGCGGAATGGCGCAATACCCGTGCCCACACCGACCATGATCATGTTGGCGTCGGGCGAACTCGGCATCGTGAAGTGATTGCCGTAGGGGCCCGTGATCGTGATGCTGTCGCCGGGTTTCCGATCGCAGAGGTAGTTGGACGCCACGCCGGGATACTCTTCGCCATTGACTTCGTCAATGTAAGAACAGCGCCGCACGCAGATGGCTATCTCGGTTCCCTTTCCGTCCTCACCCAGCCGGGTGCTGGCGATGGAATAAAGCCGCAGGTGGTGCGGATTGCCGAACTCATTCTCGTGCGTTATCAACACGCCGATGCTCTGTCCCTCGACGAATGAAAGACTGCCACCGGGCACGAGCAGGGTAATGTGGCGCACTTCCACCGGCGATTCTTCGGACGTAATGCGGTGCGTATCCTTGACGACGGCCGTATGGGGATGGTTGGTGTCATAGTAGGAAAGTTTCATGACGTGATCTCCTGATTCGTGCGCCGTGCTGGCGCCGGTTGTGCGGTGTGGCACGCCCCCGACGAGGGACAATACCGGCAGCCTTGACCGTCTGTAGCGGGTGTGCCGTGCTCGTGCTCGTGCGACGCCACGCCGCAGTGATGCAGCACGGCGAGGGCGACCGCGACCGCGAGCCAGGCAACGAGTAACTTCAATATGATCATCGCTTCAATTCCCCAATCCGGCAAAGCCCATGAAGGCCAGAGACAGAATGCCGGCGACCATAAGCGCCAGACCGGAGCCCCGGGCGATACCGGGCAGGTTGTTCAGCGCTAGTTGCTCGCGCAGGCCGGCCATGATTACCAGGGCCAAGGCGAAGCCCGCGCCGGAACCGAGGGCGTAGGCGATACATTGCAGCAGGTTGTAGCCCTTGAAAGTCTGGAAAAGGGCGAGTCCGAGAATGGCGCAGTTGGTGGTGATCAGGGGCAGGTAGATGCCCAGCGCGCGAAACAGGCCGGGGCTGTGTTTCCTGAATACCATTTCAATGAGCTGCACCGCCGAGGCTATGACGGCGATGTAGCAGATCAGGCGCAGGTACTCCATTCCGAGGCCGACCAGCAGGGCATTGATGGCGTAGGCGCAGACGGAAGTCACCACCATGACAAAAATGACCGCGAGGCCCATTCTGCTGGCTGTTTCAAACTTCCCGGACACGCCGAGAAAGGGGCAGATACCGAGAAAGGCGCTCAGCACAAAATTGTTGATGATGCAGGAATTCAACAGGATGAAAGTCAGGGAATCATCCGACATGGTGCGTCACCTCCGTAGTCTTCCGCCGCGCTGAACGTTCTTTAAACCACGCGAAGAGCAGCAGCCACGCCCCAAGCACGAAGAAGCCGCCGGGAGGCAGCGCCATGATGACCATGGGCTCAAAATGGGGTCCGAATACGTCATATCCTAGGAGAGAACCATTCCCCAGCAGTTCCCTGACCGACCCGAGGCACAAGAGGGCGAAGGTGAAGCCCGCACCCATGCCCACGGCATCCAGCACCGCTAGGCGGACGCCGTTCTTCGAAGCGAAGGCCTCGGCGCGACCGAGTATGATGCAGTTCACCACGATCAACTGGATGAAGGGTCCGAGGGCCATGTAGATGTCTAGGCTGATGGCCTGGATTGCATAATCCACCACCGTCACGAAGGTCGCGATTATAATCACATAGGTCGCCATGCGAACCTGCGTCGGAATTGCGTTGCGCAGCAATGACACCATCAGGCTGGACATGACCAGCACGAATAGCGTGGCAACGCCCATGGCCAGCGCATTGACAACGGAGTTCGTCACTGCCAGCGTGGGACACAGGCCGAGCTGTATCACAAAGACTGGATTCTCACGCCACAGCCCCTTGATGAAGGTGTCAAATGAGGTGCTCGATGGCGTGCTCATTGTGCTGCCTTTCGAATCGTATCCAGATAGGGTCGCACCCGGGGTAGAGCCTCGCGCAGGCCCCGGTCCATCATGGTCGCGACGGCCTTGGAGCCGATCGTGGCCCCGGAAATTCCGTCTATCTCCCAGGGTTGTGATTTCGTACCGTGTTTCACCACCGAAATTGCATTTACGATCGTGTCGCTCGCCGGGCCCACCGTGGCATCCAGTGCGAGAAAGTTCTCCAGGAAGGCAGGATCCTTGCCGATTTTGTCGCCAAGGCCCGGGGTCTCTTTCGACTCGATCACCGTCATGCCGGTGACGAGCTGCCGCTCTGGATCGTAGCCGTAGAGAATTCGCACAACGTCCTGGTAGCCTTGTCCCGAAGCCTCGAGCGCCAGCCCCTTCAGCGTCCCGCCTTCGTCGTACACCGCATAGAATCGGTCGCCGAAGGCCGCATTTGCGGGATCGGGATTGACATCGACGTCCCCAAAACCAAACTCGCGCTTCGTCGTACCACCCGGTACCACTTGAAAAATAGCACGGTCTATTCTGGCTTCCCGGTTTGCCTCGATATAGGGCGCGGTCACCTCGAAAGCCCCCACAATAAGGAGGCCGAAAAGGGCCGAAACCAGAGAAAGGGTCTTTACCATTCGGCTTGTGTTCGCGGGGGGCGCCACAAAGGCGTTGCCCGCCGGAGTGGATGTTTTTGGAGCGTCAGCCATGATTTGCCTTCCGCTCGCCGAAAACACGCGGCTGGGTCCACTGGTCAATAAGAGGTGTCAGCGCATTGCCGAGCAGGATCGCGTACATGACCCCTTCGGGCAAGCCGCCCTTCAGACGGATAATAACGGTAAGGGAACCGATGAAGGCGCCATAGATCCAGATTCCGCGCGGCGTCACCGGTGATCCCACCATGTCCGACGCCATGAAGAAGGCTCCGAGCATGAGACCGCCCGAAAAAAGCGTGAAGAGCGGGCTGGGATAGATCGTGGAATCGGCTGAATAAAACGCGGCACTCAGGAGAAACGCCGATCCGAGTACCGCCACCGGAATTCGCCAGTTCACGACCTTTCGGACGATGAGAAAGGCTCCTGCGGCAGCGATGAGTAAGGCACTGGTCTCCCCTGCGGATCCGGCCGTCGTCCCGAGCAGCAAATCCCAGAGACTCGTCCCAGTATGGCTGAACTTCTGAAGCGCCAGTGGCGTCGCGCCGCTGAAGCCATCTACGGCATGCTCCAGTACCCACGCGTCAACGACTGGTGGCGTACAGAAGGGCGCGGCGAGCGATGACGGGATGAACTCGGCGAATCGCCCCTTTGCAAAGGCGGGCGACCACGTGGTAATCGCAACAGGAAAGGAGGCCTGCAGGAAGGCCCTCCCCACCAGCGCGGGGTTAAACACATTGGAGCCCATGCCGCCGAAAAGGGCCTTGCCCAGTCCAATGGAGATCGCGCCGCCAAGCGCCGCCATCCAGAGCGGCAGACCGGGCGGCAAGGTCAGGGCCAGCAGCATGCCGGTGATGGCCGCGCTGCCATCGTCAAGGCTTGAGGGCTTCCCAGACACGGTGTTAAAGAAGGCCTCGGCCAGAAGACAAGCCAGCGTACTTGTAATAATGAGCGCCAGCGCGCTCAAGCCAAACTGCCACACACTGAAGGCGCACAGAGGCAGCAGGGCGAGGATTACCTGGTACATGATCGCGTTGATGCCCGATTTCCGGTGCACGTGGGGCGCGGCGTGGAGTTCCAGCAGATGGGCATTGGCGCTCATGAAACCGCCTTTCGTTCCCGAACGATCTGCTTGGCGATCCGGAAATACTGCACCAGCGGAATGTCCGACGGGCAGACATAGGAGCAACAGCCGCACTCGAAGCAGTCCATCAGGTGATACTGCTCCGCCATGCGATCATACTCGCGGACCCGGGCCAGTTGGCCCAGGTAGCAGGGATTCAAGTGGATCGGGCAAACATCAAGACAGGCGCCGCACTTGATGCAGGGCCGCTCCTCGCCCCTGCCGGCCTTGTCTCCTCCGGGAATCACCAGAATTCCCGATACGCCTTTGGTGATCGGTGTGTCCCAGGAGCTGATCGCCGTACCCATCATGGGCCCGCCGAAGACGATCCGGGTGTTGCCCGGCTTCAGGCCGACGCAGGCCAGAACGTGGCGGATCGGCGTTCCCAGGGGAACCAGGTAGTTCCCCGGCTTCTCGATTCCTTCGCCGGTCACGGTAATGACCCGTTCAATCAGGCCCTGCCGCTGGGGCAGCAACTCGCCGATCTGAGCCAGGGTGGCGACGTTGAAGACCGCCACACCCACGTCCGATGGCAACCCGCCGGCAGGCACTTCACGGTTCAACAGAGACTTGATCAGTAACTTCTCGGCACCCTGGGGATAACGCATATCAACGATGCGAATTTTCACGTGGTCCTGTTCGCGAATGACCTTTTTCAAGGAAGCCACGGCGTCCGGCTTGTTCGCCTCGACCCCAATGAGGGCGTGCTCGGCACCGAGGGCCTTGCGGACGATGGCCAGCCCCTGAAGCACCGCATCCGCTTGTTCCACCATCAGGCGGTGATCCGTTGTGAGACACGGTTCGCATTCGCAACCATTGGCAATCACCGTATCGACCGACCGCCCATCCGGTATTATCATCTTGACATGGCTGGGCAAGGCGGACCCGTCCAGACCGACCACGCCTGTCTCCTGAACGGCCCCGACGAGCATCTCGGGCGACATGGACGAAATGTCTTGCTCAAAGCCATACAGGACCGACTGGCTCGCACTCGGGTAAACGTCGATAACAATCGTCGGCGCCAGTACGCCTCGGAGCGTGGGCATGTCCACAATCTCCCGAACCCGGCCCGTTGCGGGAGCGTGCATGGGGACGGACATGAAGCCCGCCGCGCTCGCAATCGGCTCACCCCGAACCACCTCCTGGCCCGAATGGACCAGGGGTATGGCGGGCGTGCCGACGTGCTGCAACAGGGGTACGTAAACCACTTCCGGAAAGGGAAGACGAACCACCGCCTTGTGAGCCGTGAGCTCCTTGTGCTCAGGCGGATAGAGCCCTTCCGAGGACTTGTTCCACCATTCTCGCAGCAGGTTCAGCATAGTTCGCGTGCCTTGGTTGACCAGTACATGGCGCTCAAGAGAATTTCTTCGCCCGTTTCACCAGCTTGTCCAGATCCTTTTCCTTCGGGTCGGCCGGGGTTCCTGGGTGGATAACCTGCGCCGTGCACTTCTCCGCGGCGCGGACCAGGTCCTTGAACGGCCCGCCCACCGGATCTTTCACATACGCCTTCTTATTCTCATTGTAGGCAAACATCTTGGGATTGATCTGGATGCACTCGTTGCACGCGGTGCAGCCGGCCGAATCGATGTAGCCGGGGGTGTAGCCGCCCGAGCTGCCATTGTTCTGTGCGGCCGGTGCTGCGGCGGGCGCGATGATCGTGGCTGCAGCCTCGATCAGGGCGGCACCGCCCCCTCCCACCATCTGCAGCAACTGCGCCGCCAGATTCTGGGCCATTTCCGCGCGAACCTCGGCCGCGATCGACTCCCGGTCCGGCATCTGGGCCGGCAGGGCGATGGCCCTGAGCATCGTCCAAAACTGGATCCGATCCTCCGCCGCTTTGACGAGGGGTTCGGCGGGAATTACGCGCATGAGCTCGTTCTTCTTGCCCACCATCCAGATATAGGGGAAGTGACCTTTCCGATCCTCGGCGGGCATTTTTATGTACTCCGCCAACTGAACCATATTCTCGTTCCACGTGTCACGGGGGGCCTTGCGGAACTGCTTCCTGAAGCGCCCTTCGGTCACGGCGAAGTCGGCAAAAGTCAGTGGCGCTTCCATCGTCTCCGGCGCGCCTTGCTCGTTGGTGAAATTGATCGTGTAGACCGGCCAATCCGATTCCATCGCCGGATTGCCGTCGAGGTCGAAGCACTCCTGAGGCGTCAGACCGAGGTCAGGGTTGTACCGGAAGATGGGGTAAGCCCGCGACTCGACCGCCAGCTTGCTCTGGAAGTTCGCTAGATCGTCCGCAATGCCGTGCTCCGGCATGCAGGGCGCATAGACGTTAAAGAGGGCCGGGCGGCGAATATTCAGACCGTCGATGAACCCTTCGAGGAGATGGGTGACATTCGATATGCTGCCCTGGAGGCAGTAGGTCGTGCGGTGCGCCATGGTAATGAGGCCGATTTCCTTACGGATTTCCTCTTTGCCCTGGAAGGCTTTGCCGTACTGGGCCATATCGGACACCTGGCCGGTAAAGCCGGAGGTGCAGGCCTGGCCACCCGTGTTGGAGTACACCTGCGTATCCAGGATCATGACCTTGATCGGCTTGCCCGACATCATCAGGCGCGAAAGGTTCTGGAAGCCGATGTCGTACATGGCGCCGTCGCCACCCACGGAAACCACCGGCGGGCAGAGCAGAAATTCTTCATCCGAGAAATCGCGCCAGTTAAAGTAGGTGAGATTCTTCTCGTGCTCGCGCCACGGCAGGCCATCGAGCACGGCGAGCTCGGCCATGCGAATGGCCTTGAAACCTTCGGCCATCTTGGACATATGGCCTTCGAAGATACCCATGGCCATGCTGGGCGAATCCTGGAACAGATGGTTGGTCCAGGGGAAGGGATAGGGATTGAAGGGGAAGGTGGAACCCCAGACCGACGTGCAACCAGTGGAGTTAATGATACCCATATTCGACCGGCCCTGATGATTCGTGCCCGTCGTGTATTTCCAGTGCAGCCGCTTCAGCTCGGCCATCAATCCAGTCACCCACTTGAGCCAGCCCGGATCGAGCGGTTCCTGCGCGTGGGAGGCGTCCAGCCCTTCGGAAAGTCGGCCCAGCGTAAGGTCGGTGTCCCCAGCGCCTTCAATCGCATGCTGGAGAGCCGAAGGATTACTCAGGTCGATGGTGCTCGCGAGTTTCAGGCGGACATGTTGCTCCAAGCGACCGATGAGGCTTTCCAGGTGTTCAAGATGCTTTTTCACCCGGCGCTGCATCAGCGCTTCCACCGTCGCGGTGAAGAGGTGGATGATGGTCTTCTCGCCGCAGCCGAGGCAGGCGCCATCGCCACCGCTCATGGTGAAGTAGGCCTTCTTGTCGAGCAGCAGCGTTTCCAGTGCGCCGATCTTTTCTTCCAGATCGTCGATTCGGATGTACTCCTGCGAGGTGGTGGGTAGCGCCCGCCACACGTCCCAGTCACCACGCAGTTTCTGCAGACTCTCCGGCCGCTGGGGCACGGAGCGCAACGCGTCGTCGTTGCAGACCTTGACGCATTCCATGCAGCCTTTGCAGGCATAGGGATTGACGGTGATGGAAAGGAGACCGCCGCTCCCCGGCTTCTCTTTTTCCTTCTGGGAGAAGTAAGGCTTCGTCACGGAGAATTGATAGTCGCCCAGCGCTTCACTGAACCACTGCGCCTCCTCCTCCAGCCGGGGTCGCTCGTCTTCGGGGAGCACCGCGACTGCCACGACGTCTTCGAGCACTTCCGCCAGGATCGTGCGCGCATGCGCCGACTCGCTTTCGGTGTTCAGCCGGCCACGAAAGCGATTCTCCACCGCCACTAAGGCCTTGCGCAGGTGCCGGGTCGCCCCATGGGCCTGCTCCGCACGCTTCGTGGCCGTGTCAAAGATTTCGTTGATGGAGTGCACCAGGCCGGGAATGGCGCTGTCCGGGCAAACCGTGTAACAGGAACCGCAAGCGGTGCAGTTTTCCGGCACCCAGAGGGGATGGTCGAAGCGGATCTGGCTCATGTCGCGGAAGACGCCCGTGCTTGCGGGCACCACGCTCAGCCCGATGAAGGGATCGACGATGTTGTCATTGCCGCGCCCGGTCATGTAAAACTCCCCGGTCTGCTCCCAGAAGCGGTGGATGTCGTTGAGCGTCACATCCCCCTTGGGAATGTCCCGCATCATGACGGGGAGGGCGAGCTCCTGCCGGAGAATAGGCTCGGCCACGGTGGAAATGACCTTCTCGGTGATCTCCCTGACTTCGTCGAAGCCCCGCGCCACTACGCGCACATTATCTTCCACAACGCGGGCACCCTTGCCGCCGAATTTGTGCTGCAACTGCTTCCGGATGGCTTCGAATAGGGTCTCTTCGGTTAGCCCCTGGGCCGCCATGACGGGCGAGGCCTTGAAGAAGGCACCCTGGAAGGCGTTGCCCTGCATGCGGAACTGCAGCTCCGGGTCCGCCGCCTCATCTCGGGCAATCTTGAAGGCGTCCAGGTAGTAAAGGCGGATCTTATGGTCGATGATTATCTTCTGGTACGTCTTCGGAATGCTCTTCCAGACCGCATCGGCATCCCCGAGATCGGACTGGATGATAAACACCCCGCCATCCTTCAGACCGGCGAGGGCGTTGCTGTGATTGAACACATTCGGGTCGGGCGAGAGCACCACGTCCACATAGATGTATTCACAGTTGATCCGGATTGCTTCGGGCGCGGCGGACAGGTAGTAGGTCGTCGGCTGGCCCTTCTTCTCGGAACCATACTTGGGATTGGCCTTGATATGGTAGCCAAGCAGGTCAAACAGGGTCATGGCCAGGTTTTTGCCCGTGGTGATGGCGCCCCAGCCGCCCACGGAATGGAAGCGCACCGTGATCGCGTTCTTCGGCATGAGATTGGGGTTTTCGCTGCCTCGAATCGCCAGTTTCCGAATATCCGGGTAGGCGGCTTCGATTTCCTGCTGCTGGATCTGCTGTTTGGGCGTGTAGGCTTTGTCGTGAAGAAAATCTACGGAAAGATAGAAGAATCGCTTCCTCTCGCCGTCGGGAAGCATGTTCTCCACGGCCGCGATCAGTCCTTCGGGCTGAAGGTCCCGGCTGCCGAGCCCGAAGGAGCCTGAATACAGCAGGGGCGCATCTTCCGCGCTCTTGTAGGCCTCGATTCCGGGGTAGGGCTGGGGGCCTTTGCCCGCGCGCCCGTTCTCCAGAGCCTTTCCAATCGCGCCGCGTACCTCCTTTATCAGAGGAAGGTCGGAAGCAAGGGGCTGGTCCACACGTTCGAGAATTACCACGCCCTTGCGGCCCTTGAGCAACTTGCTGATCAGGTCGTTCGGGAAGGGGCGGAACATGATGAGGTTGACCACGCCAATCTTGATCTTGCGGGTCTCGCGCAGGTAGTCCGCCACTGTTTCCGCGGAACTGACCACACTGCCCTGGCCAAAGATGATGTAGTCCGCATCTTCGCAGCGATAGGTGTTCACCCGCGCGTAACCCCGACCGGTCAGAGCCTCATATTCGGCGAAGCACAGATCCGACAGAGGCTGGATATGATCAAAGAAGAAGGGACGTTGCGCGGCCACGCTCTGCATGTAGGCATCTTGATTCTGAACCGTACCGATCTGCATCGGATTGTCCACGGTCCAGAGCTCGGGAATGCGGCGGCGCGTCTCGCCAAACATCATCTTCTGAGCCGGCGTCGGCGTGGTGATGATGTCATCGGGACGGCCCAGATACTCCGCGATGAGCTCGCGCTCGGGGAGTAGAATGGATTCGATGAGGTGGGTCGTCAGGAAACCATCCTGGCCGACAATACCCGGCGTGAGCGAAAGCTCTGCAATCTTGTGGGCAATAATATTGAGGTCGCAGACTTCCTGCGCACTCTTGCCGAAGACCTGGAAGAAGCCCGTATCGTCCACGGCGTGATAGTCGTCGTGGCCCGCATGAACATTCAGGCTCGACTTGGTCATCGCGCGGCAGCCCATGTTCAGCACATAGGTCAGGCGCTTGCCCACCGCCGCATAGAGCGATTCGTGCATGTAGGCGATGCCCTGGCCCGAGGAGAAGTTGGTGGCCCGGAGCCCGGTCATGGAAAGGCCGGCTGTAACCGCCGCCGCCGCGTGTTCCCCTTCCGGCTCAACAAAGATGAGCGGTCGGTTGGATATATTGATGTGGCCCTTGGCCGTCTCTTCCGCCCAGTACTCGCCCATCTGCGTCGAGGGCGTGATGGGATAGGCGCCGGCCGCGTCGCTGGACTCGCGTTCGCACATGATTACCGCGCTGTTTCCGTCCATCGCCTGGCGAACGCCGGGGTACTTGGCTGTCTTTGTAATTTTGCTCATGGCAGACACCTTGAAACCGTTGTATTCTCTCTTGCCTTAGGGTCTATCGATCGTCATCACCGGAAGCGGCGACCGCCGGATGACGGGAGGAGACGCCGCACCCTTTTCCACGGAACCATTATCACGAATCCAGACAATGGCCCCGGTGGGGCATCGCTGGATAATCTCTTGGGAGAAAACCGCATTGCGGTCATAGTCCACCACGGGGAGCGTGCCCTCCATGGTAACCCCGCCCCGCTCGGCATCCGACGCGCACTTTGCGCAGCCCGTGCATGCCACGGCGCACTCGGCCAAAGCCGCATCGCCCTCGGCGCGGCTCTTGCACGCTACCCAGAGGTGGTGGCTGGTGGGATGAATAGAAAAAAGATCCTTGGGGCAAACCTCGACGCAATCATTGCACGCCGTGCACCGGGCTTCGTCGACTATGGGCAAGTGATGTTCGTTCATCTGGATTGCGCCAGGACTGCACACCGCCTCGCAATCCCCCAGCCCCAGGCAACCCCACGTACACCCTTTTCCCCCGCCCGCAATCAGTGCGGCGCCGCGACAGCTCTCACCGTGTCCGTACACGGCGCGGTTTCTTGCCACATTGGCGCCACCCGCACAGGCGAGACGCGCGACCCGCTTCGTTGCGGAACCCACGTCCGCCGCCAGGTGCTTCGCCAATGCCTTAACGCCCGCAGGACCGCTCACGGAGCAAGCCGAAGGCGCGCTCAGGCCTGCGATTATGGCCTCGGCAAAGGACCGGCACCCCGGCTGGCCACAGACACCACAATTGGTTCCCGGGAGCATTCCCGTAAGTGCATCAATGCGGGGGTCAATTTCGACGCGCAAGCGCTGGTCCGCCAGGGCCAGTCCCAAGGAGAGCAGCACACCAAATCCAGACATCAAAAACAGGGCTATCAGCAGGTCAGACAATTCACTACCTCAATTTGCGCTTCCGTATCCACGCACGTTCACCATCGAGAGACAAGCAAGAGGAGTGCCAACAAGAATATGACGGAGAATGGATAAAAACAACGATTTCGGACCTCAACGGGCCGCTCCGAGCACCAGCGATACAGCTATTCAACAGACACATGAACAGTTCTGCGCACATATCATTCCTTGATTACACTCTTGAAACTTTCTGCACATTTCGCTGAACACTTAAAGGCTTTCGCGCGGAATCGCCCGTAGACGCTGTCGTCCAGAGGTGTCACCCACGCAGACTTAGCCTGGACGTTTTCGACATTGCACGGCCCGGTCGTGTCTGCAAGCGCCGACCACATACCTGTCTATACGAACCATGCCGCTCATTGAACACAATCGCCCCTGTCATTTGTGTTCAGATCGACAAATCTTCGCTTTCGACGCCATCCGCGATTTCCTCACGCGCCCAGATGCTAAAGTCCCATGGTCGGGCGTATACTCCACACATGTCGAGAGAACTTGAGTATCGCATCGCCCTCATTATTATAGCCGCAGCGCACCTGGCCGTCAGCCAGCGACAGCTCCGCCACGCAGGTGCTGGAAAGTCCGCGGTGGGGCCGAGGGCCGAAGGGCTCTTACTGGCCGTGGGTACTGGATCGGCCATCCTCATGTTCAGTGTATCGGTTGCTGTCCGCCTCGCCAACCCCGACTGGCTTCCCTGGATGGAGCTCCCATTGAGCAGTGCCTTTCGCTGGCTCGGTGTGCCGACGATGATCATGGGGGCGACACTCCACGTCTGGGGCGCTCGTCATCTGGCCCGAAACCTGACCATCACGATTGACACGGTCGAAGGTCACACTCTGGTGACCACCGGCCCCTTCCGATGGATGAGACACCCTTTATACACCGGAGGCATGGTCGAGTCTGTCGGGGTTTGCCTTCTCCTCGCCAGCGGAATAGTCGCCGCTGGTGCGCTAACCTTTTGGCTACTGATCATCATCAGAACGGCCCGAGAAGAGACCCTGCTCTGGAAAGTCTTCGGTGAAGACTACGCTCGATACGCAGACCGCGTCGGGCGCTTTTTGCCCAGATCCATTCGTCCGCCCATCTGAGAGCGTTGGTTTACCGCGTCAAAGACCGTCGTGATGCATCAGAAACCCCGTTGCAGGGTTGATCGACTGCTTAATGTGCTGCATGTGGGTGGCCGCGAGACGAAGCCGCCCCTCCACCAAAATCGGCCTTACCGGTCCCGGGACTTCCTCCCGAACGTGGAGGGATTCGTGGTGCATTCGCAGTCGCGACTCCGGGTACAGTCGCGATCGAACAAGTATCACCGGGCGCGCGAGAGCATGGGACTCCGTATAGGCCTCCGCGATGGACTCCTTGAGTTCCACCACGGTCGCTTCCATCGCGGGTAGATTCCCAAGCAAAGTCCGGAGCGCCACTTTCGACTTCTCCGGCAGATTCGCGATTTTACCCCGTAGGGGCGCGAGTGTGTT
>JBIJDL010000116.1:0-14113 GCA_044344195.1 Candidatus Hydrogenedentales bacterium
ACATGTAAGAGCCTCCGATTGCTACCGCGAATCTTATCCGCGATTCTAGCACAAAGGGTTAAGGATTTTGTGTTGGATTGTCGAGCCGGAGTTGGGCACACCAATCGTATCAAGCTGATCGCCCTCGGCGGCACCCAAACCCGCCTGAGGCGGGATTGAGGTGGCACCCGGGGTGGGCCTTGGTGGGTCGGGAGCCTTTTCGTTATCGACGTCCTATCACCCACAAGCTCCCCCGCTTCGCTCCGCCGCTTGAGGGTGGCACCCGTAGTGGCCTTCCGAGCGTTTCGTCTGCTACCCATAATCTCTCTCACTTCAACGTGATTTGAAGTGATAACTCGGCCATTTTCGTTCGGTTTCGGGTCGGGCTGAAAACAGAAACCGTGGCCTCAATCGGCTCTGATGGTGCCATTCCCGTGATAGTCCGTGTCATCCGGTCGCCGGGGGCAATGGGTTGTTCGTCGGTCACGGCATAGATCTTCCAGCCCAGCGCCGTAGCGTCTTCGGAGAGCGCGAGGTCGCAGCGGTCCCACGGGATTATGCCGGTGTTCTGTACTTCGACTGCGATGGTGAAGGGCTGTCCGGCGACGATTTCGGTCGGATTGGCGTTAATCTTCGCGGCGAATTGGCCGCGATCCAGTTGGGGATCGAGCCAGCCTTCGAAGCCGGTCATCCATTCGTTGTAGGGCATGGTGAGGCTGCGGGTGGCCTCCATCATGTTGCCGGGGAGGGTGCCCTGCACCACAGCGTATTTCGTGGCGTAGTCTTTCATCTCGGCGTACTTCGCGAGGAGGGCCGAGCGGGCTTCTTCGGGAAGGCTTCCGCTGTCGATGCCGGGACCGTGTTGTTTTGCGATCTCGATCATCTCCATGAAGATTTCCAGGCGACGGAGCTGGTATTCGAGGAAGGGCGTGAAGAGGGCGGACAGATTCAACCACTCCTCGTGGCCCGGCGACACGGCCTGGCGCAGCTCACCCAGGCGGACGTCGTAGTCGCGCAGGAGCGCGCGGGTTTCTTCGGCGATGCGCGCGCGCGATGCGGTGTCCGTGGCAATCCATGCGTTGGGAATCAGGTAGCGGGCGTTGATCTCCCACAGGTCTTCGTAGGTATCGTTCATGCGCGTGAAGGCGACGGCGTTGTCCTTGCCGAAGGTGCGCGCGCCCCACTGATAGCGAAAGGTGTTGGGCGTGGCCGTGGGCTCCCAGCCGAAGTAACCCATGGCCTCCCAGGGCAACTCGGTGGTCTGGTAGGCCCCGCCGATGTAGAAACTGCCCCGATCGCCCAGCAGGCGGCGCATGCGCGGCGACGACGGGAGTTTGAAATTCGTGTAGAGGTTGTCGAGCCAGGTGTCGGGCATGTGGCCGATGCGGGATTGATCGCGCGTGAGGGCCGCCGTGGAGGCGCCATGGCCCGCGATGAAGAGGTCCTCGGGCATCTGGGCGTCGAGGGCGGGGGTGTAGCCGTCGAAATAGGGATAGACGCCAACGGCCCCCTTGAAGCCGAGGCCGCGCAGGCGCTCGTATATCGTCAGGTATTGTTCCCACACGGCGACTTTGGTCTTGGAGGCCGCGGTGAAGGCCGTGCAGCGTTCGCAATCGCAGACACCGCCGTTATCATCGCGCACGAGGACGACGCCATCGAGGGGATAGGTCTCGACGAGTTCTTTCAGGAAGGCGTCGAGGTATTCCGCATATTTCTGATGGGTGAAGCAGGGCGTGCCTTTGGGTCGTCCCCAGAATTCTTCCACTGTGCCGGGCTTCAAGGCCTCGGGGAATTTCTGCACGAAGGTCGTGGGCACGCAGCCGATGGGCAACCACACGTAGACCCGTCCGCCCCGCTCCTGCAGGTAGCGCATAAGCTTGAGGCCGTGCTCGCGGTGCTGATCCAGTTCGGTGAAGAGCACGCCGGAGGACTCGTCGTAAGCCTCGGGATCGTCGGAGTGGAGCTCGGGCATGTATTTGTACGACACGGGCATTTTCCAGTTGCCCCACATGCCCAGGCACCAGAAGGTGTTCATGCCCGAGTCGAGGAGGCCGTCGAAGACCCGCTCCCACTCCGCGTCGTCGCCATAGGGGAAGTCCACTTCAAAGGGCCCTCCGCCGAAGCCGCCGCCACGCACCTCCACCACGGGATTGCGCGCGACGAGGGGGATGCGCTTGTCGTCGGACATCTGCGCGATGATATCCGAAACCGCCATGTTGAGGCCGAGGAGCGTACGCGCACTAATCTGCACATCACCTGAAGTGCCGCTAATCGCGTATCCATCACCCTCAATCGGCGAGTCCGCTCCCGCTGGAAGAAGTTCCAGCCGAACTACGAAAGTCTGCGCCCATTTGGCGGGCTGCCCTGTCACATGGCCTGATCGGTCCAATGCCTTGGCCAGTCTCCCGGTGATGGCCTGCGCCTCGGCGGGGCCCTCCACCACCCACGGCGAAACTGCGGGCGTCACAGGCACCGGCACAACGACCAGTCCCTCGTCCATCATCTCCACGAGCTCGTCCATCGAGTTCTCGCCATCACGCGGCACCGCTTGAATCCGACGAAGCCAATGGCGTCCATTTACGATTTCGTCGCCGAGCACCGCCACGTCCACCGTTTCACCCGCATAGCGCTGTGCGATCTGGGGAATGGTTCCTGGGAAGTCCTTGAAACCGTAGAAGGGATGGCGGTTCTCCAGCAGCGGCAGAGATTGCGCTTCGCCCTTGATTGGCAGCGCGAATTGTGCGGCGTGGTTCATCCAGGGGCTTGTACCCGTCCAGGGACGTTCGTCCGCCACGATTTCGACGAGGCCGCCGCTGTGGATGCGGTAGGTCAGGGCAAGCTCCGGTCCGCCGTTGGGCTGGAGGATGAAGTTCAACTCGGTCATCGCCCGTGTGGAGGATTGGGAGGCGAGGCGCGCCGTCACCGGGACGTGATCGGCGGCTTTCACCGCGACCTGAAAGGGGATGTAGCCCGGACCTATGCTGCCCGTATATTGAAAGGGGTCGGGTGCTAGGGTGGAGGCGACGGCACTCATGGGCGCGTCAAGCAAGGACTCGCCGCCGATGGCCAGGCTGATCATCAAGCCGGTGGACTCGTCGATGACCGCTTCGACGCCTGGGTAGCGGATCGTGATCTTCCCGTCGGCGCGTTCGAGTGCTGCGGCGGATTCGGGGGTGCCTGCCACGACTTCGATCTCCACCCATTCGCCCCGCGGCACGGCGCACCAGAAGACGAGAATATCTTCGGCGCGTGGAGTGGCGATGGGCGTGGTAAGCGTGGACTTCCAGTGAGCGCGGCCCTCGCACAGGGCGTGGGGCACGACAATGCCATCGAGTTCGAGATGGTGATTGCTCCAGTCGATCAAGCTGGGGGAGGCGATGCGTCCCGTGGGAATTTCAACCAGCGCAGGGCCGGTGAACTCGGTGGGATTGTAGAGACGGATGGCCGGCTCGGCGTGGGCGGAGAACGCGATGGCGAGAGCAAGCACGAAGGCGATGTATGCGGGCATGACAGGTCCCCTGGATGGTTATTCGGAAGATCTCGAGTATAGCGAGCGCCGGGGAGAACTGCAATGAGGGCACGGGCGTGGAACTTGGGATCGCATTGAAAACGTGCCACGCGATCCGCCCGAAAGGGCGGTTCGTGTGCCGTGAAGGGCGGTTGCCTGGGAGCGCCAAGTCATTGCAACAGGGCGGTTCGTCGTTTGGATGCGGGATGGGCTGTGAACGTCTGAACTCAAGCACCTCTGCCAGGGACACAGGGTTCAAAAGGAGAGCTTGGGCGAACCGGGATGTAGTAAGTAAACTCCGCCTCGGGCAATAGGGGTAGGGAAGGCCGGTCGCCCGGCCTCCCCTCCCTCCGAACCGTACGTGCGGTTCTCCCGCATACGGCTCTCCGGTCGGTGGTTTCATCTAAATGACTTTCTGACGTCGGCTTGGGACTGTGCAAGGGCATATAGTCCAAGCTTCGTAAAGAATCGGTTTGGCCAGCCCAAATGGTCTCTCCATCCTCGACTTTTCGGACGGTAAACCTTGTCAATGAGGCTGAACCATACGTCTCCTTTCACACCCTCTTCGAGTGCCGATAGCATGCGGTCCGTCCAGACGGCCGGTTCCACCCACGCCCAACGGGCGCGGATGTCTGACGCTTGCGCAGCCGTTGCCGACACTGTCGCGCCTGTCATTTCCGGTCCTACTGTTCTTTCACTATCCACCTTCCTGCGCCGCCTTCGCTCCACGGGCATTACCCCGCTTCAACACTACTACGGGCGCTCTGACTGCTGAGGGGGCGGCTCTTCGGCTCAGGGAGCATGAACACCGCTCTTGCCCCCCTCAGCTCTCCCTTCTTCACGTACACCGTCTTCCAACCATTCCACCTCCACTCACCCCACAGTCCCCGGTCATCGCTTTTACATCCGTCTTGCTGGCACCTGCCTGGACGACCATCACCGGGTGGTGATGAGGTCAGCAGTTTTCCTTTTAAGCCATCAGCGTGGCCGACCTGTTCCGGGCTTCGCCTTATCGTGGCAGGCTCGCCGGACTGCATGGCCGAATCGAGTTCGTCATCCTGCGGACTGGTTGTTCATCTTCCGTTACTCTCCACCCCGCCTCGCGGCGACGCAGTTACGGTCGATTACTGAGGTAAGACGCCATTCAGGAGTGGACTCGCACCACTCTGGCGATGTACGCTCGAAGGCGTACCACGAATCCGCCGCAGGCGGAATCGCGTGGCACGTATCGGGCGTGGCGAAGTATTACCTCGGCCGCACCTTCCCCGCACGGGCGCAGATTGCATCGAACAACTCCGAGACCACCTCGATATCGAAGTCCGCGAAGTTCTTCGGGTTCGCCCAGAACTCGTCCAGACAGCCCCGGTGCTCCCGCTCGTAGCACCCAACCTTGATCATCATCTGCGCCTTGTCGAGGCCGCGAAGGAGTCGCGCCTCGGGCGTGGCGGCGGCATCGAACTCCGCATGAAGCTCGGCCAGATTTCCCGGCAGGCCGCCGAGGAGATCGTCCGTGATGGCCTGCTCCGCCTTCTGCTTGGCTTCCTTCAGATAGGCGTCCGCATAGGGCATGGGAATATCCATGAGCCGTGATTCCGCGAGATCGTGAACGAGCGCCATGGCCAGTAACCGATCCCGGTTGTAGACCCCGGGAAACTGCTCCACAAACAGCAGGGCGAGCAACGCAACGAAATGACTGTGGGCCGCCACCGACTCCGGCTCCGACACGCCGCGAAGCACATAGCCCGCGCGGGGAATGCGATCAAGTGGATGGATAATTTGAAACAAGTCGAGAATGCGCACGGTGAATTCACTGCTGCCGGATCCGCTCATGCGACGTCTTCCGGGACTGTACCCTGCGTAGGCGCGGCGGATTTTGGGGTGCGTGCGCCTTCAAAAGCACTCATCAGCTCGGCATCGAGGCCGGGCAGCATGGAGGCGCGGTGCCCTTGGAAGTCCGAAGGCAGGACCTCGAAATATTCGGAGTCAAAGAGCGACATCTCATCGTGGGCGCGCTGCCGGTCACCCTCGTGGGCGGAACGCGCCTCGCGAAGCGCGCGAAGCTCTTCCTGAAGATGGCCGAGCGCCGCCCGCAGGGTGGCAATGCCCGCGCCCTGCTCGGGCAGGGCATCCGAGGCCACCGCCGCCGCCGCGTCCACCTGGGAAATCGCCGTTTCCAGCGTGTCGATTCGGTGCTCCATTTCGCCGGCCTGAATATTGGCCGAGGCCACCTGGCTGGCCGCCGCGTAGCGCAGCGCGTCCATCTCCGCCGTCTGGATGGCCAACACGCGCCGGGTCTTTTCCCATTCGAATTCGATGGCCTTCAGCCGTTCCCGCGTCGCCGTAAGCGCCGCACGCACCTGCTCGTGATCGGCACCGGCCTCGGCCAACGCGCGAAGCAGCGGGGGCTCGTGGGCCGGGGGCACTTTCCGCTCGGCCGCCAGCTCGCCCGCCATGGCGGCGATATCCGACATGATCTCGTCCCGCCATTGGGCATAGGCCTGGCGCATCTGCTCGATCCGGGTCAGGGCCTGGCCCACGGACATCTCGGCCTTGGCCAACGCCTTCTCCCGCTCTTGCAACGTTGCGCGCAGCGCCTCCTGCCCTTCAAGGTCGGCTTTGGCCACACTCAACGCGGCTTGGATCCGAACCTGGTTCGCCAGGGCATAGTCCGCGTCGCCAATTGAATCCCTGAGCCGGGTCTGGAGCGCGGCAAACTCGGTCGCCTTCTCCGCCGATGCCTTGTTGGCCGCGTTGATCGCCTCCTGATAGGCCGTCCGTTCCCGTTCCAGTGATTCCGACTTCTGCTTCAGCCAGTCGCGCTCCGGAAGCAGCGCCTGGCACTGCTCCTGGAAAGCCGCCCGCTCGCGCTGGAGCGATTCGTTGTGCTGCTGGAGCATTTCCTTTTCTTGGAGCAGAAAACCGATCCGCTGCAACAGGCCATCCCGCTCCTGCTGGAGGGTATCGACCCGCGTCTGGAGGGAAGTCTTTTCCCACTGCAGGGCCTGATTCGCTTCTTCCAGCGCGGCGGCCTGTTCGGCCGCCTGCCAGGGTGCCGCGCCCGCCGTACGGGCTTCCAGAATGACCGAACGCGAACGGGCAAAACGGGCCCGGAGCGGGCCGCTCAGCTTCTGGAGCCGGTTCGGCTGCACGTTGCTCGTCACAATCACCGGGTGCTGGTGGCTCAGAAAGGCCTCGATGACCGCTTCGAGCCGCCGCGCGTCAAGGTCAAATCCTTCCAGGTTGTCCACCAGCAGCATGGCGCGCCGTCCCTGCAGCGGGCGCGGGTCTTCCACGAGCGATCTCACCTTCTCAGGGAAATCACCCGGTGTCACCAGCGCCAGACCGACGGGGATCGTGCTCAACCGGACCTGCTTCGCCACCGACCAGAGCAGATGGCTCTTGCCACTCCCCTCCGGCCCCAGCAGCAGCACCAGCGAGGGCCCCATTTCTTCAAGCGTGGCCACACGGCGGCAGACATCAAACGCCTCCCGGTTTCCGGGGGTTAACTCGAAGGTATCAAAACTTCGTCCCTTCATAGATCGGTCTCTCTCGTTGCATCGTAAGTCATGGGCCGCATTCTAGCATAGTCAGTCTGGAGTCTGGAGTCTGGAGGATGGAGGATGGAGTCTTATGGGTCTTATGGGTACTATGGGTCAAGTCTCAGTGACTACAGCCAACGAAGCCATACCGACTCATAAGACCTATAAGACCCATAAGACCCATTCTTCCCCTCACAGCCCAGAGCATCCACCGTCCACCTCCCTCTTAAATCCCCCCCGTGCCCTATGCTATAGTACCGCCCGCGGCCTGCCGCGAACCTCAGCACTTCGAAGAAGAAAGTCCGACTTATGAACTACTCGTGGATGCTTACCCCCCCAACCTTCGTTCCCCCGCTTGATCCTGCCTTTCGCCCGGCTGTGCTGGCGAACCGGACCTTTGACAAGGCCGTGGAGGACTCCGGCCGGGGCGTGCCTCTGATTCTGGGGCTGGAACGCAATGGCGGCGCCATCGCCCGCTTCGAAACCAAAGTATTCCCCGCTGGACACGATCTGGCCGACGCAAGCTGCTTCTACATTGAGCGGATCCTGAAATTCCTGCTCTGGCAGAAGGGCGCATTCCGCGTTCATGTCGGTGGCCCCGGCTACGTGGCGGCCTATCTCGCGGGCGTGTATCGTCCCGGCGGCGCACGGGCCTTCGACTTCGGCTTCATGGGCAAGAGCGTCTATGAGCAGACCTTCCAGATCCGGGGATGCAAGCCCGAGGAAGTGCCTGCGGAAAACGAATCCACCCAGCCCCTCGGTCGCCATCTGGACGGCTGCCGCATCGGTTTCGATCTCGGCGCTTCCGATCGCAAGGTCTCGGCTGTGGTGGACGGTGAAGCGATCTTCTCCGAGGAGGTGGTCTGGGAACCGCGCAAACAGACCGACCCGACCTATCACTACAACGAAGTCATGGCCGCGCTGAAGACCGCCGCCAGCAAGATGCCGCGGGTGGACGCGATCGGCGGCAGTTCGGCGGGCGTGTTTATCAACAACCGCGCCATGATCGCCTCCCTCTTCCGGGGTATTCCCGAAGATCGCTTCGACGAAGTGCGCAACATGTTCGTGCGCATCGGCGAAGAGCTGGGCGTGCCCTTTGAAATCGTGAACGACGGCGAAGTCACCGCATTGGCCGGTTCCATGTCGCTCGAAGACAATGGCGTCCTTGGCATCGCCCTGGGCTCCAGCGAGGCCGGCGGCTATGTCACCATGGACGGCAACATCACGAGCTGGCTGAACGAACTGGCCTTTGCCCCCGTCGACTATAACCCCGGCGCCTCCGACGACGAATGGTCGGGCGATATCGGCGTCGGCGCCCGTTACTTCTCCCAGCAGTGCGTATTCCGACTGGCCCCGGCCGCGGGTATCCCGTTGCCCGAAGGCGTGACCGACGCGGAAAAACTCAAAGCCGTCCAGGAAAAACTGGAAGCCGGTCACGAGGGTGCCACGAAAATCTGGGAGTCCATGGGGATTTACCTCGGCTACGCCATAGCCCACTATGCCTGCTTCTATGAACTCAAGCACGTGCTGATCCTGGGCCGCTGCACCTCCGGCAAGGGCGGCGACCTGATCCTCAACGGCGCGAAGGAAGTCCTGGCCGCCGAGTTCCCCGAACTCGCCCATATCAATATTCAGTTGCCCGACGAAAAAAGCCGGCGCGTGGGCCAGTCCATCGCTGCCGCAAGTCTGCCGGCGCTGAAAAAGTAGGTGCCGTTCATTCCAAGTCGTGTACCTATCGCTGCAGGGACAGCAGCGACATCAGGGACGACAGGAATGAAATCGGATAAGATCGTTTCTGCCGTCCCTGTTGTCCCTGCTGTCCCTGAAATCGGCGGGGTAACTTTGCACGATTTGTGAAGTCCACGTTGCGGGTCAGGCCCGCGTTTAGCACTGAAAGGTTAATTTTCCTCCCATGAAGCTCACCCTGGACACCGCCGAACTCTATATCCCCGATGGCGTCGAAGAATCCGCAGCCCTGGCCCGCACCACCCACCTCGCCATCGGCGCCCATCAGGACGACCTGGAAATCATGGCCAGCGAAGGCATCGTGACCTGCTACCAGCAGCCCGACCAGTGGTACACCGGCGTGGTCGTCACCAACGGCGGCGGCACGCCCCGCAGCGGCATCTATGGCGACTACACGGACGAGGACATGATCCAAGTCCGCAACAAGGAACAAAAAAAGGCGGCATTTGTCGGCGAATTTGCCGCCCAGTTCCTCCTCGACTTCCCCAGCAGCCGGGTGAAGGACAGCGCGGATCAAGGCCCCATCAACGATCTCGCGAGCATCATCGAAGCGACGAAACCCGAGATTATTTACACCCACAACTTGGCCGACAAGCATGACACCCACATCGGTGTCACCCTGAAAACCATCGCCGCCCTGCGCCGGGTTTCGCAGGAAGCTCTGCCGAAAAAAGTCTACGGCTGTGAGGTGTGGCGCGATCTCGACTGGATGGTGGATACCGACAAAATCGCAATGGATGTTTCCACGCGCGAAAACCTCCAGATGGCCCTCGTCGGCGTCTTCGACTCCCAGATCGCGGGCGGCAAGCGCTACGATCTGGCCAGCATGGGCCGACGTCGCGCCCACGCCACCTATCACCAGTCCCACGGCGTGGACCAGGCGACCGGCATCACCTTCGCCATGGATCTCACCCCCCTCATTGAAGATCGCGACCTCGACCCCCTCGCGCTCGTGCAGGGCTACCTCAGTAATTTCCTGAGCGACGTCACCGAACGGGTGAGGAAGATTCAGGGTTAGTTTTCAGACGGATAGGACTGATAGGACGAATCTTTCTTATCGGTCCTATCCGTCCTGTCATCCGCTCAAAGCAGCGCGGGCGACGTGTTAATCCACACCCGCGCGCGCGCCGCGTCCAGCCGCTCCCGGGCCTGAGCCGCCGAGTCCCCCATTGCAACGATATAGCCCCCCCGCTCCCGCGATGGGATGTCGACCACGTGGCTGAGAATGTCCCCCTCGCGTGCGTTGATAAACACCTCAACAATCCCATCCATCCGTCGCGCCTCCTCCACACCCTCAAGGCCGGTTACCACGCCGCTACGCGTCAGCAGCCACATCATGGCGGCTGCTGAATGGAGCGTGGCCGCAAGCACCGGAGTGCGGCCCAGCGCGCAGGACATCGCCGCGAGGCGCAGGTCAATGCCCAGCGCCAGCCATACCAGATCGCAAGGGCGCGGATCCAGACGGGCTGGGCATTGCACATCGATCAGGCGGAGCCCAGACGTCGTGTCCACAATCTCCAGTTCGACATAGCCCCAGCCCTCCGGCAAATGGGCACTGACGCTGCTCGCCAGCGCCTCAACCTCCTCCGCGAGGCCCGCGCGGCCCTCGGCGGGCACGACCACGCTCAGCGGCACACGGTAGACCGAGCTGGTGGTTTCCTCCGATACGACACAGGCGACCACCACGGCCTTTCCCGTCCTGAAGGCCAGCACTCGATAGACCGCACCCTCAAGCGCCGGCTGGATCCGGATAGGACCGCCCAGGTTGCGTTTCTGTAATTTTGCGGAGGCCAGGGAAAGATCGTTGGGATGGTCCAGACGCATGCAGGAGCTGTCCCCCTCGGTACAGGCCGCCCGTACCCAGGCCGGGATAGGCAGAGCCTGAAGCTCTTCCTCACGCAAGTGCTCCAGTGCCGAAAAGGGATAGACAACCGCCCCGTGTATGGGTATGGTGCCTTGCCGTGCGTCATCCATGCAGGGCATATGAGGAAAATTGAGCACAGCCGCCGCTTCCGCCAGCCGGAGCACTTCCTCGCATCGGGCGGCCCAGAGTCCCGAAAGTCGGGAAAGTCGGGCGCCATCCAGAAGCGCTTCAGTACTCCTGTCTCGCAACTGGAGTACCTCGCAGCCCGGGGGAAGGGTCGGGTCCTTATCGCCATCCACCAGAAAGACGGGCTCGACGCCCAACTGGGCACAGCGCGCCACGATTCCTCCTGCGTCCTCTGGTACGCCGATGATGCCAAGCCTTGCGGTCACGAGCAATTCCCCTGCGGTCAGTCTATCTCCTTGCAACGCTGCGCTGGGGATCACGATACACCATCGACCGCGGCCGATGCACCCGCCCCGGTTTTTCCACAATCGCATCCTTGTGATACCATGACACAAGTTGGGGGCGACGCTGAATCTTGGTACAGACCGTAATTTTCCCTTGGAGTGATTTCATGCCGACATTGAAGCCCTTAGGAACGTGTTTGACCGCACTCACCGCGCTGACAGCCCTCTTCACAGGTTGCGGCGGCGGCGGTGACTCCTCCGGGGCTTCGAGCGCGCCCGAGGTGCTCAACACACCCTTCGGGACCGTCCAGGGCGCCCCCCCCAAGGCCGAAGGAGCGCCCGTCGAAGGGGACTGGATCGTCATCCTTCTCGAGGCCGAACCGGCCACGCTGAATCCCAGTCTGGAAATCAGCGATTCCTACACCCAGCGGATTACGGATGGCTATGGCGGCAACATCTTCGAGACCATGCTGGTCTCCAACCGGGAAACCCAGGCCAACGAGCCCTGGATCGCCGAGCGCTGGGAAATCTCCGAGGACAAACTGACCTACACCTTCTATCTGCGTAAGGATGTGACCTTTTCCGACGGCAAGCCCCTTACGGCCCAGGACGTCCTGTTTACCTACGAATCCATCATGGATACCGCCAACCTCACGGCCGACAAGCGCAGCTACCTGGTGGATTTCGAGTCGGCCACCGCACTGGATGAGTACACCGTCCAGTTCAAAGCCAAGCAGCCCTATTTCCTGCACCTCGATGTGCTGGGGTCGCTCCAGATTCTGCCCAAGCACATCTACGGCGAAGATAATTTCAACGAGCACCCCGCCAACCGCGCCCCCGTCGGCAGCGGGCCCTATCGCTTTGAAAAGTGGGATACCGGCCAGCAGCTTGTCATCGCGAAGCGCAGTGACTACTGGGGACCGAAGAAACCCCTGGTCAACCAGATCCACTACAAATTTATTACCGACAACAATGCCGCCTTCCAGTTGCTGCGCCGGGGGGACGTGGATGAAATGCGCCTGACGCCCGAACAGTGGGTGCGCCAGGCCAGCCAGCCCGACATTACGAGCAAGTACCAGAAGTACACGCTGTATTCTCCCGTCGACGGCTATGGCTCGTCCTTTGGCTGGATCGGCTGGAACGCCACCAAGCCCTGTTTCAGCGACAAGCGCGTGCGCCAGGCCATGACCATGCTGCTGGACCGCGACACCATCGGGAAGACCATCTACCATGGCCTCGTGCGGGTCGTGACCGGTCAGGCCTTCCCGGACTCCCCGAGCTACGATAAGACCATCGCCCCCTGGCCTTTTGATCCCACTGCGGCGAAAGCCCTGCTGGATCAAGCCGGCTGGGTGGATTCGGACAACGACGGCATCCGCGACAAGGACGGTACCCCTTTCAAGTACGAGTGGATCTACCCCTCCGGCTCGCCGGAGTATGAGCAACTGGCCACGGTGTACAAGGAAGAACTTACCAAGGCCGGTATCGACGTCACCCTCCGCCCTCTGGAGTGGGCCTCCTTCCTGGAGAGCGTGAACAAGCGCTCTTTCGATGCTTGCAGCATGGCCTGGGTCAGTCCAATGAAAGGCGACCCCTATCAAATCTGGCATTCCTCCCAGATTACAAACGGCTCCAACTACGTCAACTTCGCCAGTCCCGAAGCCGACAAAATCATCGAGGAAGCCCGCCTCGAATTCGACGACGAGAAGCGCGACGCCATGTACCGGCGCTTTCACGCGATCCTGCATGAGGAGCAGCCCTACACCTTCCTGTTCAATTCCCAGCGCAAAGTGGCCATATCCAACCGCTTCCAGGGCGTGACGCCCTATGCCCTCGGCTTCGACATGCGCGACTGGTGGGTGCCCCTCGACCAGCAGCGGTACAAATAACGCCGGATACGGCTGGCTGGACTGCCCTCGTGCGCAACTACCTGATACGAAGATTCCTGCTCATCATCCCCACCTTCCTGGGGATCAGCCTGATCACGTTCATGATCGTGCAGATGGCCCCCGGTAGCCCCATCTACATGCGGCTGCATCAGGCGGGCGGCTCGGGCGGCAGCGCCATCACCCAGGAAGCCATCGAGCAAACCAAGAAGCTCTACGGCCTGGACAAGCCCCTCCCCGTGCGCTACGTCATGTGGCTGGGCAAACTGGCCACCTTCGATTTCGGCACGTCCTACAAAGACAACCGGCCCGTGATCACCAAGATCGCGGAAACCATCCCGGTGACGCTCCAGCTCAATCTGATCTCCATCCTGGTGATCTATCTCATCGCCATACCCATCGGCGTCTATTCCGCCACCCACCAGCACACCCGAGGAGACACGGCCATCACCCTGGGCCTCTTCATTCTCTACAGTCTGCCCAGTTTCTGGGTGGCCATGCTGCTCATGTATTACTTCTGCGGCGGCGCCCATTTCAACTGGTTCCCCGCGGCGGGCGTCAGCTCCTATGACGCAAATTCCCTCGGTGCCTTTGCGTGGCTGCGCGACCGCGCCTGGCATCTGGTGCTTCCCGTGCTTTGCCTCTGCTACAACGGACTCGCGGGACTTTCCCGCTATGCCCGCGCCGGCCTCATCGAGACCATTCGCCAGGATTACGTTCGCACCGCCCGCGCCTACGGCTTCAGCGAGCGCACCGTCATTTACCGCTACGCCCTGCGCAATTCGCTCATCCCCATCGTCACGCTGCTCGGCGGCCTCATCCCCAGCCTTATCGGCGGCAGTGTCATCATCGAGAGCATTTTTTCCATTCCCGGCATGGGCCGACTCGCCTTCGAGGCCATCCTCTCCCGGGACTATCCCCTGATCATGGGCATCCTGTCGATCACCGCGCTGCTTACGCTGTTGGGACTCATCGTCTCCGACATCCTCTATGCGCTGGTCGATCCGAAGATAAAGTTCAGCTAGGCCGCGATGGGAACGAACAACATCGGAGAACAGGTTAAAGCGCCCGGTGGCGAGCCGGAGGTAGCCCCCGTGGCTGCCTATCAGCACCGGAGCCAGGGGTATTGGCGCCTGGTGTGGATCCAGTTCAAGAAACGACCGCTGGGCCTCGCCTCCCTC
>JBIJDL010000117.1:0-14080 GCA_044344195.1 Candidatus Hydrogenedentales bacterium
TGGAGCATGTCTCCCTGAATCTCGAAAATCTCGGATTCGTCCGTGATGTTTCGCCAGGCTCGGACCGACTCCCCCGCCAGCAAGTACTGCCATTCCGGGCCCTGGGGCGCGGATGTGGCCTGGCCCACGGGCACGGGGGCCTCCTCAGCGGTGAAACGCCAGATTCCCAGGGCGATCGCGCCCGCCGCCGTCAATACGATTGCCAGCTTTTTCGCGCGTCCAGATGCTGCCATGGCATGAATTCCTCGGAGTGGGTTATCTCACCAGGACTATAGCCCAGGGGCGGCCTCGGGAACCATGCATCGGATCGCCGGACCCCGCACGGGAACTTTCCCGGCCCCGGGAGGATGAACACAAAGCTGGGTGCCGACCCGGTGCCGAATCTTCTTGTAAGCCATCCTGACTTGACCCTATAATAATGAATGTACGCGTGTTAGTCTGCGGCTGGGCCACCCGGTGGAGCTGCTGGCGTTCTGGAAACCGTTCCGGGCCGGCCAAGTGAATCAAGGAACCCGTTTGATGTTTGCATTGATTGTGATAGCGTCTTTTCTGAGTTCGTCGGCGGGGCAGGTCGTCACCGGGGTCGAAGACAGCACGATCACCGCGCGCATTGAAGCGCTCTACCTGCTCGACCAACACCTGAACCCCCTCAATATCAATACCACCACCCGGGATGGCAATGTCATGATTTCCGGCAGTGTGAATGACCAGGTTCAACGGGAACTGGCCGAAGATCTCGCACTGAGCGTACTGGGCGTCCGCTTCGTGGACAACCAGCTCGTCGTCATCAACACCGTCATCGGCGAAAAAGAGCAGCGCAGTTGGAGCCAGCGGGTGCAGGACCGCGCCGTGACTGCGGCGGTCCGGGGCCGGATGCTGGGCAGCGGTGAATTCAAGGGCCTCAAGATCGGCATCACCACGGTAAATAACGTCGTGACGCTCTTCGGCGTCGTGCCCACCGAAGCCCACGTGGAATCCATGATCTCCATCGCCTCCAACTCCAAGGGCGTGGAGGACGTCGTCAATCAGCTTACGGTTCGACGCAGGGACGATGCCTACGACGCGGTCCGGGGCACAGGTCGGCAGATCTCCGATGAATGGCTTGAAAGTCGCGTCTCCACGGCCATCATGCTCAACCGCCACCTGAAGATGCGCGAGCTGGATGTGGAAGTGGACGACGGCATCTGCATGCTGAGCGGCACCGTCGACTCCGAAGAGAAGCGCGTGCTTGCCGAGGAAGTCGCCAAGAACGTCCAGGGCATCACGGAGGTGCGCAATACCATCACCGTCCGCGCCGGCGGCATCGTCGTGCCAAACATTCCCACGGAGCAGCCCAGCGAGCAACCCACCGGGGGTGGCGGCGGCACGACGGAAACACCGTCGACGCTGGAGGGTTCGGATCCGCCCGACGAGGCGGCACCCGGTCTGACGCCAACGGTGCAAGAGACCGCACTGGCCGATCCCTGAGGGGGAGGCGTCCATGCTCCAGCGAAATGCCTTGATTGCCGGGGGTGTCATTCTGGCCGCGATCACGGTCGCGATTGCCGTTTCCCAATTCGGTAAGAATCCGATTGAAGATGGGGGATTCGACAAGGGGCAGCGCTTCACGGCGAAGCCCGGCACGACCCGCGAAAACGCCATGCTCCTCACCAGCGCGGATCGGAAATCGACGAAGGATCCCGAGCCGTCCAGTACTGATCGGCCGCTCAAGCCCGAGAACGAGGATGATCTACTCGAAGTAAAATCCCTCTCGGGTAGTGTGCCGAAAATTCGGAGCGGCCCCGCCAATGATGTGGCCCAGGCGGCCCTCAATAACCTATCGCCAGAAGTCGGCCTCCGCCAGTTGGAGACGGCCCTGGCCCTGCCCCACAATCGAGAACAAGCAGCCCTGCTCCATGAGGCCCGCGCCGAACTTTACACCCAGATGAGCCCCCCCGATTTCGAGCAGGCACAGCTCGCCTTTGAAAAGGCCCTGGAGATGGCCGCCGACCCCCTGCTGCAGGAGGAGATCCAGCACGAGATGGTGCAAATGCTGATGCAGGCGGCGCGCGACGCGGAGGCGCTCGAACGGGCCACCGCGCAGTTGAAGAAGACGCCGCCATCCGGAGGCGCGGGCTACAAGCTCCAGTTACTACTCGGCCAGTTGTATGAGCGGGCGGGCCACCACGATCTAGCCGAGACGAACTACCGCGCGGTGTTTGACGCCATGGGGGGAGGGGCCGAAAGCCTCACGCCGGAAGATTCCATCGCGCTTTCCCGCCTCGCAACCCTGCGCCTCACCCACCTGTACCGGGGCATCAAGCGGGATCAGGACGCGGAGGATGTCGCCTTGGCCCTGAAGAAACAGGTGAGCCGCATGCAGGTGGCTGCGGAAGTGCAGCCCTGAAGATCGGGGATCAGTCTGCCCGCAGGACCGGTCTGGGCCTTAGAATGGCGAGTTGGTTTCCGCATCGCAGGGCGATGCTCGTGGTGCCTTGCCCATCCAGATCGGTCTCAAACATGACTTCATCCACCGGGGCTGAAAAGCGCTCCTCCAGGGCCGGTGCCGCTGCAAGTCCCTCTCCCTCCGCCTGCCAGGCGGTGAAGGTGTCCGCCGCCGTAAGGCAACCAAAGTCCGTCTTGCCATCCCCATTGAAATCGCGGAGGACGAGCGCCTGAAGGGGTCCCTGGGGCGTCGGGGCCATGAACCAGGCGACCGGTATCTCGATACTGATCAGGGTCTGGGGCCGGGGTGAAAAACGTTTCTTGTCCGGCAGATACACGTGGGTCGTAATATTCAGCGGCCAGCGGTTGCTCGTGAGCGCGCGCGCGAGGGCATCCGCGGACAGTCCGGGGCGAGGGGCCTTCCAGAGCATGAGATCGCCGTAGCCATCGCCATTGAAATCCGGAAAGGCTTCCGGGTGCAGAACCAGCGAACCAGGATAGAGGCGCGGCGGCCCCATCACCTCGGGAGAAGCGTCCCCGGCTGCGACGTTCGAAGTAAGGGTTCGGACGCGGATCGTGGTGGCATCAGCACTGGATTCCGACTGGCGGTACAGCGCTCGAATGTCTTCTGTATCCGACTGGGCGATGTAAAACCACGGCCAGCTCTCCGGTCGGTGTTCGTCCGCTTCCCACTGTTGCCGGCTCAGGCCCAGCCGCTGGGGCGGACGACCGGCCACATCGATGGGAAAGGCATCGTCGGGAAGGAGGGGCTTGAAACTGGCCAGCCGGTTCACGCGAAACTCCAGCGCGTCCGCCGGGCCGGACTGGGCATGCTGATTGACCCAATAGCTGAAGGGTTTTCCGATGGAAACGTGATACGGCGCGTTGATGCCGATGGGGTAGCTGTTTACCAGTTCGCCATTGAGCGAGCGCACTTCCAGCGCCTCCTCCGTGGGCAGCGCGATAAGCGGGCCGTCACCCCGGTCCACGATCAGCACTGCGGGGAAGGGATAGCCGTCCGCCCGACTGAACTGGCTCTGTTGCGTGAAGAGGACCTCTGGCTCGGGTGCGCCGTTGTCCGAGAGGGCGTAGCGAAGCACCTCTTCCCCCCGGAGCGCAATCAAGTCGGCCACCCTATCGTTATCCACGTCCGCGATATCGATAGCCGTGGTTCGGAGGGGCAGCGCAATGGAATACAGTGGGGACTCCGACTTGCGTCCGTAGATGTGGAGTAACTGCTCCTGGAGTATGCAGATCTCCGCCCGACCGTCCAGATTGACATCGGTGGTGAAGCAGGTGGATTTCTCCGGCGTCCAGGGGAGCATCTGAACCTCGAGCAGGGCCCCTCCCGCGAGGAGGGTCAGCGCAGCGGCAACGGCGATCATGGCGCAGCCTTTCGCGCGAAATGAGCGATGACACGGGGGCTGAGGCCCTCCGGGCCTTCTTCTTCCCAACGCACCAATACGTCGGACAGGGTGTCGCCATTAATGTCCGCGACGGCCACGTGCGCTTGCGAGGGAATCGTAATCTTCGCGGCGGGGGCGGGGTCAAATTGCCGCCACCCGATGGCCAGGCGGATCTCGAGCTCCGTGGCGCTCCGCCGACAGGCGAGATCCCGGAATCCATCGCCGTTGAAGTCGCCGGTCACGTTCACGAGCTCGCCCGCCTGATAGCGCGCCAGCATGGGGCCGGGCGAAACCGGCGGTGCGTCAAGTTTCAATGATAGTTCGCAAACGAGGGCCTCGCTGGAAAATCGTCCATCCGTCTGGGGGAGAATCCGGACCGTGTGGGGAATGTTCGTGCTGGACAGGTACTGGTTTATGGATTCCCGCAGACCCAAGTTGAAAAAGCTGGTGGACTCCACGACCATGTCCTGATCGCCGTCCGAATCGAAATCCACGAAGGATGCGTAGGGCCGAAAATTGTGGAAGGTCGTAGCGCGCTCGATCTGAAACGTTTTGCCCCCATCGAGACTTGCCCAGGTTTCCTGAACGGGCATGGGCACAGGCACCACGTCGGAAAGAACCCAGTGAGCGCCCGCGTAGTCCGGGATCGTGTCGCCATTGAGGTGGCAGGGCCGCACATGGTCCGGCAGTTCGTCCGACGTGTTGGTCTCCGTGGCGGAAACAACAAACTGGCGTTGCGCGTCGAGCTCCAGCGCAAGATCATCCCGCCGGAAGCGGGCCTTGCCCTCCGCGCCATCCAGATCGATGATGACCGAGAGGGCGCGATCCATCAGCAGCAGCCGGCAGGACATGCGTTGCTCGGGGAGCACCACCTGGCGTTCATCCGGCGGCCAGATCGTCTGGGGGCCGGAGCGATTAATAACGGTGGTGGGGAAGACGGCAAGCATCCCCGCATTCTCATAGCGATCCGTGCCGCGCCGGTAGAGGTGGACCCCGTCCGTATCCAGATCCACCAACTCGGGAATTTGATCGCCATCCAGATCGCAGGTGAAGCGCCGGAACACCGGGACGCCGCCGCCCGGCCCCACAGGGCTGAAGGAGATAACATCCCCCGCGCGCTCGATGGACTGCTTTAGTTCCAGGGTCCATCGCCCGTCGGTCCAGGCATGGACTTGCAGGGTGGACTGGCCCCGGTAGTAGAGTTTTCCTCCGAAGAGGTCGGCTTCAACGTTTTCCTCGCACGGTGGGAGGGGACCCCGTCTTGATTCGGGGAATCTGCCCTGCTCTTGGAGGTTGACGTAGCCCGGGAGGACGAGATCCAGCGCGCCGTCGCCGTCCAAATCCGCGCGGAGATAATTCGTCGTGGGCTGGCCTGTGAAGGGCGTGACCGGGCCAATCCGGACGTCGGGCAGGGGCTGCGCCTCAAAGGTGATCTGGCCCAGGGCCAGCAGGGCCACCAGGGTCAGCATGCGCCCAGGTTCCGCCGCTTGAATACGATTATCGCCACCACTGCGGGCGCCACGATGAGCAATCCAGAGGTTGCGGCGCACCAGGCCGCCATGGGCATCCAAGGCTGAGCGAGGGCATCGCACTGGCCTGAGAAAATCCGCCAGGGCGCTTCCAGGTAGGTCGTAAAAACAAAGGGGGCAATGCCCAGCGGATATTTGGCAAGATCGACAAGAATCCATGACCCGAGACTGAGGCTGATGGCCATGCTCGTGCTTCGTGCCAGGGTGGAAAAGAGCACCGCCATGCTGACCCCGGCCCACTGTGGAAGAAGAGAGAGCAGGGCACCCGCCACATAACTTTTCCACATCTCGCCGGTGGTAAAGACCAGCTCGCCGCCCACATGCACGCCCATCAGATCGCCACGGGACCAGGCCACGGCCCAGGCAGACACACCAACCACAGTGGTGAGCAGGGCCGCATAGCTGAAACCGAGCAAGAGCTTGGCCAGGATGAATTCTTCCCGCCGGACAGGGCGCAGCAGGATCGCCCGGACACTGCCCCGGGCCGTTTCCGAGACAACCAGGGTCGATGCAAAGGTGAGGAGCATGATGAAGCCGAGAAAATTCAGCGCGACGGGCGTGATGTAGGCGATGAAGCCGTAGTCATGCAGGCCGTCTCGGGCGATGGGGCGTATCAGCGGAGACAGAAGCACCAGCACGGCAAGGAGCAGCGGCCCCACGTAGGGCTGACGCCGTCGCGATGCCTTGAACACTTCGATCCGGTAAAGAAGCCAGATTCGCCCGATCATACGTCCTTGCCTCCCTCCACGCCCGCTATCATTGCGCATTCATCACCTTCAGGAAATAATCCTGGAGCGTGCGCCGCCGGGGGATGACCCCCGAAACCTGATAGCCCGCATGGATCAGAAAGCTGTTCAACTGGTGGATGTTTTCGTCCCGAAGTTGCACGAAAATCCGGCCCGGCTTGGCCGTGGCCTTGAGGACCCAGTCCTGCTCCATGAGGCGGCGCGCGGCATTTTCAGCACCCTCCAGCAGCACCTCGACATGGCTCCGATCAAAGGAGATCAGCGCCGCCGTGTCTTCGCAGGACACCAGCCGGCCCTTGTTCAAGATGGCGACACGGTTGCACAGGGTTTCCACCTCATGCATCAGGTGGCTGGAAAACAGAATCGTAACCCGCGTCTCCTCGCCCAGTCGCCGCAGCAGGGTAAGAATATCCTGGGTGGCCTCGGGGTCGAGGCCGGCCGTCGGTTCGTCCAGTATGAGCAGTTCTGGTTCCGTCAACATGGCCATGGCCAACCCCAGGCGCTGGCGCAGTCCCTGGGAAAGCTCTCCGGCGCGCACTTCGCCGTGCTCCAGCATGTTGGCCAGATCCAGCGCCCGATCCAGATTCACCTCTCGACGGGAAAGCATGGCGTGAATGTGAAGATTGCGACGCACGGAGAGGTACTCATAAAAAGCCGGGCGTTCGACCAGCGCCCCCATGCGCGCGGCGATGTCGACGAAGTGTTCCCGCAGGTCCTTGCCGAAGATGGATATCGTCCCGGACGTCGGCCGGACGAGGCCGGTGAGCATGTACAGCACCGTGCTCTTGCCCGCGCCATTGGGCCCGAGGAGACCTACGGTTTCACCGGGATCGATTTCGAGCGTGAAGCCGCCCACGGCAAAGTGGGAGCCGTAGAACTTGGACACGTTGGAGAAAGAAATACACGCAGGCATGGGAGGGAGTTTACCACGATCCAGGTTGCGAATGCAGGCCTCGATCAACCTGCAGCGGGACGGATGTCCTTCAGTAGCAACTGAATAGTGGTCTCGCCCCGCCACACGTTGAACTGGGGCGTGTAAGCGATATCCACCAGCCCGGTAAGATCTTCGGTGTAGAAGCGCTCCGCCATGTTGAAGCCGATGGCGGGCACCACCGTGTCGCCCTGCCGGAACGACACCTTGAGGTGTTGATCTTTCAGGATGCGGGCCGACGCGCCGAGGGCTTCAACGCCCAGGGTACAGAACACCGGCGCGGGGTTGTGGTGCCCCAGCGGTTCGAGGCGGGCGATGGCATTCAACAGGACGGGGTCAAGCTCGCTGAGCGACGCGATGACGTCCACTTCAAGTTCGGAGATAATTTCCCCGTCGCCCAGTTGTTCCCGTGCGGCCTGCTCGAAGGACGCACTGAATCGCTCCAGGTTCTCCATGTCGATGGTCATGCCCGCGGCGGAGCGATGCCCGCCGAATTTCACCAGATGCTCCTGGCAGCCCCGGAAAGCCTTCACCATGTCGAAGCCGCCATTGGCCCGGGCGGAGCCCCGGCCCAGGCCGTCCTCGCCCACGGCGATGATCACGACCGGGCGATGGTAGCGGCCCTGGATCTTGGAGGCCACGATCCCGATGACACCGGGATGCCAGCCATCTCGTGCGAGCACGATGCCCCGTTGCGCAGGCGTAAAGCAGGCATCCAGTTCTTCGAGGGCTTCATCGTAAATGTCCTTCTCGATGCTGCGCCGTTCGGCATTCGCGTCATTCAAGAAGTTTGCCATTTCCCTGGCCTGATCGGGGCATTCCGTCAATAGCAAATGAAGGGCGGCCAGCCCGTTGTTCAGGCGGCCCGCTGCGTTGATGCGCGGGCCAATCTGAAAACCGATGTCTACGGAGCTGATGGACTGAAGATCGATCCCCGCCACGCCCGCGAGCTTGGCGATGCCGTTGCGCTGGTATCGGGTGATGTGCTTCAGCCCGAGCGCCACGATGACTCGATTCTCTTCCAGCAGCGGAACAATATCGGCCACGGTGCCGAGGGCCGCAATGTCCAGATCGTTGGGTGTTCCGTTCAACGCGGTGGCTAGTTTGAAGGCGACTCCCGCTCCGCACAGGAACCGTCCCGGGTAGGTATCTGGTTCCCGCTGGGGATTGATCACCGCCAGCGCATCCGGCAGGCCGTGTTCGATCGAGTGGTGGTCGGTAATGATCAGATCGAGCCCCACCGCCCGCGCGTGGGCCGCGGGGCCGTGGGCGGCGATGCCGTTGTCCACGGTTACGATCAGCGACACCCCTTGGGCCAGGGCCTCGTCCACGTGCTCGTTGTCCAGGCCGTAGCCCTCGGTGAGTCGCTTCGGCATGTTGAAACTGACCTGCGTCAGGCCGAAGCGCTTGAGACCGTTCACCAGGATCGCCGTGCCGCTGATACCATCCACGTCGTAGTCACCGAAGACGAGCACGTGCTCGCCCGCGTCGCGCGCGCGCGTGAGGCGTTCAACGGCCTCCCGCATGCCCGTCAGCAGGAAGGGATCCGACAGGTGCTGGAGGGAAGGGGTGAGAAAAGTGCTGGCGGCCTCGGGCGTATCCAGTCCGCGCCGGATCAATAACTGGGCGAGAATGGGAGGAAGGCCCAGGGCCGCAGACAAGTGCTGGACCCCCGGATCGTCCTGGGGGGCGATATTCCACTTGTTGCTGACGCCGAGTCCGTTCACAGTACCTTTCGCGCCAGCGCGACTATCTCGCCCACGGCTTCCTCAAAAGTCAGGGCCGTGGTATCAAGCAAGACGGCATCGTCGGCTTGTCTGAGGGGCGAATCCGCCCGATTGCGGCTCTGTTCATCCCGTTCGTGCAGGTCTGCGCGGAGCTTCTCCCGATCAACGGGGGAGTCTTTTTCCTGCAATTGACGTGCGCGCCGTTCCGTGCGCGCCTCCAGCGAGGCATCCAGGAAGATCTTGCACTTCGCCTTCGGAAATACGACCGTGCCGATGTCGCGGCCTTCGGCCACTGTGGGCTGTTGCTCGCCGAAGCGACGCTGCAGCGCGACCAACTGGGCGCGCACGCTGGAGTTTTGGTCGAGTTTATAGATCAGATTCGTGATAGCGGGTGTGCGAATGGCATCGCTCACATTGACCCCATTGACCCGCACGACCTGTCCCTGATCGGTTTCGTCGATTTCCAGGGTCATCTTCGCCGTATTCGCGGCCAGCGCCTCGGGTTCATCGAGGTTGACGCCCTGGTCCAGGGCCCACCACGTTGCCGCACGATACATCGCGCCCGTGTCGAGGAAAGCAAAACCCAGTATGCGCGCTACGTGCTTCGCGGTCGTACTCTTGCCGGCTCCGGCGGGGCCGTCGATGGCCACTATCTGGGTTGCTTCACTCATACGGACAGGACTTCCCCTCACTGGATTTGGCCCACCGGGAATACCGGCTTACACTCGCAAGAGCATGATACCACGGGCTTCCGGCCTCACTCAACGGATGGCGGGGCGCGCCCAGGGAAATGGTATCAAAGAACTAGAGATTTCGGGGGTATGGAGCGGGGGCTTTCCAGCCCCCGACCCGTGCAACGCAGTTACACGGACAATGCAGATACATTTTCATCGCACGATGAATTCAACGAAAAAGGGGGCAGGTCGCAGACGCGCCGGAGGAGGGAACGCCCCCTCTCCTTATTTCCGCTAACCGTTTAAGTGATTGTAAGGTGTTCCTAATGCGATTGCCTGCCGGGTGCGCATCGTAATTCCATGAAGAATCCCATGAAGAAGGCGTCTTTGCCGGTCCGAACGACTTTAAGGCCGAAGACGGGTCTGGGCGGATAGCACCCATGGAATTTATTTCAATGTCATGACAACGATCAGAGGGCAGCCTGGATATCAGGCGCGAAAGCCCAGGTGTTGCGTGGCGATTCTGAGGGGGAAAGGGCGGTGCGATAGATTAGTTAGACGTTGATGGTGCCGCTGATCATCAGCGGCTCCGGCTCGCCCAGCGCTTCGATGGTGCTCTTTTCCGTCCGGAGATAAGTCTGGCGCGCGGGGATATTGTTCTCCCACGGCTTCGTCACGATCCGGCTCCTGCCCATACCCTTCTCTTCGTCCAGCAGGTGGCGCCAGGCGCAGATGACGATGCCGGGGGTGAAGCAGCCGCGAATGCGGGCACCGCCCACCGCCCAACCTTGAAGCACGTGGTCGGGCAGTGAGACCATGTATTCGCTCCAAAGTCGTTCCCGGAGTTCCTCGATACGGGCCGCAATCTCCCGGCATGTGCTCAGGTAGCCTGTGACACGGGACATGCGGATCTCCATGGTTCGAAGCAGGACCTTGACATAGCGGTCATTGGCGCGCATCTTGAAGAGATCCGCGTCCGGCCGTTTGCGCGCCGCCGCCAGAAGCTGGCGGAGCATTTCGACCCGGGAGCATTCCGCCTTCGCCCGTTCCAGCAGGGTGGCGCGGCCCATGGCGCGCTCGATTTCCTGTTCTTCCCGGGCGATGGCCTGGGCCAAGGTATCGAACTTCTCCTGAACCTCCTCGCACTTGGTCATCAGCCGGGTCAGTACCTGCTCCACGCCCTGGGGCGCCAGGCCCTTCCGCTGCAATTTGCGGCCAAGGTAGAGTACTTCCTCCTTGTCCGCCTGGAGATCGGTGTCGATGCTGCCCTCGTTCGACAGCATCGTCAACTCACGGCGCAGGTCCTCCAGCGTCGCCTGTTCCTCAGCCGATCCGCTCGAGGCGTCGGCACTGTTGCCTTTCATGGCGGCCATCAGGTTCAGGCGGTCCTCCGCCGCGACCATGACGGAGCGCACGCCGGACAGGAGGCGTTCGAGGAAGGATAGTTTGCGCCGCTGTTTTTCCACCAGGTGGACCTGCTCCTTCGTGCTCTCTTCCCCGAGAATATACATAAGAACGTTGCCCGCAAAGTTGTCCGCCTCGCGCTCGGTGATTTCGATGAGCTCTTCCACGTTGGCGAGCCGCTGGCGCAGTTTCATGGCGGAATTCAGCATGCGTCCAGATTCGAGCGTGAGCACTTCGCCGTAGTCCTGGCAACTGAGACCCCGCAGCAGGCAAATATTGATGTTGCGCTCTTCCGTGCAGACGAAATTCGCGGCCTCGGCCCACTCGGTGGCATAGAGCTCGCCCACCACAAAATCTCCCCCCACCGTAATCTTCCGGCCGAAGTAGCGACCGCCGATGGCGTTGCCGGAAATCTCGATCTCTCTCGCGGCGAAAATCATCCGCGGTTCTTCGGCCGCCATGGCGCGCACCGAACTCTCCTTGGAAATCACCGTGGACTGATTGAGGATATCCTTCGCGCCCACGCTGCCCCGGCGCGCCACCACCAAACCCGAGAGATTGCCCATGACTTCGCTGCCGACCGTCGTCGCCACGTTGCCTTGGACGTCGCCCCGGACAAAGCAACTGCCCTTGTCCACCACCACGGTACAATCCGGGGGGACATCCGAGAGGATCAGGAGGTCACCTTCACGAATGTACACGGGACCCCGGATGGGGTGGTTGAGCCCGCCGAAGGTGCGGACGTCGCGCAACTCGGCGGACTTCAACTCGGTCGATGTAATGACCGCAAGCCGCCGGTTGAGGGAAGGGCACCCGGGCACGACCGGTTTAAGTTTCCGAGCGTACTCGATGTCCTTCGTATGGGGCGCTATACAGGACATTGTCCGCCTGAAAAGGTCCACCTTGCCGCTCCGGCGTGCAAGGCCCGCCACAAACGAGAGAAAGTCGAGTTCGTCCCGTTCGAGGCGGTTCACCTTGCCGTCGGTCAGCTCCTTGAACAGCCCACGGCTCAGGGGCTGCTGGCGGTAGCCCATGGTGTCGGTGCGGGGCGCTTTGACCTCCGTGACCCAGATATCGAAGATCTGGCGGAGCATCCGATAGGTTTCCTGGACCTCGACGTTGTCGTGGTGCGATTCGTACCAGGCGGCGCAAAGGGCGATGTCGTCCAGAAAAAGTTCGGAAACTTTCTCTCTGGGCAGATTCATCACGTAGTTTGCGAGAGTCTCGTACATGGAGGTCGTCGGAATCCTTCAGGTTGTGTGCAGGTGCCTGAATATCTGGCTCAAGCTGATATCGTAAGGAGGCGTCACAATACCATACTCCGTTATTATACCTGCTATCAGCGCGGCGGGCGTCACATCAAAAGCCGGATTATATACGCGAATCCCGGTGGGCGCCGTGGCACTCCCAAACCCGTGCGTTACCTCTTCCGGGGCCCGCTCCTCAATGGGTATTCCATTCCCATCGGCGAGCTTCGGGTCCAAGGTTGACGTCGGTGCCGCGACATACAGCGGGATATCGTGGGCCTCCGCCAGCACGGCCAGCCCGTAGGTGCCTATTTTATTGGCGGTATCGCCATTGGCCGCGATGCGGTCCGCCCCGACGATGACCAGATCAATCCGGCCCTCGCGCATGACCTGGGCCGCCGCGTTGTCGCAGATCAAGGTGGTGTCGATGCCGGCCCTTTGAAGTTCCCAGGCCGTGAGCCGCGCGCCCTGGAGGAGCGGCCGAGTTTCATCGGCAAATACATGAAAACTCCGCCCTTCGGACTTGGCCTGATAGAGTACAGACAGGGCCGTGCCATGCCCCCCCGTAGCCAGACTGCCCGCATTACAGTGGGTGAGAACGCCCGCGCCCTCATGGACAAGATGGGACCCGAACTGGCCGATGCGGCGGCATTGGTCCAAATCTTCAGCCAGAATGTCCAGCGCCTCGACTTCGAGTGCCTTGAAGAACTCCGATGTCGATGCACTTGCGGCCACCGCCCCGGCCCGCCGTTCCATGCGCTCCAGCGCCCAGAACAGATTTACCGCCGTAGGGCGAGCGCTGGCAAGGATGCGTGTGACCTCGGTCACGGTGTTCCGTGAGGCGGCCAAACCGTCGGGACTTCGTTCGACGAGGCCCACGAGCACACCGAACGCGGCACAAATGCCGATGGCCGGCGCTCCGCGAACCTTGAGCTGCTGGATGGCGTCCCACACCTCGGAAACCGTACCCAGTTCAATCCAGCGCAGTTCACCCGGCAGGAGGGTCTGATCGATGATTTTGAGGGTGCCGTCGGCCCAGATGACTGGTTGGCAAGTCACACTGCAACTCCTTTGCCATGCATACCCCGTATGCTACCCTAATTCCGATTATAAAACAAATCGCTCGCCTATTAATGGATTTTTGCTATTTTTTCAGTGGTGTGCGATAAGCATACCCGCGCCGGTGCCAATCATAGCCGGAATGACACCGTCAGGTGGGGGAGGAAAGGGCGTAGAGGGACTGCTCAGATCAGCACGAGATTGTCGCGATGGACAACCTCGTCGTAGAGTTTTGCCCCGAGGATGGTGGCAATCTCATGGCTCTGGTGGCCCATAATCTTCCGCAAGTCTTCGCTGGAATAGTTGACGAGCGCCCGGGCGATGAGGCCACCATCTTCCCCGCGGATCTCCACGGCATCGCCCACGTGGAAGTGGCCCGTCGAATCCGTGATTCCGGCGGAAAGGAGGCTCTTGCCATGGGTCTGAATGGCGTCGCAGGCGCCCCGGTCGATCTTCAGCGTGCCCTGGGCCGTGCGGCCGAAGGCGATCCATCGCTTGCGATGGGAAAGGGCCGATTCGGCGGGCTTGAAGTGGGTGCACCGGGCCTCGCCCGACAGCACGCCGTGGAGCACATTGGGTGTGTGCCCATTGGTGATGATGGTGGGGACGCCGGCCGCGAAGGCGATCCGCGCGGCGTCGAGCTTGGTGCGCATGCCGCCCGTGCCTGTCAGGGTGCCCGCGCCGCCCGCATACTGGATGATCTCGGGTGTGATCTCCTCAACTTCGGGAATGTGCTGCACGTCTGGATTTTTCTGGGGATTGCCCGCGTAGAGGCCGTCGATATCACTCAGAATGATGAGCAGGCCGGCGTTAAGTTTCGCCGCGATCTTGGCGGAGAGGGTATCGTTGTCGCCGAAGCGCAACTGTTCCACGGCGGTGGAGTCGTGTTAGTTGTAGATGGGTATTACACACTTGCTGTTGAATTGATTATTT
>JBIJDL010000567.1:0-4127 GCA_044344195.1 Candidatus Hydrogenedentales bacterium
GGTGCGCATGCGGCCCTTCTGGCGCAGATGGGCGTTTGCGACGATGGGCTTTCCGAGGACCGACGCGCGGCGGAGCCACCGCTGAACTGGCGACGGCAGGGGCGCCAGGCTGGACTCATCGACAATGGTTTGGGGGGAAGCCGCGCTGGTCTGTATCGACGCTACAGCAAGCTGGACTTCCCGATCGAAGGCCCATCGCGCGTATCCCAGGGCGACGGCCAGAAGTAGTACTGCGTTGAGGGCGGTGCCGAAGCGGGCGTCGCTCCAGTGGCGAAAGAGCAGCCCTTGCGAGAGGAGGATACCCGCGAGTCCGACGATCCACCACGCTTCGAAGCGTCCGAGGAGTAGGGCCGTGGCCAGCAGGAGCAGTGCGCAGAGCAGCCAAAGTGCTCCCTCGAAGCGGGAAATGGGACGGGTTATGGCGGGCAGGGCTGCGGGATTGAGGCCCTTGGCGAATCCGAGAAGATGAATAAGACCATGAACCACCAGCAGGAACAGGAGCGTTGATTTGATGAACATTATTCGCGACCTTCTGCGTTCAGATCCCGAGGAAGAAGTATGCTCCGTTGCAACCCGTGGGCGCAAATGAAGTGCGGCGGGCGGAACGAATTCGTTGATTCCCTTGAATTGTCCAATGGTCCGGCATACCATGATGGCATTGTTTAACCCACCCTTTGGATGTACACCATGAACATCACATCATTTTCCCAACTTTTCGCGTGTGCGTTCTTCTGCGCCGCCGCCCACGCCCAGACGACCTTACCGATTCCCACGGTTGTTGCGGAGGAAGATGTCTACACCCTCGTATCTCCGGGCAACGGTTCCGGCCCCTTGTGGAGTTTCGGCTGCACCTCTATTGTACGCGATGGCGCACGCGTCATCGTCAGCCAGATGGAAACGGGCGATGGCGTCCCGCTCTTGTGCAATACGCGCTGGAAACTGCTGGAGCGGGACAACGGCGCGTGGAAGGTGTTTGCCGAGGCGCAGGGCTATCGCCAGCGCGAACCCTGTCCCATCGGGATCACGGCGGACCGGGGACTTTTCCTTTCGGTGAATGATTCGCTGCACCCGGCCGGGGCCCAGTACCTGGATTGCGAGCCGCACCTGCTGCATTTTTCTCTGGACGATCTGGCTGCGGCGCCGACGAAGGTGAACCCGGTGTGGGACATCGAGAAACCTTACTTCACCGATCACTCCTATCGCGGCTACGGCGTGGACGGTCCGGGAAATCGACTGTTGCTGCTGAATATCGACGCGGAGACGAGTATCGAGCACTGGGCCTTGATGGACACGTCGGGCAAGACGCTGGCGAACGGAGGCATCAGCTTTCCCATCCGATCCTGTTATCCCCAGGTGGCGGTGAAAGGCAATGCGGGGCATGTGATGGCCATCGGGGACATCGTGGAGCCTGTGGAGGAATGGCGGAAGTTCAAGTTTGAGCAGACGAAGCAGAAGTGGGACTATGTCTTTCGAATTCTGTATTACACGACGTCACCGGACCTGACGAGCACGCCCTTTTCCACGCCCCTTGAAATTGCCAATGTGGACGCGACGGCGGGTCACATCACCAATCACGATCTCTGGATCGCGCCCGATGGCAGCGCTTACATCCTCTACAGCGAACGGGAAGTGTCCAGCGCCATGATGCGGGACAAGTTCTTCCCCGATAAGACGCTTCACAACTCGCTGAAGTTGGCGATCGTGAAGGATGGCGCCATTGTGGTGCGCCATAAACTGGTCCAGGGTTCGGATACGCTGGATGGCGGCCATGCGCGCTTTCACGAGGCGGCGGATGGCCGGCTGTATGCCGTGGCCTACATCGCCGGCGTCGATACGGGCAATTACCTGATGCCCATCTATCCGAAGCCCGAGCCGGAGTCGAGGGTCAAGATCCCGCTCAGCGCGCCATTCGGGTCATTCTTCCTCGCGGGCGTTCGCGGCGGGACGGCGCCGTCGAATACGATCGACATTTTTGGTAATGCGAAGTCCGGCGAGGTGCTTTCCTATGCGCAGGTGGATCTGAAGTAGTCGTCTCATGCGCGGGCTACTCTTCCATTGATAGCGCCCCCCGATTCCCGCTACCATGTCGGTTCAACCGGCATGCTGCCGTTGATACGAAGGAGAGAGCATCATGAAGCACTATTTGAGTCTTGCGCTGATCTTGTCGGCGTTTTGTCTGGCCGGGTGTGGTGGTAGCGGTGAAGGCACGCCGGAAGCGGCGGCACCCGGCGGGGATGCCGCGGCGGACAAGCCGGTCATCGCATTGGTAATGAAGTCGCTGGCGAACGAGTTCTTCAAGACTATGGAAGATGGCGCCAAGGCCCACCAGGCGGAAAACGCCGCGAAGTACGAACTGATCACCGAGGGCATCAAAGACGAGCTCGATGTGAACCGCCAGGTGCAACTCGTGGAACAGATGGTCGCGCGGGGCGTGGATGCCATCGTGCTGGCCCCGGCGGATTCCAAGGCGCTCGTGGCGGCGTGCAAGCGCGCCCAGGACGCCGGCATCGTGGTGGTAAACATTGACAACAAGCTCGACGCGGACGTGCTGAAAGACAAGGGCATGACGGTGCCGTTTGTTGGGCCGGACAACCGCGCGGGTGCGAAAAAAGTCGGCGAGTATCTCGCGGGCAAGCTGCAGTCGGGTGACAAGGTGGCCATCATCGAGGGCGTGCCTTCGGCATTTAATGCGATCCAGCGGAAGCTGGGTTTTGAAGACGCCATGAACGCGGCGGGCATGGTCATCGCCACCAGCCAGACGGCGAACTGGGAAATGGCCCAGGCGAACCAGGTGGTCTCGGCGATGGTGACGGAGCACCCGGACCTGAAGGCGATCCTCTGCGCGAACGACAGTATGGCGCTGGGCGCGGTATCCGCATTGCGGTCGGCGGGTAAGCTGGAGGCCATCAAGGTGGTGGGCTTCGACAACATCTCCGCCGCCCAGAACCTCATTAAAGAGGGCGCGCTGCTGGCTACGGCGGATCAGCATGGGGACAAGCTCGCGGTGTTTGGCATCGAGTATGCCCTGGAGATGATTGGGACCAAAGCTGCGCCGGCCGATCGCGAGACACCGGTTGATCTGATCACCACGGTTCCTTGAGGGGCGGCTATCCTTGCGACATTTTCTAAACTATCTGGGCCTGGCGGCGGTGCTGGGTGTGTTGATCGCCATTTTCGGCGCGAAGTCCGAGCATTTTCTGTCGTCGGGCAATTTCATCGTGCTGGCGAACCAAATCCCGGAAGCGTTGCTCATCGCCATTGGTATGACCCTGGTGTTGATCATCGGCGGTATCGATTTGTCGGTCGGGGCAGTGCTCGCGCTGTCCGGCGCGGTGTTGGGAGTGGCGCTGGTCAAGTGGGGCCTGCCACTCTTCGTGGCGGTGCCGCTGACGCTGGCGGCGGGCACGGCCTGCGGCCTGATCAATGGATTGGTGACGGTGCGATGGCGTCTGCCTTCCTTCATCGTGACCTTGGGCATGATGGAGCTGGCCCGGGGTGCGGCCTATCAGCTCACCGACCAGCAGACGCTGTACATCGGCCAGCAGGTGGATGGCCTGCTCGAGTTCAACATGTTCGGGCTCTCGTTCATGCTCTTTATGGCGCTGGGCGTCCTGATTGCCGCGCAGATTTTTCTTTCCCACACGATCTGGGGGCGCGGGTTGTTCGCCTTGGGCGCGAATGAAGAAGTGGCGCGCCTGTCGGGCCTGAACACAAACAAGATGCAGGTGCTGGTCTTTGGGGCGAGCGGATTCCTGGCGGCGCTGGCGTCGGTGATCCTGTGTGCGCGCCTTTCCAGTGCGGATCCCAACATGGGCACGGGTTACGAGCTTCAGGCGATCGCCGCGGCGGTGATAGGCGGCACCAGCCTGCTCGGCGGTCGGGGATCGGCGGTGTGCAGTTTCTTTGGCGTAGCGATTATCGCGGTGCTTGAGAGCGGGCTGACGCAGATTGCCGTGGAAGATCCGGTCAAGCGTATGGTGACCGGCGTGGTGATTGTACTGGCGGTGATTCTCGACTATTATCGGAGCAGGATGAAAAGTAAAGGATGAAGACTGGAGACTGGAGACTGGAGACTGGAGACTGGAGACTGGAGACTGGAGACTGGAGACTGGAGACTGGAGACTGGA
>JBIJDL010000568.1:0-4122 GCA_044344195.1 Candidatus Hydrogenedentales bacterium
CCGAGATTACATCATTGTTGGACCAGGTGGCGAGGGTGAGGGTGAGGGTGAGGGTGAGGGCGAGGGCGAGGGCGAAGGCGAGGGTGAAGGTGAAGGTGAAGGCGAGGGTGAAGGCGAGGGTGAAGGCGAGGGTGAAGGCGAGGGTGAAGGCGAGGGTGAAGGCGAAGGTGAGATCCCCAACCCCGACGAGGTCCTGCTGGCCGAATTCGACGAAGCGGATAACAACGGCGACGGTCGCCTGAGCTACAGCGAAGCCAGCGCGCAACTTCCTGGACTATCCCGCGATCAGTTTGATGATCTCGACAGCAATCAGGACAATCTTCTCAGCCGTACCGAACTCGGCGAAGAGACCCCGACCGGGTGCCCGGCGGGCAAAGTGACCCTTCCCGGACTGGGCGATCTGTTCCTGCTTGGCGTGGCCCTGCTGCTCCTGTCCACGCAGTTATATTTGCGGCGCTGAAGCGCGGGCCGATACAGCATTTTGAATTTGTCCCCGCAGGCGGGCCGAAAATGATTCGGCCCGCCCAAACGAGTTCGCGCCCTCGTGCTTTCCGTGTAAAACGGGCTTTTATTCAATCGCGTTCCGGCGCTACAATGGCGCTTCAGGCAAGCAATGATCCCCCACGATGGAGAGTCCCAATCCCATGAAGATCGCTCAACTCTTGTGTCGCGTGCTGCTGGCCGCCGCCGCGCTCGTCGTAACCCGCGCAGAGGCCCTCAGCGCCAATGCCGTAGACATCGTCATTGGCGATCAGGCCACTCCAGTGGAGAAGAATATTGCCCGGATCCTGGCGGAGCGCCTGAGCGAGAAAAGCGGCATCAAGGCCCTGGTGCTGCCGGAAACCGCCCGGCCCACGGGCGCGCCCCGCATCCTGCTCGGGATTCCCCAGGGTCACACAACGATCACCGCCCTCTTCGATACCCTGCGGCTCGCGCCCCTGACCGAGCTGGCTCCCGGCCCGGAGGGCTACCTCCTCAAAGCTGTTGAGGCCAGCGGCGCGCCCGCCATACTCGCGGCGGGCATCGACCAGCGCGGCTGTCTTTACGCGGTGGGTGAACTACTCCGCCAGACAAGTTTCGCCGAGGACAGCGTGACCTTTCCCGATGATCTGAACGAGCGCAACGCCCCCGCCTTTGAGGTGCGCGGCACCCAGTACGGCCAGAGCCACATCGCGAAATCCGTGGCGAAGGTGCGCCCCTGGACCGACGCGGAGACCCAGCGCTACATCACCGATCTTGCCCTGGCCGGCGCCAACGTCTTCGACACCGCCCCCGGACCCCAATTCGACTTCATCAAGTCCATCGGCTGCATGACCCTTGGCGGATTCGGTGCCAACACGGGTGTCCACCCCGACCACCCCGAATGGGAAGGCTCGGAATCCATCGGTCGCACGGGCTACGTTTGTCTCTCTATCCCTGAAGCACGCGCCTGGATGATCGAGAAATGCGAGCAGGAATTCGCGAGCCAGCCCACTTTCGATTTCATTAAGTTCCAGGGCGGCGATGGCGGTGGTTGCGAATGCGACCGGTGCAAGCCTTATGGCCTCATCTTCATCAAGACCGTGGAAGAAATGGCCAATGCGATTCACAAGCATCACCCCGAAACGAAAATTTACTTCACCAACCAGAAATTCCAGAATGCCGACGACAACGCGGTCTTCAACTACCTCAATGAGGAACCCCGCACGTGGCTCTGGGGCTGGGGCTATGGTCCCGGCTCCGACGCCACCTCGTGGCAGCCGGGCCACCGCCAGGATCACCGCATGGATCTCTTTCGCTATCCAGGCTATGGCCCCTACGGCCTCTACCCGAAGGAGGTGCTCCGCCAGTTACCCCGCGAGCAGGTGCTGCTTTTTTACAACGAACTGACCCACTGGAAATACGCCCAGCACGCCTACATCCAGATGTATCCTCGGGCGGACAAGAACGGCGACCTGCCGCCCCATTGGAGCCACGAGATCTACGAACGCCGCCCAGACCAGTTCCTCACCATGGTCTACAACCGCCTCACCTTCTACGCCTGGCCCCGCTACTATCACCGCGTCTTCAATGACCTCATGCCCTATGGCGTGGGCGACATCACCCACTCCAGCGGCAACCACGACCATTTCAACCAGTGGATGTGGATGCGCCTTCTCTCCAGCCCGCGCATGACGGTGGAAGAAGTCGTGGATGAATATTGCCGCAACTGGTTTGGCCCCGAAGCCGCGCCCGACATGGCCGCCGCCCTTTTCCTACTCGAACGCAACATGCAGGAAATCTCCGGCGAGCCCCTGCCCGTGAAGGAATCCGTGGGCGAGTATTACCAACTCGTGAAGGCCGCGGGCGAGAAAATGCCCGAAGTCTGGATGAAGAATAACTGGCTCTGGCGGGAGTACATGCAGAAGGGCGCCCTTGACCTCTACACCCAGAAGAACGCGCGGCAGCAGGTCGCCCTCCAGTCGCGCATCGAAATCCGAGTCGCCGACGCCCTCGCTTCGGGGAATACCGACGCAGCCATTGCCGAATCCCTCGCATGGTTCACCAGCCTCGGCGAAACTACCGAGATGCGTGACCTCCACGAAGAAGCCACGAAATGGGCCACCGAGAGCAACGACCTCTATGGCGTCCGCATCGACGGCCTCTACACCCTCGATCACGACTTCGTCGGGCTCGGTTGGCTCAAGCGCCAGTTGGATCGGGCCCAGGCGGCCCAGGGCGAGGAACGCACCGAACACCTTCGCATGATCGCGGCCTACGAAGATCCCGGCCCCGACGGGCACTACGACAACCTCGGTACCTTCAATCCCGCGCCCAACGCGACCTTCGGTTACCCCTATGACCACGGCCAGCCCTACGTCTATGGCATGCTCGACGAAGCCAACCGCCCCAGCCAGCGCTCCATGCACTTCACCCAGGATGAAGACCAGGGCGTAACGTTGGAGTATCGCGATCTCGATCACGGCGCGGCCTACAAGATCCGCTTCACCCTCGTGCGCCCCTGGTATCAGGAGCGCTACGCCATGCGCATGAATCAGAAGTCCCAGAGCATCTACGCCGACGACATCAAGATCGCCGACAACATCGAGATACCCCAGCAGATGAGTGACTTTTTCACCTTCGATATCCCCGCCGAAGCCACGAAAGACGGCAAGGTCACCATCCGCTTCGAGCGTGCGCTTGACGTGGCCCGGGGCGACCGCGTGTCCGTGGAGCAATGGCGCAATTCCGGCGGCTGGGGCACGATCTGCTCAGAGGCGTGGCTGATAAAGAAATAGTCTGGAGGGAGGAGTCTGGAGGAAAAGGGTCTTATGGGCCGTGAGGGCCGTGGGGGGCTTCAAGCCCCGCTTCCCGGATAGGCCTCAAGTAACGCCACCGCTCCTGTGCACCAGCACCTTCCATTATATTTCGCAATTCATATTTCGCAATTCATAATTCACAATTCATAATTCACAATTCCCTCCGCACCGCACGCGCGACCCGCTCCACGTTCTCTTCGTTAATCGGTGACTCCCCCTTCACCAGACCCAGCGCCCCCAATTCCACGTGGGCGCAGTTGGCAAAGCCCGCCTGTTCCAGAATCTTCCGCGCACAGCGTTGGTTGCAGCCGTCAATCGCCACCAATTTTCGCGCACCCGCGCTCCGCTCCAGGGCCGTATGGACCCCCGCCGCCACGGCAGCCGTGCAATACATCGATGCCGCCTTTTCTCGCGTCAATTGCCGGGCCGCCTGATCCGTAAGGCCGCCGACATCCGAGGCGCCCGAGCAGGCAAACAGTAAGAGGTTGGAACTTGTGGTGCTCATGACCCGAATCCTCCAGGGTTTGGTCCACATCGCGGGCGAAACGTCCGCCCCAATAATTGGCCAACTTACCAACTAGTCGTGTAAAAAACTCAACTCAGTCCCGCGAGCTGCGCCTTGGCGTTGGACCGAAGCACCCCCTCCACGCAGTCAAAGAGTCCCGAAAGGCAGGGCGTATTCATCCGGTAATACACCATCAGACCCCGCTTGTCATCCGTCACCAGCCCCGCCTGCCTCAGCACGCTCAGATGCTTGGACACCGTCGAAATGTCCGCGCCGATCATTTCGGTCAAATCGCAAACGCAGCGCTCTCCCCGTGCAAGTTCGTCCACGATGAACAGC
>JBIJDL010000569.1:0-4112 GCA_044344195.1 Candidatus Hydrogenedentales bacterium
CCCGCCCCAGCACCTCCTCATCGTCGATCCCATCGATGGTACCCGTGCCGCCAAGAACGGCTTCGAAGCCTGTGTGGTCGCGATTGCCGCCACCAGTGTCATCGAGCGGCCCACCATGGCCGATGTGGAAAGCGCCTGCGTGATGGAAATCATGGGGGAACGGACCTTCTACGCGGAGCGCGGCAAAGGTGCCCGAATCTACACACCCGATGGCAAGACCAAGAAACCCAAGCTTTCGGAAAATACCAATCTGGAAACGATCGCCTGGTCCATGACCGTGCCGGCCCGGCCCGCGGCGCTGATTTTCCCGACGGCGGCCCCACTTATTGACCTCACGAGTCTGAAGGGCGGCTTTTTCGCCTGCAACGCGACCTCCTTCAGCCTGACCCGGCTGCTCACCAACCAACTGGACGCTTGCGTGGACTTTGCCAGCCGCTACATGAAGGAAGTCCCGGAACTCGTCCAGGATCAGTTCATCAATGCGGGCCGGGGCACGATTCTGGGCATCGCCCCCTACGACATGGCGGCGTCGCTCCTGATCGCCCAGGAGGCCGGTTGCATCGTCACCGACGCCTTCGGGGAGCATTTTGACGACGTGCTGTTGCTCGACAGTTCGGAGCACAACCACCAGACGCTGATCGCAGCCTCCAACGCGGCGCTTCACGAGAAGTTGCTGAGCATTCTCGACACCCGCATCAAGCAGTATGTGGCGGCCATGCGCCGGGCAAAAGGTTGAGGGAAGGGCCCGCCGACCGCGGTTGGACCCGTCCTCCGAACGGTTAGGTCTGGTGAAGATACGTTGAGCAGGCGAAGACACCTCACTTTTTAAAACACTGGGTGGAGTACCACCTACCCGCCGGTGCTCCATTGCTGTTTGAACTTGGCAAGTGACTGGACCCGCGTTGTATCATTTGCAGTGGTCGCGTACCACGGCAATGAGACATCCCATTCATGCAGTCGGCAGGATCCATAACTGAAGCTCCGGGCACGGTCCTCTTCACGCTGGAAGATGTGTGCAAGGAATACCACATGGGCGAGGTGGTCGTGCCCGCACTGCGCGGCGCAACCCTCACCATAGATCGGGGCGAATTTCTGGTCATTCTGGGTCCGAGCGGCTCGGGCAAGAGTACCCTCCTCAACATCATCGGCGGCCTCGACGGCCCCACACGGGGCTCGATTCTGTTTCGCGGCGAGGATCTGGCCCAGTTCGACGAAAACCAGCGCACCCAATACCGCCGGCGCTACATCGGCTTTGTGTTTCAGTTCTACAACCTCATGCCCAACCTGACGGCGGAGGAAAACGTGGAGCTGGCCACCGAGATCTCTCTCGACCCCATGCCCGCGCGGGAGGCCTTGGACCTGGTCCAGCTTGGGCCTCGGCGCACCCACTTTCCCTCGCAGCTTTCCGGTGGGGAACAGCAGCGGGTAGCCATCGCACGTGCAGTGGCGAAGCGCCCCGAAATTCTGCTGTGCGACGAGCCCACGGGTGCCCTGGACATTGCCACCGGCAAAGTCGTGCTCGATGCCCTGAGCGAGATTAACCAGCGCATCCAGACTACGCTCATCATCATCACGCACAACGCGGCCATTGCAGAATTGGCGGATCGCGTGATACAGATGCGGGACGGCCACGTACAATCCATCGAGCGCAACGCGGTCCGGAAAACGGTGGATGACCTCGTGTGGTAATCAGCGCCTTCCATAAGAAACTCGTTCGGAGCATGCTGCTGGCGTGGCCCCAGTCCCTCGGCGTGGTGGCCGTGGTCATGTGCGGCATTGCGGCCTATATCTGCGTGTACTCCGCCTACCTCAATCTGAGCCTCACGCGGGATACGTACTACGCCCAGAACCGATTCGCCGATTTTGAGATTCTCGTGGACCGCGCGCCAGAAACCGCCGTGTTCAAGCTGGAGGCCATTCCCGGCGTGCGCCAGGTGCGCAAGCGCATCGTGGAAGAGGTCAACGTCGATATTCCGGGCATCGACGAACCGCGCATCGGGCGGCTCATTTCCATGCCCATGCCCCGGGTGCCGGTGATCAATGACATGGTGCTTCTCGCCGGGCGTTACTTCGATCCGGGCACCCAGAGCGAAACGGTGCTGAGCGAGCACTTTGCCCGGGCCAATGGATTGGAGATCGGGGATCGCGTACACATTTCCGTAGACAACAAGAAGTATTCCCTGCGCATCGTGGGCATTGGCGCATCGCCGGAATATGTCTACATGATTCGCAACGTGCAGTCCCTCGTGCCCAGCCCGGAAGGCTTCGGGATTCTGTGGGTGCCGGAGGATTTTGCGGAGACGGCTCTCGACCTGAAGTCCGCATGCAACAACATCGTGGGGCTCGTGGACGATCCCCATGACCTCGATGTGATCCTCGACGAGGCGGACAAGATTCTCGACCCCTACGGCGTATTCGCCAAGACGAAGCGGGAGAACCAGATTTCCAATCGCTTCATTTCCGATGAGATCAAGGGGCTCGGGGTCTCGGCAAAGATTGTTCCCACGTTGTTTCTGGGTATAGCCGCGCTGATCATCCTGATCCTGCTCAACCGCATGGTGCGCACCGAGCGCACCCAGATCGGGCTGATGAAAGCCTTCGGCTACTCCAACTGGGCGGTGGGTGTGCACTACATCGAGTATGGCATCGTCCTGGCGCTCGTGGGATGTGTGGGTGGCTTCCTGCTCGGCCAATGGATGGCGGGGGGGATGATCCGGATCTATGTCCAGTTCTACCAATTCCCCATTCTCGAATCCCGCGTCTACTGGGATGTGCTTGCCCGTTCGATGGGCATAACGCTTGTCTTCGCGACGCTCGGCGCGCTTACCGCGGCCATTCAGGCGGCCCGGATCCGGCCCGCCGAGTCGATGCGCGCCGAGGCGCCGCGCACGGTGAACAAGGTCTGGATCGAGCTCTTCCCGCCCCTCTGGCGTCGGGTAAGTTTCACCTGGAAGATGATCTTTCGCAACATCTCCCGCAATCGATTCCGCGCGGGCGTCAACCTCTTCGGTGTGGCCATTTCACTCAGCCTCCTTCTCATGGGCTTCTTCATGACCGACTCCACCGAGTTCGGGATGAACTTCCAGTTTCGGGATGTACAGCGGGACGACGTGAAGGTGAGCTTTCAGAAAGAGCAGGGGAAGGACGCCCTGCTGGAGGCCAGCCGCTTTCCCCACGTCCGGCGTGCGGAGGCTTTTCTGGAGTACCCCTTTGAAATCCGTTCCGACTGGAGGAAGAAGGACATCATCGTTACCGGTGTGACGGCGGACTCGGAAATGTTCAAAGTCATGAATTTCGCAAGGGAACCCTTTCACCTGGGCGGAAACACGGTCGTGCTGGCCGACCGCCTCGCGCAGGAGCTGGCCGTGGAGCCCGGCGACACCATCGAGCTGGAGCCGCTACTAGGCCGGATTGATCGCACCTTCACAATCACCGTGCGCGCCGTGGCCCAGCAGTTTGTGGGGACGGGCGCCTACATGGACCTGCTCGATCTCAGCCGTATGCTGGACGAGCCTTTTGCCCTCAACAGCGCCTTGCTGCGCATCGAGGCCGGGGGGCGGCCCGAACTGAACAAGCGGCTCAAGGAAATCGGCGGAATCGCGGCGGTCAGCTTCAATCAGGACGCCTACGATTCCATCAAGAAGACGATTGGCCAGAGCATGGCGATTACCAACACGATTCTTCTTTCATTTGCCGCCGTGATTGCCTTTTCCATCATCTACAATATTACCGCCGTGTCGCTGTCGGAGCGGCAACGGGAACTGGCCTCGCTGCGGGTGCTGGGCTTTTCCTCCAGCGAGGCGGGGCGGATCATGTACCATGAGAACATCTTGATGGGCGTCTTGGGCATTTTCGCCGGAATTCCCATGGGGATAGGCATCTGCGCGCTTCTTGTAAAGGCCTACAGCAATGACATGTTTCGGCTGCCCTTTCACATTGACCGGAGCACCTACGCGACGGCGATCCTGCTGACGATGTCCTTTGTGTTGCTGGCGAACCTGGCGGTGCGGAGGAAGATCGAGCAACTGGATCTGGTGGAGGTGTTGAAGGAACGGGAGTAGGGAACGGAGTTTTCACCACGAAGGCACGAAGTACACGAAGAAAAGGAGACA
>JBIJDL010000570.1:0-4105 GCA_044344195.1 Candidatus Hydrogenedentales bacterium
CACCCGCCAGTCCCACGGCACCCGTGCCACCGCCGCCACGCCGACGCTAGTGCAACAATGCGCCGTCGTCCATTTTCTTCACCATCCCGGGAGTAACCCTGATTCATGAACTACAAAGGTATCGCCCTGTTCCTCGGCCTGAGCTACGGACTTATTATTCTCTGCACTTTCGGAGGTGCCGCGCAGGGTATCATCGTGCTGGAAAATCCCAATCTCTTTCGCTATCTGCTCCTCGCCGTCCTCATGGGCATTCCCGCATTGAGCGCCCTCATTGCGGGCGTGGTTTTTCCTGACGATCTCTTCGAAGAACTTCCCATCTGGCCCCTTCCGGTGCGCCCCGCGATCCTGGTGACCCTGAGCGCCCCGGTGCTGTTCGGCCTGTCCTACGCCCTGGCGACCTTGCTTGGATTTACCCAGCCCCAGTGGAGCCTCGGGGGCCTGATGAATCGGGTGACCGCCCCGCTCAGCGCGCCACTGCCCCCGGGCGTGGAATCGGCAGCCCCGGCGGTCGCGCTCATCGCCTATCCGATCTTCAGCATTCTGGTGGGGGCTACACTGTTCGCCTTTATCGCTATTGGGAGTGAGATGGGCTGGCGCGCTTACCTGCTTCCACGCCTCGAAAAGCTGGGCCGTCCCGTCGCCACCGTAATAACCGGTCTCTGCTGGGGCCTGTGGTTTCTGCCGCTGGTCTACACGTGGCACCAAGAGGTGCAGTTGTCCGGCTTTCCCGGCGCCATGCTTCGGGTACTCGCACTCGCCGTGGTCCTGTCGTTCTTCCTTGGATGTATTTTGCGGCGCACGTGCCACCTCGGTATTACGGCCATGGCGCTCGGCGCTTTTGCGGGGCAAGACAGCGGAATCTGGAGCCAGCTCTTCGAGCAATCCACCGTGCCTTGGACCGGAACGGCGGGCTGGATCAACATTGTTGTATGGGGCATCGCGGCGCTCGCATTTTCGCGCTGGGACGGCGCAAAGTCTTGAGTGGTTGAGAAGACGGATTCGACCGATAGGACGGATAACTTAAGGCGGAAATATCCGTCCGATTGGTCAAGTTCGTCCCATCATTCCGCTGTCGACGGTCCATTGTCCACGGTCAACTGGGTGTTTAGCCATGGCCAGTGCCAGGCAAGATTGAAGACGGGCAAAAACGTCGGTTCGGCCTGCCAGCGCGTCCACTGGGCTCTGGCCGCATCGAGGAAGAAATCATCGCCCGTGAGATCGTGGGCCGCCAGCAGCAGGGGCAGGACAAAGGGATCGTAGGCTGTCGTATCCGGGAAGCGTGGATTGGGGGAGTAGGTCCGCATCGCTCCGGGCTTGTCCCAGGGCGTGTTCTCACAAATGATCGTTTCCGCGAGTCCCACGAGCAGTTGGGCGGCCTCCACATCACCGGTCATGTCATACCACGCGGAGAGGGGCCCCGCCAACTGGGCGGCCATCCAGGGCGTCGTGCCGGGGTACACCTCCGAGCCGTGCCAGTCAATCCACGCGCCGCGCCGGCGGTCCATTCGTTTGTACATCGCCTCCAATCGCGCCGCGCCCGCTTCCAGAAAGGCAATCTCGCCCGTCTCCTGGTAGGCCGCGCAGAGATTGGCAAAGGGCGCACCGTAGTGTCGAACGCTGACGCCCTGCAGGCCCGCGCCCGTGCGCACGCAATAGTCCGCCACGCCCAGAAAGTCGATCTGGGCTTCCGCGTTGCCCGTTAGTTGCCCATAGAGGGCCAGGCCGTCGGCCTGCAACGCGGGCATCCAGGGACCGGCCACGTGATTTACGCCCGGCCCGTGAAGGGCCCCCAACCAGTCTTTGCCCGGAATCTCCGAGTGGACAATCGCCACGTCCATAAGATGGGCGCTGGTCGCCGCGGCGCGGTCAAACCACGCGCGATCGCCGGTCATCGCCCACAGGTACCAGAGCCCCAGCATGCGGCCGTCGTAGTCGTTCGCCCATTCGCCCGCCCGGCCGAGGTAGGGACCATCGGTGAAATGGCGCATGCCCAGGCTTTGCCCCAGACCGGTCCAGTCTTTTCCGCTGCAGGTGGCTTCGAGGTGCGTTGCGAGGGGATGATTCTTCGCGAGGGGTGCGGCGGGACCCAACACGCCCGTGGCGCACCAATATTCTGAATTCTGCAGAATGGGCGGCTGCTCCACCACGGCGGCCAGCGCCGCGCCGTCCTGCTTGCCCAGGCCCAGCCACACTTCGTGGCTGCTGGCCTCGCCGGGGGTGATGCTGACGGGGCTGTTGGCGCCCGCGCAGAGATCCAAGGCGAGGAGGTTGCCGCTGCGGGTTATCGCCTTGGGGAAGAGTTCACGGAAATTCTTTGCGGCGAGTGCGCCGTCTTTCCATTGAACAAACACGGGTTTGTTCGCCGGAATCACTTTATCACCCATGCGATATTGGGCGGCATCATCCTGCGCCAGCGTGAAGTCCCCTTCGACGTCGCCATGGGGAAGGGCCATGCTGGCGGGCGGATCGGTGAGTTCGAATTCCATGCGCAGGTGGGAGAGGTCGATTTTGCGCGGCGTATCGTTAAAATAGCGAAGCCACAGCTTGAGATAGGGCAGCCCGTGGTAGGTGGAAACATAGAGCGTGTAACTGCCGAAGGGCTCCGTCTGGCCGTCGAAGCGCCCGTCCAGTGCAACACAGGTGAAGGTGGCCCCGGATTCCACCACATGCCAGCCCTGGTTGGTTCCGGGCACGACTTCTCCGGATACCTCCAGATTGATCCGCAGGTTCTCCACGATCCCCTTTTTGTCCTGCGCGATTCGGGAGACCGGCGTGCCCGACGAGGAACTCCACGAGACGTTTCCGCCATCCACGATCATTCCAGTATCTGATTCCTTCACGGAAATCCGCGCGGGCGCTTTGGCGGGGTCGTCAGCGAAGGACAACTCGACAGAGGCCATCCCGGGCTTCACGGGGAAGCGGACCTGGGCCCAGCGGAGTGATTCGTCCTGCCAGGTGGCCCCCACGGACTTCTCCGCATGGATTCCAGCACCGCCGACGCGAAGGCGGAAGTCACGGGGAGTCCGCGCCATGCCCCGTGGCAGGGGCAGGCCCATTTCGAGCGGGAAGCCGACTTCGGGAATGCCACCCGGCGCGGAGATTTCAAGATCGAAGGATTTCCCCTTCCAGCGTTTCGTGTCGGTTTTGCGCGGCCAGCGTTCATTGTGCCGTTCCAGCACCAGCCGCTCGCTGGGGCGTGGCCGCGCGGCGTATTCCGTATCACCTTGGACCAGGGCAAGATCCCCCCAATAAATCGTTGTGCGAAACCGATTCGCATCGGCGTCGTTCTCCCGCGTCAATTCCGGCGTGGGGGGGCGATAGTAATCATGGCGCGTCTGAACCGTCGAGGCTTCGTTGTCAAAGGCGACCAGCGCAATTCGGAAGCTCCGCTGGTCGGGGTCCAATTTGAGCGGCACGTGAATGTACAGTGAAGTGCCGGGGCGCACGGGGTCGCTCACATCTTCGTTCCACACGGGGACGTTGTTTACCAGGATCTGTTTTCGCCGGTGGCCCACGAAGCCTTCGGCGGGCAATGCCGCCCCTGCGGGATCGGCCGGATTGGTGTGATAATCGTCGCTCTGGTAAAACGTGAGGGCGACATCGCCCTGCCAGTCCTCGGGGAGGGTCACGTCCTTCCAGGACATGGCCAGATTGCCCCGTTCACTGGGCACCCAGGGGTGGTGCATGGCCAGCAGACCGCGATGATCCACGCGGGTCTGCCAGGGGCCTTTGGAGTCATGGGTCCAGCCCGAATCGAGGTCGATATACTGCATCGCGCCCGAGCTGGCCAGGAGCCCGAGCGTCGCGTACAGTCCTATCGCCATTCCAACCATGCAGGTCTTCCTTCAGCCTGAAAAGGGACGCAACGTTCGACTATTCTTTCCCCGGAGCCGCTTCCGGGATCAGTCCTGCGGGAATTTCAAGCGGCTCGTAGCGATGGCTCAGGGTGCCGTCTTCATTCGCTTCCCAGACCCGGAACCCGAAGGGGGCACCATCGAAGTTTTTGCTCGTGGTTGCCGAAGCCACCACGGGAATACTCTCGTAGTCGAGTACGATGTTTTTGTGGACGTGACCGGCCAACCAGGCTTTCACGTCGGCGGCCTTC
>JBIJDL010000571.1:0-4096 GCA_044344195.1 Candidatus Hydrogenedentales bacterium
TGGACCGGCTCGGTCGGCCGGAAGAAGCCCTGCCCCTCGCGGAGCGGCTGACGCGCAAGTTTGCCGATTCCAGGGCGCGCGCGCTGGCGGAGCGCTTGCGCCTGCCCCGGGCCCTTCCCGAAGTTCATGTGGACGCCCTCATCAGCGACCATGATTTTGCGGCCGCGTATGACCTGCCGGACCTGGGACCGATAACCACGATTCCCGTGCCGGAACAATCCGAAGCGGAAGAGTCCCGGTGGCCCATGGCCGTCCTGTGCGGCGGATGCACCCTGCTCATTTTCGGGCTACTCCTGCTGCCCATGTTTTCCGGGCAGGGCGAGGGGGGCGCCGCTTCCGCCGGAGCGGGAACCCTGACACCGGAGCAGACCGGGGTCATGATCGGGATTGTACTGCTCGCCTTCGCCTACTCCATCGTGGCTGGAACGATTACGGGGATCCTCGGGCTGGGCGCCCTAAGCAAACTCCCCGCCAACACCATCGGCGGCATCGTCCTCGACGTGGGGGGAACTATCCTGGTCGTGAACCTCATTTCCGCCGTCCTGACCCTGCTGGTGGTGCGGGCGGAGTCCCCCGCCCTGGGGATCGCCGTGGCCATCATCCAGATCGCCATCCTCCTCTACGCCTTCTACCGCAACTACAATCTGGGCATCGGCGGCGTGATCGCTTTTGCCGTCATCTACTTTGTTTTGTCCTGTGTGCTGGTGGCCCTCCCCGTCCTGGCCATTGTGGGTGCGGGCGGTATTCTAGCTTTTTTCCTCGGCTGACGGGCCGCCCGAAGGGCTTGCACCGGGCCACGGAACTATCTAGAATAGCAGCACGGCAAGCGTGAAAAAAGGATAGGGAGGACAGTACGTGGAAGCCCGTGAAAGCAAAGAACGATTCAAGCGCGCGGATACCCTGTTTCGCGACGGCGAATACCAGCAGGCCCTCCACATCCTCTCGGGCCTGAATCAGGCTTTTCCCAATACGAAAAACGTGCTCTACCCCGCCGCCATGTGCCTGGAGAAACTGGGACGCGGCGCGGATGCCCTGCCCATCTGCGATCAGCTCATCGAACAGTTCAACGATCCCAGGGCCATCGTGCTGAAGGAGCGCATCAGCCAGATGCCCGAGCCGAAACCCGCCGACAACCTTTTCGGTCTGGACTTTTCCGGCCTGGACGACTCCGCGATTCAGGGCGACCTGCTCGACATCCCCTCCACGACACTCCAGTACAAGCCGGTGGAACCCGAACCCTTTCCCTGGCTCAAGTATGGCCTGATAGCGCTCGGTGTGGTCGTCCTCCTCGCCATCATCATTGTGCCGCTGATGAACTATGAGCCCCCGCCCGCCGGGAGTGCGGAGGCGGCCTCGGGCCAGATCACCTCGGCGAACCGCGCGATGATATACCTCGGTGCGCTGGCCACCTTCGTGGTAATCATCGGGTTCCAGACCGTGGGCGCTTATATCGCCCTCATGCTGATGCGCTCGCTGCCCTATGAAGACGTCTGGAGCAATTCCTTCAACATCAGCGCCAGCGTAATGGTCGCCACCTTGCTGGAAAGCTCGTTCTTCGGAATCTTACTGACGATCATGTGGTTTGCCAAGGCCTACGATCTGGGCTTCGTCGGCCTGTGCTTCTTCTACATCTTCCGCATCATTTTCTTCATCGTGGGGCTCATGGTGGGCATGGCTATCTTCACGGGAAGCCTCGCCCTGGCGCTCCGCGACGTCCTGGGCACATAGAACACTTCAAGCCGGAATCCAGAGAACGACCGTGGTTCCCTTGCCGAGTACGCTGTGATATTCCACGCCGCCGTGGTGCTTCACCATAATGCTCTTCACGATGGGAACGCCGAGGCCAACCCCAAAGCCCTTGGTGCTGTACAGCGGCTCGAAGATGCGGGACAGGCTCTCCTCGGACATGCCGGGGCCGTTGTCCTTCACCACAATCTCAAAGCGCCCGTCCCGTTTTCTGCTCTTGACCCGAAGTCGCTTGTAGTCCGCATTGTAATCCTCCATGGCCTGAACCGCATTGTTCACCACGTTTATCACCGCGCGGCGCAGACGTTCGGGATCGATCTCCAGGTCAAGCCCACTCTCAAAGGTAAAGTCGCAATGAATTTCCAGGGGGATGACCATTTCCTGAAGCACCCCCGCAAGCCACGTGTCCATGGGTACACGCTCAAGCTCCATCGTAAGTGGAAATAAGCAGGGCCCCATCCCCGTCCATATGGATAAGATCCGGTTCGTCGTCCTGAAGCGCGGGCAGGGCGGATCGGTGCAGGCAGTGGAGGCGCTCCTCCCGAAAATAGCACAGGCCCGCCGGTGTGCTGATCCAGATTGTGCCGTCCTCGCCCAGGGCGATACCGCGTACCCAGTCACTGGCGAGACCATCTTTCTCCCGGTACGAGGTCCACGTGGTGCCTTCGATACAGGCCAGACCGCCGCCCCAGCTTGAGGCCCAGATCCGCCCCTGCTGGTCCTCCACAAATTCCCGTACTTCGGGATACTGGACGCCCTGATTGGAAAGGAGAAATCGGCATTCCCACTGCTCGGCGGCGCCAGCCGTCCAACAGGCCAGGACAACACACAGCAGCACGGTCAGGGTCACGGCGCGACGGCACTCCCGCGGGTAAGCCATGCTTTCGGTCACTCAATAAACCGGGCGAGAAGCTCGGCCATATGGAGCGGAACCTTCTCCGCGAGGTGATCGATCTGGTGGCGGCAACTGGTGCCCGAGGCCACCAGCAGCGTGTCGTCGTCAAGCTGGTCCACCTGCTCCACCAGGGGCCGGGCCACTTCGAGCGACAGGGCATATTTCGCGTCCATGCTGCCGAAAGCGCCCGCCATGCCGCAGCATCCCGTATTGAGAAGTGCCACTTCGTTTCCGGGAATGGCACGGGCCACTTTGACCATTTTCGCGGTCCCCGTAAGCGATTTCGCGTGACAGTGGCCGTGAATCGCTGTCTTCGCCGGTCCGCCGCTGAAGCGGATTGCCTTTGAATCGTGGGACAGTAAATTCTCGATGAAGTCCTCGAAGAGGTAGCTTCGCCGCGCCAGATTCTCGGCCCCTTCCAGCCCGAGTTCGCGATAGTCTTCCGCGAACATGGAATAGCACGAGGGCTCCAGGAAAATGATCGGTGCCTCCGATCCCGCAAGAATGCGGATGTTCTTCTTGCCAAAGGACGCGGCCACGTCGAGCCGACCCGTGCTGAAGGCCGGTCGCCCGCAGCACGCGCGCTGGGTGATCAGGTTGACGGTGAAGCCCGCGGCCTCGAGAACCTTGACCGCCGCCTTGCCGATATTGGGCTCGTTATGCCGGACAAAGCAATCGTCCCAGAGATAGACCGTTCCACGCTCGCCGATGACCGACGGTGCCTGGCGGCGATGAAACCACGTATCGAAGCGTTGCATCGCATAGGGCGGCAGGGGACGTTCGGTGGCAAAGCCCGCAAAACGCTTCAGCAACGCGCGGAACCAGCCCCACTTCATGGTGGCGTTGGCCAGGCGCGGCGTGAGACTCGCGAGTTCGCCCAGAATGTCCACCCGGCTAACCATCCTGGCGGAAAGAGGAACGCCATACTTGCGGATCTTCGCGTAGAGCAGCTCCGCCTTGAGGAGCGCCATGTTCACATTGGAGGGGCACTCCGTCGTGCAAGCCTTGCAGGAGAGGCAATTCTCCAGCGCCTTTTCCAGGGACGGAGAAAGGAGCGGGTCCACATCGGCGTCCACACGCCCTTCCAGCACGGCACGGATCGTGTTCGCCCGGCCGCGCGTGGCCATCACGTCCTCGCCCGTCGCCACAAAGGTGGGGCACATCGTGGGCGTGGACTTGCGGCAGCCGCCGCAGCCGTTGCACTGCTCGAGATTCCCCACGAAGGAGCCATCTTTCGCGGCGAATTTCAACACGGGCTCGAAGGGAAGCTTGTCCATCTTCGAGCCGTCGCCCTGGCGCAGATTCGTGTCGATCTTGTAGCGGCCGTCGGGGAAGACTTTGCCGGGATTCATCAGCGACTTTGGATCGAAGTGGGCCTTGATCGTGCGCATCACGTCCAGCAGTTCCGGACCAATGTGCTCGCCCATGAACTCCGTGCGCGCGATGCCCACGCCG